>NZ_QNFZ01000011.1 GCF_003313395.1 Nonomuraea lactucae | reverse complement strand
CCACACCCCCGCCCGCGGGCGCGGCCCTGTCCGGGACCACGGACCGGCCCGTGACGACCCCACCTGAGGGCGCGGGCGCGTCTGCGACCGATGGCGCCGCGGGGTTCGGGCCGGGAGGAGGGCGCGAGGGGCGGATGCGGATCGCGCCGGGCACCGGCGACAACATGGCCGCCGCGCTGGGTGTCGGGGCGCGGCCCGGGGACGTGGTGGTGTCGATCGGCACGTCGGGCACCGTGTTCGCGGTCTCCGACGTGCCCAGCGCCGACCCGAGCGGGGCGGTCGCCGGGTTCGCCGACGCCACGGGGCGCTTCCTCCCGCTGGTCTGCACGCTGAACGCCGCCCGGGTGATGGACGCGGCGGCCCGCCTCGCCGGCGTGGACCTCGACCGGCTCGGCGACCTGGCACTGCAGGCGCCGCCGGGCGCGGGCGGGCTCACGATGGTGCCCTACCTGGAGGGCGAGCGCACCCCCAACCACCCCACGGCCACCGGCTCGCTCCACGGCCTGACCCTGGCCACCTCGACCCCCGCCCACCTGGCGCGGGCCTCGATCGAGGGCATGCTGTGCGGCCTCGCCGACGCCCTCGACGCGCTCGGCGTGGCCCCAGAGCGGGTGCTGCTGATCGGGGGAGGCGCCCGCTCGGAGGCGGTCCGCCGCATCGCCCCGACGATCTTCGGCCGTTCCGTCCTCGCGCCGCCGCCGGGGGAGTACGTGGCCGACGGAGCCGCCTACCAGGCCGCCTGGCTCCTCGACGGCGAAGTCGACTGGGCGTCCCAGGAAGCGGCCGTGTACAAGGGCGCTCCGGTGCCGGAGATCCGCGCCCGCTACGCGGCGGCGGCCCCGCACGTACTGACCCGGCCGAGTTAGTCCCGGCCGGACGGCGGCGAGACGTCGCCGTGGGGAGGCGGGCTCCGCTGCGTCGGGGAAACCCCTAGGGGACCCCGGGGGCGGATCAGGGATCCGGTGGGGGTGGGCCGGATGCCGGGGGAGGGGGCGGGACGCGAGGGTTGGTGCATGACCGGAGTGAGGGCGAGGTTGTCGCCGGGGATGTGGGCGCTGGGCGCGTGCGTCTCGATCGGGTTCTCGGTGGTGGCTGTCGTGGTCGGGCAGTTCGGCCCGGACCCCTACCTCGACCCGCTGAACGTGACCGTGAGCGAGTACGCCGTGGCTGACCGCGGGGGCGTCACGGAGGTCGCGATGGCGGTGATGGGCCTCGGGTCGCTGGTGTTGCTGGGCGGGCTGCGGGCGGCGGGCGCTCCGGTGCGGGGGTTTCCGGAGCGGCTGCTGCTGGTCTGGTCGGTGGCGCTGGTGGTGGCGGCGGTCGTGCCGACCACGCCGATCGGCGCGGACCTGACGGTGACCGCGCAGGTTCACCGGTACGCGTCGGTGGCGGCGTTCGTCAGCCTGCCGCTGGCGGCGGCGCTGATGGTGCCGCGGCTGGCCGCCGCCGAGGAGTGGAAGCCGGTCGCCAGGGTGGTGGAGTGGCTGGCGCTGGCCGGGGGGTTCGGGCTGCTGGCGATCACGTACGTGGCGCTGCCGGGCGAGCGGGTGCTGATCGGCCTGGTGGAGCGGTTGCTGCTGGGCGCGGAGGTGGCCGTGCTGGGGGTTCTGGCCGCCTGGCTGGTACGGCTGGCGTGGGCCCGAGCCACGTCCGAGGAGCCCGCTAATTTCCAGACATATCACAGAATTATCGCTAGTTGATCTTAATCTGACCTGTTTCGGTGCTATTCTCTCCGGCGATCTTCTATCCGGGAGCAGGTACCATGGCATCGGGCAGATCCATCAGGTTCAAGATCTCGACACTGCTCGTCATCCCCCTGGTCTCCCTGGTCGTGCTCTGGGTCTTCGCGGCGAGCACCACCTTCGGCGACGCCTTCGGCCTCTTCAAGGCGCAGACCCTCTGGAGCGGCGTCCTCAAGCACGCCAACGCGCTCGTCGGAGAGCTCCAGCAGGAACGCCTCGCCTCCGCCGAACGGTTGGGCGGCATCGTCGCCGACCCGGCCCCGCTCGCGGGGGCCCGCGCCAGGACCGACCAGGTGCGGACCAGGCTCACCGATGCGGTCCGGCAGGAGAGCAGCCAGGCGGCGATGACGCCCCAGATGCGGGGGCGGGTGAAGGACGCCCTGGACGCGATCGAGCGGCTGCCGGACATCAGGCGCCAGGTCGACAGCGGCAGGATGAGCGCCGTGACCCTGGTCAGGGAGTATTCGTCCGTCTCCGACCTGGTCCACTACGTCTACTCGCTGTTCGCGATCACCACCGACGCGGACCTGACCCGCCAGACGTACGGCATGGTGCTCACCGACGAGGTGCGGGAGATGATGAGCCGCGAGAACGCCCTCATCGTCGCCGCGAACGGCAAGCTCTCGACGAAGGACGTGCACCTGCTGATCGAGGTCGACGGGGCGCGTACGCACCTGCTTTCCACGGCGATGGCCAACCTGGACCCCGACCTGCGGGCCCCGTTCGAGAAGGTCATCGCATCCTCCCGCTACGCCACGATGCAGCGGGCGCTGGACTCGTACATCGCGGGCGAGCCCGTCAACGTGCTCATGTGGCGCGAGCTGGCCGACCCGGTGATGCAGGACTACATCACCGCCTTCCGCAGCGGCGCCGGCAAGCTGTTCCTCCAGATCAAGCCGGCCGCTGTCGAGATCTTCGTGCGCGCCGCGGTGGCGGGCGTGCTCGGGCTGATGGCGGTCGTGGTCTCCGTCATCGTGTCGATCCGCGTCGGCCGGCGTGTCACCCTCGACCTCGGTAGGCTGCGCCGCGGCGCGCTCGACCTGGCCGAGATCAGGCTGCCCGGCGTGGTGGAACGGCTGCGCAAGGGCGAGCCGGTGGACGTGGAGGCCGAGGCGCCGCCCATCACGGTGGCCGACAAGGCGACCAGCGAGGTCGCCGACCTGGCGGCGGCGTTCGACAGCGTGCAGCGCACCGCCGTGGACACGGCGGTCGAGCAGGCCCGGCTGCGCGAGGGCGTCGCCCAGGCGCTGCGCAACCTGGCCAGGCGCAGCCAGTCGCTGCTGCAGCGCCAGCTCAAGCTCCTCGACGACATGCAGCGCGAGACCGAGGAGCCCGAGGCGCTGGAACGGCTGTTCAAGCTCGACCACCTGACCACCCGCATGCGCCGCCACGCGGAGGGACTGGTGCTGCTGTCCGGCGGCGCGGCCGGGCGGCGCTGGCGCGGCGTCATCTCGGTCGAGGACGTGCTGAACGGCGCCGCCGCGCAGGTCGAGGAGTACACCCGGGTCCGGGTCTACCCGATGCCCGAGTACGGCTTCTCCGGCACGGCCGTGGCGGACCTCATGCACCTGTTCGCCGAGCTGATCGAGAACGCCACCACGTTCTCCTCGCCCGGCAACGAGGTGTCCATCCGCGGCGAGCTGGTGGGCCGGGGCTTCGCCGTCGAGGTCGAGGACCGCGGCCTCGGCATGCCCGCGGAGATCCGCCGCCTCATCAACGAGCGGCTCGCCAGCCCGCCCGACTTCGACCCGTCGCAGACCGAGCAGCTGGGGTTCGCGGTGGTCGGCATGCTCGCGGCCCGGCACGGCATCTCGGTGACGGTCAAGCCCTCCCCGTACGGCGGGACCACCGCGATCGTCCTGGTGCCCGCGACTCTGGTCGAGATGCTGCCGCTCCCGGTCGAGATGCCCGAGCTCGAGACGGTGTCCGTCTCGGTGGTCAGGGACGACGCGGCCCAGATCGGCGCGTCCGGGGATGCCTCGGGCCTGTATGGCGCGTCCGGGGATGCCTCGGGCCTGATGGACGGCGCGCCAGGGTCCGACTCACCGGAGAGGCGCGGAGCGGGCCCCGGCGGGCTGCCGCGCCGGATCCGGACCTCCAGGCGCGGACCGGCGCCGCAGCAACAGCCCCAGCCGCAACTCGGGCCGCAGCAGGACTCGGGACCGGAACTGCCGCGCCGGCAACGCAAGGCCAACCTGGCCCCGCAGCTCAGGGAGCAGGAGCTCGCGGCACCGGACGAGCGCTCGCCCGAGGAGACCAGGGCGCTGCTCTCCTCCCTCCAGTCGGGCTGGCAACGCGGGCGGCAGGACAGCGATCAGGATGGGGGATCTCAGTCGTGAGCCGCGAGCACGAGTGGGTCGACGAGGAGGCCGGGCCGGTCGTACGGCCGTACGCGGTCGCCCGTGGCCGCACCAGATCGTCCGCTCCCCGGATCGACCTGCTGGCGAGCGTCGCCGCGAGCGGACTCCCGGTGCCCGCCAAGGCGGAGCTGAGCGTCCAGCACCGGCGGCTGATCGGCTGCGTCACCGGCCAGAGCAGACCGCTCGTGGAGGTGGCCGCCGAGCTGGACCTGCCGGTGGGCGTGGTCCGGGTGCTCCTCGGCGACCTGCTCCACCACGGGCTGGTCACGGTACGGCCGCCGTTTTTTAATGATACGGCGACCACCGAGAACCTGCTCCAGGAAGTGATCAACGGCCTGAAGGCCCTCTAGAGGCGGCTAGCCGGCCGCGG
>NZ_QNFZ01000157.1 GCF_003313395.1 Nonomuraea lactucae | reverse complement strand
CGCAGCCGGGCGATGGCGTCCTGGTCGTCCCCCGCCAGCACGACGCCGAGCGCGCCCGCGACGCCGAGCGCGGGCGCCCCGCGCACGGCCAGCCGCCGGATGGCGTCGATCAGCTCCTCGACGGCGGTGATCCGGACCGTGACGCACTCGTCGGGCAGCCGCGTCTGGTCGACGAGCTCGATCGCCCCGTCCACCCAGTCGATGGTCCTCACTCCTCGCACGCTAGCCGACACCGGAAATTCCGCCACCATCCATGCGAAACTGGGCATCGGCCGCGGCCGGAGCTCCCTAGCGCTCGGCGAGCACGATGACCGAGTCGCCCTCCTTGAAGATGATCGGCCGTCCCTTCGGCGGGTTGAGCACGATGCCGTAGTGCGGCGGGCTGTTGAGCCCGGTGGCGTCGCGGTAGCCGATCGCGGTCTCGCCCCTGCGCCGGGCGGCCTCGACGACGGTGGAGAAGGTCACCTTCGCGCCCGTCCTGACGTACGAGGAGGCGGGACGCGGGTAGATCTCCGAGCCGCGCGAGTCGAAGAGGTAGCCGAAGACGTCGGCGAGGTGCCGGTTCTCGGCGAGCTGGGCCAGCAGGAGCCCGATGACGGTGTCGCTGATCACGATGTCGTCGGCCTCGGTGACCTCGGCCAGGACGCGGTTGCTCTCGTCGTGCATCTCGCTGACGATCGAGTAGCGCTCGCCGAGCACGCGCTGCATGTCGCGCAGCTGCAGCAGCGTCATGAGCGTGCGGGTGTCGGCGTGGTGCGGGGTGAAACGGTCGTCGGACAGCAGGACGACGTGCTGGTAGAGGCCGACGCCGAGCGACTCCAGCGCGTACCTGTCCGTGGTGTCGCAGTCCTTGACGTTCACGGTGAGGTTGCGCAGGCCGTCCAGGTTCGCGCCGGCCCTGGGGTGGTCGGCGGCGATCTCCAGCACCGAGCCGGGGGCCACGTAGGCGTCCAGGTAGCGGATGATCTGGCCGGCCCGGCCGTTCCAGTTGAGCAGCAGCGTGCGCTCCGCCTGGGGGGCGGCGCGCTCGGCCACGGCGAGGGCGCTCTCGTCGACGGCGGGCCCGCGGGCGGCCAGGCGGATCCGGGAGTCGTCCTGCGCGATGACGATGACCTGGTCTCCGGCCGTGATGGGGGTGTCCATGGGCGGGTTGAGCGTGACGCCCGACGGCCCGCGCAGGCCGATGGCGCTGGCGGTCTCGTAGGCGTCCAGCGCCTGCCCGTACGTCCGGCCGGCCACCTCGGCGCCCGGGCGCATGTAGATCTCGCCCCCGTCGAAGTTCAGCAGGTCCATGCAGACCACGGACATGCCCGACTGGCGGGAGGACTGGACGATGAGCCTGGAGGCGGTGTCGTCGGAGTCGACGAGGTGCACCTCCCCGCCCCCGGCCAGGCGGGCGGCCGGGATGTTGCGGGTGGCCGCGACGGCGGCCACCACCGGCGGGTGCGCCCCCTCGCGCTTGGCCAGCGCCAGCAGGATCTTGATCACGTGCGCGTCGGGGTCCTCGCCGTCGGGTGAGAGGACGACGACGGAACAGGCGCCGGCCAGGTTCATGAGTGTCAGGTCGCGCGGCTCGGTGGGCCGCCCGCTGCGGCAGACCACGCGGGTCCTGCCCAGGTCGCCGACGTGCTCGCGGATCTGCTCCTCCATGTCGAGCTTGTCGCGCTCGGCGAGCACGGCGATGACCGAGCCGGGGTGGCTGGCCTGCGCCTTCACCAGCTCGCTGACGATCGTGAAGACCTGGTCGGACCAGCCGAGCACCACCGTGTGGCCCTTCTCGACGATCCGCGAGCGCCCCCTGCGCAGCCGGTCCGCCTTCTCCCGCAGGCCGTTGGAGAGGAGCCCGACGAGCATGCTCACGATGAACAGGCCGCCCAGCGACCCGGCGAACATGACCGCCATGTAGGCGATCGACCCCTTGTCGCTGGCGAGCTTGCCGGGGGTGAGCGCGTGCATGAGCGCGATCCAGAGCACCTGGCCCGGCCCCGCGGCGCCCTCCGGCTCCCGGGGCGCCAGCCACAGGGTGAGCCCGGTCACCGCCATGATGAGCGCCACGGACACGATCGCCAGCCAGCCCACCAGCGAGACCGTCCCCCTGGACATCGTGTTGTCGAACCAGTAACGCGCACGCTCACGTAACGTCGCCCCTGCCACCCCGTACCTCCGCCTACAGACAGATTTGACCAACGCAACAAGGTACAGGTGGATCTGTCCGGCGATGGCGCCATGCGCAAAACCCATTCGACACCACGTTCGGGCGCTCGGATCATTAGAGTTATGTCTGTGCTCAAGGAGGTGCCCTTCCCCAGCCCCGACTCCCCCGACCTTCCGATGCGGATCTGGATCGACGACGCCGACTCGGCCGTCGACGTCATCGACGCCCTGGCGCTGTCGCCGTTCGCGACCGGGGTCCAGCCGTGGTCGCGCCAGGCCGACCTGGAGCGGGTGCGCCCCGATGCCGCGCTGGCCCCCGCCACCGGCCGCGTGGTGCGCAGCGCGCACGTCGACGACGGCTCGGAGTCCCGCCTGATCTGCGGTGACGGCTGGACGCTGCGCGTCGTGCGGCATCGCAACCGCACGGCGACGGTCAGCGTCACGGCGGTCAGCGAGGAGCTCGCCCGTTCGGTGCTGAAGGAGAGCACCGACGGCGCGGAGGAGCCCACGCCCGACACCGACCACGTCGAGATGGGCTTCTGGTGGCACGGCACCCACGGCAGCGTCCGCTCCGGCAAGCCGATCACCGCCCAGCCCTGGCGCCAGATCAGCGGCAACTACTCCGCCCGGGCGCGCCGCTCGCTCGACAGCCTGATGGCGATCACGCCCGACGACGTGAACGGCCGCCTCATCCTCCTGCACGGCCCGCCCGGCACCGGCAAGACGACGCTGCTGCGCTCGCTGGCCAAGCAGTGGCAGTCCTGGTGCCAGGTCGACTGCGTGCTCGATCCCGAGCGGCTGTTCAACGACCCGGGCTACCTCATGGAGGTCGCGGTCGGCCACGACTGCGACGGCGACGGCGACGACAGGCAGCGCTGGCGGCTGCTCGTGCTGGAAGACTGCGACGAGCTCATCAGCGCGGCGGCCAAGGCGCAGACCGGGCAGGGCCTGTCCAGGCTGCTCAACCTCACCGACGGGCTGCTCGGGCAGGGCAGGGACGTGCTGGTCGCCATCACCACCAACGAGGACCTGGCGCGCCTGCACCCCGCCGTCGTCCGGCCGGGCCGCTGCCTGGCCCAGGTGGAGGTCGGGCCGCTGACCCACGAGGAGGCCGTCCGCTGGCTCGGCGCCGCCGAGGGGGTCGGCCCCGGGGGCGCCACGCTGGCCGAGCTCTACGCCGCCCGGTCCGGCCGCGCCGTCCCGGCCACGTCGGCCGACGAGTCGACCGGCCTCTACCTCTAGCCGGGCGGATGCCGCCCCGTCATCGCCGCAGTTACGTAAACCTTCCGATGCGCGACAGACAGGGCGAAACCACAATGTGCCTGGTGCTCACCGTCGACCTGGCCCGCGTCGCGCTCACCCGCTGCGCCGTGTCCTCCGCCGCCGTGTCCTCCGCCGCCGTGTCCTCCGCCGGCGTGTCCTTCACTGGCGCGCCCGGCGCGACCGGCGCGCCGGCGGTGTGGACGAGCGGCGAGATCCCGATCGGCTTCGCCGCCACGCAGCTCGTCCCCTCGTGGACGGCGCGCACCCCGCCCGGCGCGTGGATCGAGGTGGAGCTGCGGGCCCGCACCGCGACCGGCGGGCTCACCAGGTGGTACGTGATGGGCCGCTGGTCCGAGCACGGCGCGCCGCGCACCTCGGTCCCCGGCCAGGGAGACGACGACGGTGACGTGGCTGTCGACACGTTCGTGGCGCGCCGGCCGGTGGTGGCGTTCGAGGCGCGGGTCACGCGGCACGGCGCGGGCGCGCGGGTGGACTCGCTGTGCGTGATGGCCTCCGCCGTCCCGCGGCGCCCGCCCGCGCCCAGCCCTCCCGGTACGGCAGGCGCCGTGGAGCTGGCCGTCCCCCGCCACTCCCAGCACGAGCACGCCGGACACCACCCCGAGTACGACGGCGGCGGCGCCAACTGGTGCGCGCCCGCCTGCGCGGCGATGGTCCTCGGCTTCTGGGGCCGCGGCCCGGCGCCGGAGGAGCTGGCCTGGGTGGGGGCCGGCGACCCGTGCCCGGCGGTGGACCACGCGGCCAGGGGCACCTACGACACCAGCTACCAGGGCACCGGCAACTGGCCGTTCAACGTGGCCTACGCGGGCACGTACGGACTGCGCGGGTTCGTGACGCGGCTGAGGTCCGCGACAGAGCTGGAGGCGTTCGTCCGCGCGGGAATCCCGGTGATCACATCGCAGTCGTTCAGGGCGCACGAGCTGCCGGGCGCGGGCTACTCGACGGCCGGGTCGATCATGGTCGTCATCGGCTTCACCGCCGAGGGCGACGTCGTGGTCAACGATCCGGCCGCGCCGTGCGACGCGGACGTGCGCAGGGTCTACCCGCGGGCGGCGTTCGAGAACGTGTGGCTCAGGGGCTCGGGCAGCGGGGGCGTGGTCTACGTCCTCCATCCGCCCGGGACCCCGCTGCCCCGCTCCGAGGGCAACTGGTGACGACGGTCCGGGACGGCTCGCGATGGTGACGGGTGGTGGCATGGGCATTCGGCCGATCGACGTGGCGCGCATCGACGGCGGCCCCCAGTGGGTGGAGGCCCTGGCCACGCCCGGGGGCGTGGAGGTGTGGTGGGACGAGCCGCGCCCGCGCGAGGGCGGCAGGCGGTGCGTGGTGCGGCGGCTGCCGGACGGCACCCTCGTCGACGCGCTGCCGGAGGGGTGGAACGCGCGCAACCGCGTCGTGGAGTACGGCGGCCGCTCCTGGCGCCCGCTGCCGGGCGGCGGCCTGGTGTTCACCGAATGGGCCGACCAGCGCCTCCACCGGCTCGACGGGGGCGGCGGCCCGGTGCCGCTCACGCCGGAGGGCCCGTCCCGCTACGCCGACCTCTACCTGGCTCCCGGCCGCGACGAGGTGTGGGCGGTGCGCGAGACCGGCGACGCGCGTGACATCGTCGCCGTGCCGCTCTCCGGCGGCCCGGTCCGGGTGATCGTCAAGGCGCAGCACTTCGTGATGAACCCCCGCCTGTCCCCCGACGGCCGGCACGTCTCCTGGATCGGCTGGGAGCACCCGAACATGCCCTGGGACGGCACCGAGCTGTGCGTGGCCCCGCTCGGCGACGACGGCGCGGCGGGGCCGCACCGGGTGGTCGCGGGCGGGCCGGAGGAGTCGGTCACGCAGGCCGAGTGGCGCGACGGCGACAGCCTGTACGCGGTCACCGACCCGAGCGGCTGGTGGAACGTCCACCTCGTCCGCCGCGACGGCTCGGGCGGCCGCAACCTGACCCCGATGGAGCTGGAGTTCGGTCATCCGCCGTGGAAGCCCGGCCTGACCACGATGGCGGTCGCGGACGGGCGGCTGGTCGTGGTCCACGGCACCGCCGACCGCCGCAGGCTGGGGGTGCTCGACCCCGACGGCGGCGGGCTGCGGGAGATCGGCGGCGACGCCACCCACTGGGCCCCGACGGTGTCGGCCGCGGCGGGCGTGGCGGCGGCGGTGGCGGCGACGCCGTACACACCGCTGGAGGTGAGGCTCGTCGACCTCGACGGCGGCGGGCACGAGACGGTGTCGGCGCCGAGGCCGGTGCCCGAGCGGCACCTGCTGCCCACGCCGGAGGCGGTGACGATCGACGGCGTGCACGCGCACCTCTACCCGCCCGCGGGCGTCGAGGGTCCCGCCCCGTTCGTCGTCTTCGTGCACGGCGGCCCCACCGGCAACCACCCGATCATGCTGGATCTGGAGATCGCCTACTTCACCAGCAGGGGCCTAGGTGTGGCCGTGGTCAACTACGGCGGCTCCACCGGCTACGGCAGGGCCTACCGGGAGCGGCTGCGCCACCAGTGGGGCGTGGTGGACGTGCAGGACTGCGCGCGGGTGGCGCGGGGCCTGGTCGAGCTGGGCCGGGCCGACGCCGCCAGGATCGCCATCCGCGGCGGCAGCGCCGGCGGCTGGACCACGGTCGCGGCGCTGGTGCACAGCGACGTGTTCGCGGGCGGCGTCGCGCACTACGCGATCACCGACCCGGAGAGCTGGGCGGGCGAGACGCACGACTTCGAGTCGCGCTATCTGGACGGCCTCATCGGCCCGCTGCCGGAGGCCAGGCAGCGCTACACTGACCGCTCGCCGCTGCTGCACGCCGCGCGTGCGTCGGGCCCGTGCCTCATGCTGCACGGCCTGGAGGACGCGATCGTCGACGTCAGCCAGGCCGAGCGGTTCGTCGCCGAGCTGGACCGGCACGGCAAGCGGTGGGCGCTGCTCACCTACCCGGGCGAGCAGCACGGCTGGCGCCGGGAGGAGACGATCGTCGCGGTGCTGGAGGCCGAGCTGGCCTTCTACGGGCTGGTCTTCGGATTCGACACGCCCGAGGTGCCGCCGCTCGTGCTGATGGGGAGACCGCAGGGGGAAGCGTGAAGAGCGTCGCCGAGATCTGTTCCGACCTGATCAGGTTCGACACCACCAACCCGGGAGCGGGCGAGCGCCCGGCGGCCGAGTACACGGCCACGCTGCTGGCCGAGGCGGGGCTGGAGCCGGTGGTGTTCGAGGCGGCGCCGCGCCGCACGACGGTCGTCGCCCGGATCGACGGCGACTCCCCCGACGCGCTGCTCATCCACGGACACCTCGACGTGGTGCCCGCCGACCCGGCGGAGTGGCGCATGCACCCGTTCTCCGGCGAGGTCACCGACGGCTGCGTGTACGGCAGGGGCGCGGTCGACATGAAGGGGTCGTGCGCGATGACGCTCGCCACCGTGCTCGGCATGCGGGCGCGCGGCCTGCGTCCCAAGCGCGACCTGGTGCTGGCGTTCCTGGCCGACGAGGAGGCGACCGGCGACCTCGGCTCGCGGCACGCGGTGACCGAGCGCCGAGAGCTGTTCGACGGGGTCACCGAGGCGATCAGCGAGTCCGGCGGGTTCAGCGTCACCTCGGGCGGCCACCGGGTCTACCCGGTGGCCGTCGGCGAGCGCGGCACGGCCTGGATGAGGCTGACGGCGCACGGCGTGGCCGGTCACGGCTCCCGGCCGGCGGTGGACAACCCGGTCGCGACGCTGGTGCACGCGCTGTCGCGGGTGGCGTCCCACCAGTGGCCGGTACGGCTCACGCCGTCGGTCGCGGCGCTCATCCGGCACCTGTCGGAGATCACCGGCAAGCCGATCGACCTGGACCGGCTGGACGAGGAGGCGGCGCGGCTCGGCCCGCTGGGCACGCTGTTCAAGGGCCAGATCCGCAACTCGGCCAACCCGACCATGCTGCAGGCGGGCTACAAGGTGAACGTGGTGCCGTCCACGGCCCACGCCCACGTGGACGGCCGCTACCTGCCTGGGCTGCAGGAGGAGTTCCTGGCCACGATGGACGAGCTGCTCGGACCGAAGATCACGCGGGAGTTCGTGAACCTGGAGGACGCGCCCGCCGCGCCGTACCCCTCGGCGTTCTTCGACGAGCTGGCCGGCGCGCTGGTCGCGGAGGACCCGCTGGCGCGGCCGGTGCCGTACGTGATGAGCGGCGGCACCGACGCCAAGTCGTTCGCCAGGATCGGCATCAGGGGATACGGCTTCGCGCCGCTCATGCTCCGCCCCGACCTCGACTATTTCGGCATGTTCCACGGAAAGGACGAGCGCGTGCCGGTGGAGGGCCTGGAATTCGGCACCCGGGTGCTGACCCGCCTTCTCACCGGCGAGAACACCCTCCCACCGTCGTGACGGTGAAAGGGTGTCGCCCGCGGCGGTCGCCGGCCGGTGTCAGTCCTCCTCGAAGGGCCGCACCCGGTAGAAGAGCACATAGTTGGCGTCGTCCAGGTTGAACGTCTGGGAGCGGAGTCCCTGATTGAGCTCCGACTCGGAAATCACAATGGTTCCGAGATGGTCGTCCTCGTCGATGTCGTCCTCGTCGAAGAGCGACACCAGGGCCTCGCCGTCGATGCGCTTCACGAGGTCGAGCTGCCATTGCCCGCCGGTTTCGATGTCGTGAATTCCGGCGAGGTGACTGCCGTTGTAATGCAGATAGACCTCGTCCGCCCCGTTGTCCTCTGTTTCGAGGCACTGCAGCCTCACGAACTTGACCTCGGCCGTCACGGGTCCCCCCCTTTCGTGCGCGTTCACGTTCCAGCCAACGCCGGAAATGGCGGGCCCGCAACACGCCGAGGTTAAAGATAACTCGCTGCGACCTTTGTGTGGGAGGCCGGAGAATTGCCGTCGTTTATCGTGGCCGGCCGTCCGGCCGCGCTATAATGAAGGACCTTCAGGCGAACTTCGTCTTCGGGCGTTCCTGGAGCACGCCGTCCACGTAGACGTCGACCTTCTCGTTGTAGAACGAGACCAGCCCGGCGATCCGCTGGCTCTCGGCCAGCGGCCTCGGGTAGGACCAGGCGAGATCCTCGTGCCCGCCGACAGACCAGTATTCGGCCGTGCCCTTGTACGGGCAGTGGGTGACGGTCTCGGTGTGGCGGAGCAGGTCGAGCCGCACGTCGGTCTTGGGCAGGTAGAAGCGGGCCGGCAGGCCCGTCTCGAAGAGGATCCTCGGGCTGCGCGAATCGGCCACGGTCACCCCGTCCACCTCGACCCGCACGTGCCGCGAGCTCGGCAGGACGTCCACCCGCGTGTACGGGTCGCGCGCGTGGACGAAGACCTCCTCGTCCTCCTCGAACCACGCCTCCATGGCGTCCCAGCCGAAGCGGACGTGCCCCCGGATCGGCTCCAGCGGCGACTCGGCGTACACCAGCGCCGCCCCGGCCGCCTCCACGCCCCCCGAGCTCACCGTGTGCACCTCGCCGTCGCCCCGGCTCGGCGAGTGCCTCGTCGTGCCCTCGGGCCGCAACACCGCCTCCGCGACGTCCTCCAGCGGGAAGTAGTAGGTCGGGTAGTAGGGCGCCTCCCACACCAGCAGCGCCCGCGTGGTGTCGGCGACCACGCGGCCTCCGAAGAGGGTCCTCACCCGCTTCGCCGAGCGCTCGACGCGCACCCGGCCACGATTGGCGGCATCCATGCACCAGCCAACCGCCCCGCCCGCTCCCCTATTCCATCGGGGGCCGGAGGAGGGTTCGCCGGGCGCGGGTGGTCCCCTCCGCCCGTCCGCGTCATGGCGTCTCCCCTCCTCCGGCCGGTCCGGACGGCGCGCGGTCAGCCGTTGACCACGGTGAGCTGGACGCTGTAGTGGGACGAGGCCCCGGCCCCGAACCGCTGGTTGTTCACCACCGAGCCGTAGCCGGCCCCGTTGGCCCAGTCGAAGGTCATCACCACCGGCCGGCGGCTGAAGTCGACGCGGCCGATCATCTCGCCGAAGGCGCTGCTGCCGCCGATCCGCGCCGCGCCGTTCGCGGCGAAGCTCACCTGCCGGCCACTGACCCGGTAGCGGCCGCGCAGCGGATAGATGTCGGTGCGCACGTCCGTGGTGTTGAACGCGAACGTGCCGTTGTCGTTGAACACCCACACCCCGTTCCTGACCCGGTTGAACGCCCGGGCGCGCGCCGAGGGCAGGCCCTTGACCTGCACGAACCGCGTGACCGTGCCGGCCCGCAGCACCAGCGCCGCACCCGCCCGCGCGCTCGCCGGCGGGGCGGTCGCGAGCAGGCCGGAGCCGGTTAACAGGACCAGCGTGGCGAGTGAGCGCGCCCAGCGGCCAGGCTTGACGATGGAATGCCTCGTTCTCATGTGTGCCCTCCCGGTCCACCCGTCTGTGCCTGTTTTGTACAGGGGCTTGGAACGGTCCCGTCAGCCCCGGAAAGCTGGGGATTGCCGGACGGGCGGACTCGTGTTATCAGAGCATCCCCAGCTCGTTGGCCCATCGGATGGCCGCGCTCAGCGGGGCCAGGTTGCGGCTCTCGCCCGGGTGGCAGGCCACGAACTTGTCACGCACGGTCCCCAGGAGGTCGGAGACGCGGTCCTCGCCGACGCCGAGTTCGCGGGCGGCCTCGTGGCGGGTCATGCCGAGGTGGCCGACCAGGCGGACGATCTCCCGCTCCCGTTCCGTGAGCCGGTACCTGCGGTCCCTGCGGCGGCGCCGTACGACGTCGAAGACGCGCGCGATCACGGCGTGCACGTCGGCCTCGGCGACGCCGGCGCCCCTCGCGACCTCCGAGGGGCTGTCTCCCTGGGCGAGGGCCCTGACGACCCTGAGCTCGGCGGGGCCGAGGTCACCGTCGGCGAGCGGGCGGCGCCGGACGTCCTCCAGGATGTAGCCGGCCAGCCGCGCCGACACGTGGTGGTGCCCCTCCACGACGGCGTCGACGGCCGAGACGAACTCGGCGGGCGCCGACGTCTTCTCCACGAACCCCCGCGCGCCCTGTTCGATCGCGTCGAGCACCTGCTCCGGGGTGGCCACGCCGGACATGGCGAGCACCCGGCAGCCGTGCCCGGCCAGATGGCCGATGGCGCTCCCCCAGGACAGGCCGGGCAGGAGCCGCAGGTCGCAGATGGCGACGTCCGGGGCCAGCGCCCAGTCGATGCCGTCCACGCCGGTCACCGGAGGCAGGACGGCGAACCCCGCGTCCATCAGGCGCAGCGTGATGGACTCCGTGACGGCCGGATGGTCATCGATGATGATCATCTTTGCGGACGCTCTACTCGGCATCGGCTTCTCTCGGCCAGCGGATCGTCACCCGGCTCCCGGCCCCGGGCTCCGAGGTGACGAGGCATTCGCCGTTGTGCCGGGCGACGGCGGCGAACGTGTTGAGGAACCCGCCGCCGGGCCGCACCGCCGTGGCGGCGAAGCCGCGGCCGCGATCCCGGATCACCACCTCCACGCCGTCCGCCCCGGACTCCACGAACAGGTTGACGCGCACGTCCTCCCCGGCGTGCTTGAGCACGTTGGTGAGCGCCTCGCGGACCGCCGCGGCGACGGCCTCCCCCACCTCCTGAGGCGGATCGCTGTCCACCAGGATCACCGAGGTCAGCGCGAGTCCCCGGTCGATGTAGACATCGCAGACCTCCTCCATGAGCTGCTCGAACGGCAGGCCGGTGACGGCGCGCGGATCCATGATGAAGCGCCGCGCCCGGTGGGCTCCCAGCCTGGCCGCGCGGGCCAGCCCCGGATCGACGAGCTGACCGGCGGCGACGTGGTCGACGATGGGCAGCAGGTGGTCGTGGATCTCGCGGTGGGTCAGCTCCCTGTGGCGGGTGATCATCGTCAGCCGCTCCTGCTCGGCCAGCAGCCGTTCGGCCCGCCGGGTCGCCTCCTGGGCCCGCTCGTTGGCCTCGGCGAGGGTACGCAGCTCCCGGCCGATGAGGAGGGCGATGCAGTACCAGAGCAGGAACCCCAGGAGGTCGGAGACGAGCTTCAACGCGAAGTACGGGTGGAGCGCGATCATCCACGAGGTGCAGAGCGCGACCAGCCCCGGCACGGCCTTCCTGCCCAACCCCAGGCCGAGCCCGATGGCCGCCGACGCGACCAGGCTGAACGGGAGGAACTCGGTGGTGATCACGTTCCGGTCGGCCGGGAACGCCGCCCGGGTGCCGATCAGCATGACCGCGACGCAGAAGGCGACGTCACCCCAGATGAGCAGGGGGTCGCGCAGGTCGCCGGAGCGCCACACCCGCCTGAAGAACCACGTCGCCTCCGCCGCGGCGGCCACCGCCGACAGGACCGAGATGACGGGGTACTGGAGGTGGTCCCAGCCCAGCAGCGGGATGAAGACGAACGGCGTCGTGCCCGCCCGCGTGTAGGCGATCATCCGGGCCATGCGCTCCTCGGTGTGGCGCGTCACCTGGCCGGGGCCGGCGGAAGGAACCACGGACGGTCCGGTGGACGGGTGGTCACGTCTTCCGCCCTTCCCGCCGGTCGCCACACGCTCCTCCGAGGCTGTCGGGAGAACGGCGATCACGGGGCGCCACCGTTTCCCCTCGTCTGGTAATCGCGGAGACGGCGGCGATGGTTACGGCTCGCGCCGGTCCGGCCGTTCCGCCGCTCACACCGCCGGGTCCGCGCATCGCGATGCTCACTCTCCCGGCATCCCCAAGTCACCCGGATATCGACTCGCCGTCATGCGCCATGGTCAGGTTTCGGATCGCAGGCCAGCCCCGAACCCGAGGAGCCTCATGTTCCGCCGACTCGGCCTCGTCACCACGACCACCCTGTCGTTCACCCTGTCGTTCACCCTGTCGTTCCTCTGCGCCGCCACCCCCGCGGCCACCACACCCGCCGCCGCCTCCCTCGCCGTGCCCGTCACCGCGGCCACCGCGCCGAGGCCCGTCAACGTCGCCCACCGCGGCGCGTCCGCGTACGCGCCGGAGAACACCGTCGCCGCCTTCCGCCTGGCCGCCGAACAGGACGCCGACATGTACGAGCTCGACGTCCAGGAGACCGCGGACCACCACCTGATCCTCATGCACGACACGACGCTGGCCCGCACCACCGACGCCGAGACCGTCTTCCCGGACCGGGCGCCGTGGCGGGTCGGCGACTTCACGCTGGCCGAGATCCGCAGGCTGGACGCGGGCTCGTGGTTCGGCCGCGGGCACGACGGCGAGCGGGTGCCCACGCTGGGCGAGACACTGCGCGCCATGCGGGGCAGCGGGCTCGGCCTGCTCCTCGAGGTCAAGGCGCCGCACCTCTACCCTGGCATCGAGGCCCGCGTCGCCGCCGAACTCCGCCGCGACCCCGCCCTGCTCGCTCCGGGCAGGCTCGTGGTGCAGTCCTTCGACTGGGACTCCATACGGAGGTTCCACCGGATCATGCCGCGCGTCCCGGTCGGCCTCCTCGGCACGCCGCCGGTCGAGCGGCTACCGGAGCTGGCCGCGTTCGCCGACCAGATCAACCCGCCGCACCACGCCGTCACCTCCGCGTACGTGGGCCGGGTCCACGGCCTGCGCATGCGGGTGTTCACCTGGACCGTGGACGACCCGGCGACCATGCGCCGCCTGACCGCCCAGCGGGTGGACGGCATCATCACCAACAAGCCGGACGTGCTGCGCGCGGTCCTCGACGGCTCACCACGGCGCCGCGCCGCCTGACGCACCGTTCCCGATCGCTTACCGCTCCACGCCGAACGCCGCCAGCGTGGCCCAGGTGACGAGCGTGCCCGCCAGAGCTCCGGCCACGACCTGGCCGGGCGTGTGGTGCGCCAGCCGTACCCGGGCCCAGCACACCAGCGCCACGACGGCGGCTCCGGCGGCCACCGTGGGCACGGGCGGCAGCACGTGGGCCAGCACCACCGCCGTGCCCGCGGACACGGCGGCGTGGAAGGAGATCTTCCAGCGCAGCGTGACGGGCACGGTCACGGCCAGGGCGGCGAGCATCGCGGTCACCGTCGCCACCAGCAGCCTCGGCGCCCCCAGCACAACCAGCAGCAGGAGCGCGACGAGCACCGCGGCCACCGCGGCGAGCAGCGGCCCGGTGCGGCGCGCCCGGTCCACGATGTGATGCGAGTCGAGCCGTCCCGACCGCACGCCGATCGCGATCACCGCGGTCGGCACGCCGCCGCAGAGCAGCGAGGCGAGCAGCCCCCACACCGCGCCGCTCCAGCCCCGCTCGGCCAGCCCCACGGCGGGCGGCATGGCGATGACCAGCACCTGCGGCGCCAGCAGGTCCGTCACTCTCCTCGCTACCCGGTCGGCGGTCATGGGAGCGGTCATGGGAGCAAAGATTACGCGATCATGCCCGGCGCCCGGCGTCAGCGCGCCCGCGCCGGGATCGGGCGGGATATAAAGGATCGTGGCCGAGATCACCTTGAGCGTCCGCCAGTTGCAGGCGTTCGCCGAGGTCGGCTACGAGGTCGCGGGCGGGGGTGGCGCGCACGGCGCGATGGCCGCCCTGCGGCGGGTGGTCCCGCTCGAAGCCTACGAGTTCGTCGCGTTCGACCCGGCCACCGCCCGCCACCACAGCGTCTTCGCCGACGGCCACCGGCGCATCGACGGCGACGCCGCCGAGGAATACACCGGGCTCGACGCCTACCGCCGCGCTCTGGCCACCCGCGCGCCGGTCGCGATGCCCGAGCCAGGCACCGAGCGCTACTTCCGCCGCCACCTCGCCCCCTACGGCTGGCGGGCCGGGCTGACCGCTCCGCTGTTCCTCGCCGGGGGCCGCTACACGGGCCTGCTGCACCTGGCGGCCAGAGACTCCTTCGCCGAGAGCACCGGCTCGCTGGTGACCGCCGTAGCCCCCATGCTGGCCCACGTCACCGACCTGACCAGGTGGGTGATCGACCCGGTCGGCCTGCCGAGCGGGTTCCACGCGGTGGCGTTCGACCGGGTCGGCACGCGGCGCGACGTGCCCGGCGCCACCGTCTCACCGACGCTGCTCGACGAGCCGGGGCTGGCGGCGCTCGCCCGGGCGTTCATCGACTCGCGGGAGCTGAGCCGCCACGGCCTCTGGCTCGACCGCGGCGGCGGCTGGCACGAGCTGCGCCTGATCCGCGCCGGGGTCGGCTTCCAGGGCTCGCTCCAGGGCGCGTTGGTGGCCGAGCGGCCCTGCTCGCTGCCGTACGAGCTGACGGGCCGGGAGGTGGACGTGCTGACCCGGGTCGCCGCCGGCGACTCCAACCCGCAGATCGCCGCGGCCCTGGTGCTCAGCGTCCGCACGGTGACGACCCACCTGGAGCACATCTTCGCCAAGCTCGGCTGCGACAGCCGCACCCGGCTCACCACCAAGGCCCTCGCCGAGGGACTGTGCCGCCTCGACACCTGACCGCCCGCCCCGCGCCCGGGGGTGAAGTCGCCGGACCTGACCTGGAGCCCGGTCACCTCCACGCGGCGGCCTTCGCGGCCAGCTCGAACCAGACCGTGGTCGCGCCGTTGGCACGGCTGAGGCCCCAGCGGTGGCTGAGCGCCTCCAGCAGGGGCAGGCCGCGCCCGCCGGTGGCCCGCGATCCGTTACGGCACGCGCAGGGCGGCCCGTCGGACCCCGCGTCGGCCACCCACACCCGGACCATGGCGCCGGAGGCGCGCACCGCCACCGTGAACCACCCGCCCGCGCCCGACCGGGAGTGCAGGATCGCGTTGGTGGCCAGCTCGCTGGCGAGCAGCACGCAGTCGTCGTACAGCGGGTGGTCGCGGCCGAGCGCCGCCGTGACCAGCCTCCGCACCCGCGACACCTGTGACGGCACCCCCGGAAACCGCACCAGCACGTCCCGTCCCCTTCCGTTCCGCATCGCCGCCCTCCGCCCGGCTCGCGGTCCCCACCGCTCCCCGGCCCCCGTCCCCGCACCCGCGCCGACTTCCATGCCCGCTCCCGCCTCCGTCTCCGTGCTCCCCGTCTCCCCGCTCCCCGTGCCCGTGCTCCCCGTCTCCCCGCTCCCCGTGCCCGTGCTCCCCGTCTCCCCGCTCCCCGTGCCCGTGCTCCCCGTCTCCCCGCTCCCCGTGCCCGGCCCCGCACCTGCGCCGGTGCCCTCGGGCGGCTGGGAGTGCCGTTCCGTGGGGCGCACAGTGGGGCCCACAGTGGGCCGATCGGGATACCGGTCGGGGTTCTGGACGGTGTTGTGCGTGTGTGGTGGTGTCACGGCGACCTCCCCGATTCCGGCGACGTAGTGAGACGCGCCACCCCACCGCAAGAGATATCGCCAAAAGGTAGGAATGCCCTTTCCCATGGTCACCCGCACGGGCGCTCCGGCGAACCGAGTAGTCTGCGGATCGACGCATCGACGAGGAGGGTGCCCGCGTGAGCAGCCTGGAGGCCGTCTGGGTGCAGCCCCACACCCAGCCCGGGGCGGCGGTCGTCACCGGCGTGTTCGACATCCTGCACGTGGGCCACGTGCGCTACCTGGGCGCGGTCGCCGACCGGGGGCTGCCGCTGGTCGTGGGCATCGAGGACGATCCTCGCGTACGCGCCTGGAAGGGGCCGAGCCGGCCGCTCAACACGGCCGCCGAGCGGGCCGAGGTGATGGCCGCGCTCCGCTTCGTGGCCGGGGTGTTCATCGTCACCGGACCACCGGAGGCGCACGGCCCGGAGGACTACATCGACCTGCTCGCCCCGATGAAGCCGGGCGCGCTCGCGCACACCGCCGGCGACCTGCACGCGGGCGCGCGCCGGGCCGCCGCCGCGCTGCTGG
>NZ_QNFZ01000159.1 GCF_003313395.1 Nonomuraea lactucae | reverse complement strand
CTGCACAGTCCTTAGTCCTGCACAGTCCTTAGTCCTGCACAGTCCTTAGTCCTGCACAATCCTTAGCCCCTGCCGATTCCTTCGCCTTCGCCCTGCAAGGCCGGATTTTCGTCGCCCTTTGAGGCCGGATTGCCGCATGCCCTTGGCTGCACTGTGCGCCACAAGAGACGAGCAGACAGTGGCATCCAGGCAAGAGGCAGATAGACAGACGAACGGATAGACAGGTGGACGGATAGACAGATGGACGGATGGACAGATGGACGCCGGGCCGCGGACGGTCTTCTATCCACAGCCCGCCACCTCCCCAGAGGCCACAATCCCCAGAACGCTGTTCGGCCTCGCTAGCCCTATCCCACCTGCGCGAAGGTCGGTGCCCGGAGGTGGCACATGGCCGCGAAGAACGAACTCGGCAGACACGGCGAGCAACTAGCCGTCGACTATCTCGAAGCCGAAGGAATGAAGATCATCGAGCGCAACTGGCGCTGTCGCTACGGCGAGATCGACGTCATCGCCGAAGATGGCGACACCCTGGTCGTCGTGGAGGTCAAGACCAGATCGAGCCGATCCCACGGCACGGCACTCGAGGCGGTACGGCCGTCCAAGCTGACCAGACTGCGCATGCTGGCCGCCAAGTGGCTGGCCGGCCAGCCGCGCACCTTCCACGCGGTCAGAGTCGACGTGATCGCTCTGGAACGCTTCGCGGGCGACTACTCCCTGCGTCACGTTCGGGGGGCGGTCTAGATGGCAGTGGCGCGCACCCGCAGCGTGGCCCTGGTGGGCGTCACCGGCCGCACCGTCGAGGTGGAGGCCGACGTGGGCAACGGCCTGGCCGGAATCCACCTCATCGGCCTTCCCGACACAGCCTTGAGCGAGGCCCGCGAACGTGTCAGGTCCGCGATGGTCAACAGCCACTATCCCTGGCCCGACGCCCGCATCACGGTGAGTCTCTTCCCCGCCAGCCTCCCGAAACGGGGCAGTCAGTTCGATCTCGCGATCGCCATAGCGATCTTGGGAGCGGCCGGCGTGGTCCCCGCTGAGCGCATCGTCGAGCCGTTCTTCCTGGGCGAGCTCGGGCTCGATGGGAGGTTGAGGCCCGTACGCGGCGTTCTCCCATCCGTGCTTGGCGCGGCCGAGCACGGCGACGTCACCGTCGTGATCCCGTCGGCCAACGCGGCGGAGGCGGCGCTGGTACCTGACGTCAAGGTGGTGCCGGTCGCCGACCTGCGCCAGCTCGTTGAGTGGCTACGACGGGGTGAGGAACCGCCAGAGGCTCTCGCACAGGACCTCCTCGACCCCATACCGTCCACTGCTCCTCCGGCGGTCGACCTGTCCGACGTGGTGGGCCAGCCGGTGGCCCGCCGTGCGCTGGAGATCTGCGCGGCCGGCGGCCACAACCTCTGGATGCTCGGCCCGCCCGGCACGGGCAAGACCCTCCTGGCGGAACGCCTGCCCACCCTCCTCCCCGACCTCGAGCTGGATCACGCTCTCGAGGTGACGGCCATTCACTCCGTCGCGGGCGTCCTCCCGCCCAACAGTCCGATGGTGAACAGGCCACCGTTCGTCAGCCCGCACCACACGGCCAGCGCCGCCGCTATCGTGGGCGGCGGCAGCACCGTGGTACGTCCCGGTGCGGTCTCCCTTGCCCACAGGGGTGTCCTGTTCATGGACGAGGCTCCCGAGTTCCCCCGCCACGTGCTCGATTCGCTACGTCAACCGCTGGAGTCGGGCCGTGTGACGGTGTCCAGGTCGGCCGGTTCCGTCACGTTCCCGGCCAGGTTCATGCTGGTGCTGGCCGCCAACCCCTGCCCATGCGCCCAGCCTCAGGACAACACCGACACCTGCCAGTGCACGCCCGTGGTCAGGCGCCGCTACCTCGGCAGACTCTCTGGCCCCTTGCTCGACCGCATCGACATGAAGGTCACCGTGGCCCGCTCCTCCAGACGCGAGCTGATGGCCGACCGCCAGTTCGTCGAGTCGAGCAAGACCGTGGCCCAACGCGTCCTCGTCGCCCGCGAGCGAGCCGCCAAACGCCTGTCCAGCACTCCCTGGCGTACGAACGCCGAGATCCCGTCGACGGCCTTGCACGCCGAGTACCGCCCGTCGGACGAGGCGATGAAGCCCGTGACAGCCTGCCTGGACTCGGGCGCGCTGAGCGCCCGCGGCCTCGACCGCGTCCTAAGACTCGCCTGGACCCTCGCCGACCTCGCCGGCAAGGACCGCCCCGACCATGACGAGACCGCTACGGCCCTCGCACTGTGGCTCGGAGTGGACACATGACCGCTTGCTTCGAGATCAGAGGCCCGTTGGCAGAGTGCCCTTGACCGCCGAACCGCATCGCGCCCCGTCGATCCCGAGACGACCACGGCCGAGTTCGGGCTGGACAAATCGGGTCGGCGCTGGTGGGGCCCGCGGCCGGCCACAATCCTGGCCCGCTTGCGGGGCCTGATCGGTCTGGCACGGCGCCGACTGTCACGCAGGGCCGCGGAGCCGCGCCTCGCGATCAATCAGCATAGGTCCTCGGCAAGTGCGCGACTGACGGTGGCGGCGCCCCCGTCAGCGCGATCATCACGTCACCTTGGTCAGGCCCGCCCGGCCACTCCGGTCAGGCTGTCCCGCGTCTTGGTCAGGCGCGTCCGGCGACTTCAGTCAGGGGCCGTCCCCGTCTCGGTCAGGCCCGCCCGGCCACTTCGGGTCAGGCCGTCCCTCGTGGGGCCGTCCCCCGTCTCGGTCAGGGGCGTCTGGCCACTTCGGTCAGGCAGGCTCCTCTCCACCATCACCACAAACTTTCCGCAGTACAGGGTCTGCATGGGCCGGTCCACGGCCACGGCCACGGCCACGGCGTTCCAAGCCGGGCGGCGTTTCAAGGCACGCCCCTTCAGCTTCTCCCTCAACACCCAGGAGTCACGATGAGCAGCGTAGAAGTAGAGGCCAGAGCCGCTCTCATGCGCGCCGCCGATGCGGGAGACGCGACGATGGGCAGGCTCGTGGCCTGCTGCGGCGCGCCCGCTGCCGCTGAAGCGGTGCGCGCCCGCACGCTTCCCCCCGAATTCATCGCCCAGGAAGCGAAGCACGAACGCGCCGCCAAGCTCGACCAGCGGCTGAGCACCTGGCACGCCCGTCTTGCGGCGGCTGACCCGGCAGCCGACATCGCCACCGGAGAGCAAGCCGGAGCCAGGCTCGTCGTGCCCGGAAGCACGGAGTGGCCGAGCCAGCTTGATCAGCTCGGCCCCAGCCGTCCATTGGGGCTGTGGCTCCATGGCTCGGCTGACCTGCGCTTCTCCTGTCTGAGATCTGTGGCGGTCGTAGGAGCCCGAGCCGCGACTTCCTATGGTGCTCATGTGGCGGCCGAGTTCGGCATCGGCTTCGGCGAGGCAGGCTGGAGCGTGATCTCAGGCGGAGCCTTCGGCGTGGACGGTGCTGTTCACCGTGGAGCCCTGGCCTCGGATTCACCCACGGTGGTGGTGCTCGCCTGCGGTGTGGACATCGCATACCCGAGTGGGCACCTCGAACTGTTCGCCGCTGCCCGCGGGCAGGGCGTGGTCGTCAGCGAATGCCCGCCGGGCGTCCATCCCACCCGTGCACGATTCCTCATCAGGAACCGACTGATCGCTGCCTTGTCACGAGGCACGGTCGTTGTAGAGGCGGCATTGCGCAGCGGCGCCTTGAACACTGCCGCGCATGCCCTCTCACTCAACCGCCACCTGGGGGCCGTCCCAGGCCCCGTGACCTCCGCGATGTCCGCCGGCTGTCACCGTCTCCTGCGTGAACGTAAAGCGATCTGCGTGACCACTCCGGAGGAGATGATCGACCTGGTGGGCACGATAGGTGACGATCTGGCGCCGTCCCCCCGGAGTCCCGCCGTTCCGCGGGACGCGCTCAACGAGGTCACCAAGAAGGTCCTCGACGCCGTCCCCTCCCGGGGCGGCGCCGGCCCTGCCTCGATCGCCTTGACCGCGGGCGTTCCACTGGACGCGGCACTCAGCTCCCTGGGAGGCCTCGCGGCTGCGGGCTACATCGAACGCGTGGCGAAAGGATGGCGCATCCGGAAGCCGGCCTCGGCTGCCTACCGAAAGTCGGATTCGTTGCCAGACCCCGTCGACTCCTCGGGAGCGGACGCCTTCATCGAACCACCCGTGGCTTGACGGTCCGGGCCACGGCGATCGGGCGCTGGTGAATGACGGTGCACGAGTTTCCTGCCCAACGCTGATTCCGTGACTGCCTCCGAGGCGAGTCACGTGCCGGCCCCAGTGCTGCCCCGAGCCTCGATCCTGGTGCTGCAGCCCAGCCCTGCTATCGGGTCGAGTGCCGCCTGAGTGCCGGTCCCGGTGATGGCCCCAGCCTCATGCCGGTTGTACGTCCTGGTGCGTATCCCAGTGCTGTCCTGTCAATCCCTCCACCGTGCCCGTGCCCACCGTGCCCGTGCCCACCGTGCCCGTGCCCACCGTGCCCGTGCCCACCGTGCCCGTGCCCGTGGACGTGGCTGTGACTCTGGCGGTGCAGCGGTATCGGTACGGGTTGTTTGCGGCCGTCCTATGCCCGCGCACGTACTGGGCTCGTTTCTGTGTGGAGGTAGTGCGCCCCTGGAGGCTGTGCGTCAGGGATGTGGGTCATGGCTCGGAATGCCCGAGGATATGTGGAATGCGCAGAGGACAAACGTCGATGGCGTTGAGGTTTGGCCAGGGTCGTCACTCTGGGCTTAAAGAAATCTGGCTTGTTTCTCTGTTCTGCCACGAAAGCCGCTGCTCAGGCGTCACACTGTTGTCTGCGGCCATCGCTAGTCCTTCAGTCCAGGTCATAAGTACTCGGAGGATGATGCGATGGCCGTCGCATTTCATGCCGCTATGGCAGTTCCTTAGGGTGAACGCCCACACTGCGCCATTTGACGGGACTGATGTTGGTCCGCGGAAATTGCGGCGTGCGGTGGCGAGCGGCCGCACGCCGCCGCAGGGCTGTTGCTTCTAGAGGGCTTTCAGTGCCAGGTGTGCCCAGAGCCGGTCGATCACGACGGGCCGGCCAGCTTTCAGGCAGACGCCAGACGTTGGTCCAGCGGTGAGCTCAGGTTGACAGCGTTAGGCCATGACTCGGGCGCTCTGCAGATGGGCTTTCGCGGCGCCGACGCTCGTACTGTTGTCGTTTGTTGGCGATCACGCTTCTCTGGTGCCTGAGGTAGCTCAGCGAGGCGGTTGAGACGCTGCCTGATGGATATATCCGGTGTGCGTTGCGGTTGATCCAATCGGGCGGGCGCGCAAAGGTGCGGGACGGCGGAGGGGGATGGCGGGAGGCATCGGTCCGGGCTGGTGGTGCGGCCGGTCGGTGCTTCCGCGTGAGGGTCGGTGTCGAGGAGTGGGTGGTACGCGTGGAGGAAGGGCGCTTGGGCGTCGATGTGGCCATGGAGGAGTTCGCGAGGTATTTGCGGTTCGAGCGGGACCTCTCCCCACATACGGTCCGGGCCTACTTGTCTGATGTCGCCGCCTTGCTTGACCACTTGGATGGGCGGATCGAGGGCGTGGACATCGCGACCTTGCGGGAGTGGTTGGCTGAACAGCACGCCGAAGGGAAGTCGCGGGCGACGTTGGCGCGGCGGACTGCCTGCATACGTACGTTCACCTCTTTTTGCCATCGCCGTGGCTGGTTGCCTGACGATCCGGGGCTGTTGCTGGGGAGCGCCAAGGCGCCTCGGCCGCTGCCTGCTGTACTCGACCAGGAGCAGGCGCAGACCGCACTCGATGTGCCCTCGACTGGCGAGCCCAGGGAACTGCGGGACCAGGCGATCTTGGAGCTGTTGTACGCGACGGGCGTGCGGGTGAGCGAGCTGTGTGCGCTGGACGTCGACGACGTGGATCGGGATCGGAACGTCATCAGGGTGCTCGGCAAGGGGCGCAAGGAGCGATCAGTGCCGTTCGGGGGGCCTGCGCTACGCGCACTTGACAAGTGGTGCGTGCATGGCCGGCCATTGTGGATCAAGGCTGGGTCTGGTGCGGCACTGTTCCTTGGGGTGCGTGGTGGACGGATCGATGCTGGGACGGTGCGGCGGCTGGTGCACGCCCGCCTGCGAGGGGTCGAGGGCGCGCCAGATCTTGGGCCGCACGGCTTGCGGCACACTGCGGCCACCCATCTGCTGGAGGGAGGCGCGGACCTGCGGGCTGTTCAGGAGTTGCTGGGGCACGCGTCGCTCAATACCACGCAGATCTACACTCACGTCTCGATCGAACGGCTCCGGGCGGCGTACCGGCAAGCCCATCCCAGGGCGTGAAGCGGTACGGGTGGATACGAGACTGACGTGAAAGGTCGAGGTCTTCTTCGCCTGTGACGAATGAGCTTGTCGGTCGGTAAGGCCAACGTGTCGTTTGTCCATCTCTTGAGTGCCTGATGATTTCTCCGAGCTTCGTTATGGCTGCCGTTCGGTTTGTGCGGGTCTGGATCTTTCGGTCGGCGTCAGGGATCTCGGATGGGCCTTGTAGCGGATGCGTGCGGAAGGTGCCTGTGGTGCGGTCCATCCATGCGTAGCGCTCGACGCTGTGCTGTGGTGCCCCTGCTCATGTGCGGGTGCTGTGCGGATATCGGGTGAGGCGAGTGGGTGAAGCTCCGGAAGGGCCTCTGTGTTTGGTGGAGGCGGTGGGGGTTCTGTGAGGTGGTGAGACGTTGCGAATGGGGCTGGAAAGCGCAGCTGACGTGACGGTGTGGTCGGGCGGGCGTGTTGCGGGTGGATGGTCCTGGAGGTGGCTTCGGGGGTGGCGGGCGTATGCGAAGGGGGAGTTGGCGATCAGGGCTGGCGTTATGGCGCCCCAAGGAGGAGTCGGTGGCGGGCTGGTGGCGGGCCCACGTGTCGGTCGATGAGGGGCCGCCGGGGGAAGGTCATGTGTGGAGGTTGTGCGGTGCGTTTCTGGCGGGGGTATGGGCGGTGAGGTGTCTGTCCCCTGCCAGTACGGGAGGAGACGGACGTGTGCCTGCCCGAGGAGGAGCAGGGGGTCCAGGTAGCGCGGCGCGCGTAGGAGGCCCCAGTGGAGGCAGGGCTCCCGGCAGTGGGTCAGGGATTCCTCGACGACTCCCAGGCGGTCGCCTCGGGCCACGTGCTGCCCTCGCCGTACCGAGGCTGTGACAGGGATGTACGTGGTGCGGAGACCTCCGGGATGGTCGATGGACACCACGCCACGGCCCGCGAGGGGACCGGCGTAGCGGACCGTTCCTGCACTGGCCGCCAGGACAGGAGCGCTCGGTCGGGCGGCCAGGTCGATGCCTCGGTGTCCGGACAGCCATCGTTCAGGCGGTGGAGCGAAGCGGCGGAGGATTCTTTGATGGCCGTCGAGCGGCCAGCGCCAGGACGTGGGGTCGGCTGCGGCGGGGCTGGCGCAGGTGGTGAGCACGGCGGAGGCGAAAAGGATCGCGGTCAGGACTGTGGTGACGGAGACGGTCACGCGGCCGGCCCTGGGATGGCTTGGGGGTGGATGGGCGCGGGTGAAGGTTGGGTGAGATTGTCGTGGCGAGTTGGCGACTGTGCGTGAGAGTGGTGTTGGGGTGGGTGGTGGTGCGCAAGGGGTGGGGCGGGCTGCAGGGCGGGGGCGTGCCTTGGGCGTTGGTGATCGGGAGCACTGTGAGTTGGTGGAGGTGGTTGTGGTGTGGGCTCGACGGAGCCCGTGAGGCCAGGGGCCGACCGCCTCGTACGGATTGTGGATGGTGAGGACGGCGGTGTCGCGGGTGCGGGATGGCGAGGTCATGCGGGGAGTGTGCCGGGGCGGGCACGGGCTCGGTGTGGGGTGAACTGAATTCTGTTGATGGATGGGGGGCGGGTCGGCGAGGCTGTGGATAACCGCTCGCGTCGTGGCGTTGGCGGGGTTGGGGAGGCGGCATGATGAAGCTGCGCGGGGATCGATTGGTGCTGCGGGACGCCGGGGAATGTGATGTGGCGCGGTTGCGGGAGATCGTCGAGACGCCGGAGGTTGCCAAGTGGTGGGGGCCGGTGGAGGAGTTCGACGAGATGCTCGCCATCACGCTCGCCGGTGAGGTGATCGGGGCAATCCAGTACGAGGAGGTGGAGGACCCGATGTATCGCAGCGCGGGGATCGACATCTTTCTCGGTGCTGCGTGGCATGGCCATGGATACGGGCAGGAGGCGATCCGGATCCTGGCGCGGTGGTTGATCGAGGAGCGTGGGCATCACCGGTTGACCATCGATCCGGCGGCGCACAACGAGACCGCGATCAAGGCGTACGAGCGGGTCGGGTTCCGGCGGGTGGGGATCATGCGGGCGTACGAACGTGATCCGGCAAGCCAGGAGTTCCATGACGGGTTGCTGATGGACCTGCTGGCGGGCGAACTGACGTAGAGATATTGATCTCGAGGAGCTTGAGCTCGGAGGACTGCTCAAATTCGATGCTGCTGAGCGGGCGCGGTTGGCTGAGCAGGCAAGGTTGGCTGAGCGGGCGCGGTTGGTTGAGGTGGCACAGTGGCTGAGCTGGCGCGGTTGGGCTGGAGATCAGAAGCTGCTTCATCCGTACGGCTGCCGGTAGTCGGAGAGTGGAGGCCGCGTCGAGGCGGGCGCGGGATCAGAGGGGTGGGGCGGCGGTGTCAACGACGGCCGAATTCTGCTCCCAGGTCGCGCTCGGGCCCGAGCGTCGCCTGGAGGGCAGTAGTCACGCGTCGTTGACAGGTGGGGGGCCGGGTGGGTGGTTTGGAAGGCCGGAGGTTCTGCGGCGGCGGAATGTGCTGTGGGGGGACGGGGCGAGTTCAGTTGGCCTTGGCGGGTTTGGGGGTGGAGTTCGGGGCGGGTGGGGGCGTGTCGTTGAGAGTTTCGGGGTGGGGCGTGCGCCTGCCCTTCGTGGTGGAGGCGGCAAGGAGGGGCACCATGCTGAGAGTGGCGGTCGGGGATGGGGTTGCGCTGACTGGCTGGCGATGGCGGGTTTGCGGGCTGGTGCTGGAGGGGGAGAGGCGGTTGACCTGAGGCGGTCAGGTGCGGGCGGCGTGGGAGGTAGACTTTCCGATGGCCTGTGACCACAGGCCGACTTCGCATGCCCCACTGCGGATCGCACCATCGGTCCGGGCTCTGCTCGGCTGGAGCGGTTCGGGGCATCAGGGCGGTAGCCGCCGGGCTACCGCGGCACAACCGAGAACCGCGCCTGCCCGCCACGGCGCCCAGACCTGGAGGACCAGCACATGGCCCCCGTCGTCACCATGCGACAACTGCTCGAGAGCGGCGTTCACTTCGGTCACCAGACCCGCCGGTGGAACCCGAAGATGAAGCGCTTCATTTTCACCGAGCGCAACGGCATCTACATCATCGACCTGCAGAAGTCGCTGTCTTACATCGATCGCGCCTACGACTTCGTCAAGGAGACCGTCGCCCATGGCGGCACCATCCTGTTCATCGGCACCAAGAAGCAGGCTCAGGAGGCCATCTCCGAGCAGGCCGCCCGGGTCGGCATGCCGTACGTCAACCAGCGCTGGCTGGGCGGCATGCTCACCAACTTCTCCACCGTGCACAAGAGGCTGCAGCGCCTGAAGGAGCTGGAGGAGCTCGACTTCGACAACGTCGCGGGCTCGGGGCTCACCAAGAAGGAGCTCCTCATGCGCCGGCGTGAGAAGGACAAGCTGGAGCGCACGCTCGGCGGCATCCGGGACATGGGCCGCGTGCCCAGCGCCGTGTGGGTCGTCGACACGAAGAAGGAGCACATCGCGATCAGTGAGGCCAAGAAGCTGGGCATCCCTGTCGTCGCGATCCTCGACACCAACTGCGACCCCGATGAGGTCGACTACCCGATCCCGGGCAACGACGACGCCATCCGCGCCGTCGGCCTGCTGACCAGGGTGGTGGCCGACGGCGTCGCGGCCGGTCTGATGGCTCGCTCTGGCGCCGCCCGCGGCGACGAGAAGCCCGCTGCCGCCGAGCCGCTGGCCGAGTGGGAGCGCGAGCTGATCGAGCAGGGTACGGGCGAGCGGGTGACCGGTGAGGCCGAGGCCGCTGCCCCGGAGACTGCCGCTGCGGAGGTCGCTGCTCCGGAGGCTGCCGCCCCCGAGGCCGCTGCTGCGGAGGCCGCTGCTCCCGAGGCCGCTGCCGAGAGCGAGACCGCTCCGGCCGCTCCTGAGACCGACACCGAGCAGCAGCAGGCCTGACCCGCCAGGACCTCAGGCGACTGTCCAGAGGTTCTGGCTGCCGAGTCGAGGCCCCGGAGGATCAGGAGCCCGAAGTTCCGGGTCACGGGGTGCCCAGAGTGGATGTGTCCTGGCGCCTTTCGCTCCCCGGTGCAGGTCAGGGGCCTGCGCCGGTGGGGGCTGGGTGCGGGGCTCTCCGCTCCGGGGCTCTCCGCTCCGGGGCTCTCCGCTCCGGGGGGCTCCGCTCCGGGGGTTCCGATCCCGGGTCGCGTATTGCGGGCCGTAGGTTCGGGCCCCGGGAGGCCGGGCTGCGATGGTTTCGAATCAGGCCAGGGCAACGGCGTTTCGGACTTTGGTGGAACGCCGGGTTCGGAGTCTGGGCTCGCAATCTGGGCTCGGAATCTGGGCGAGTCTGGGGCCGGTCGGGGCCGAGGTCTGGGTCTTCGGGGCTGGTACAGGTCGCGCGATGGTGGGCCTGGGCCAGGGACTCCAAGGCCAAGGACCTCAGGTCGATGACCCAGGTCGCGGGCGCGGGTCCGGAGGAAAGGCCGCTGGCTCAGGCTGGTTCTGGCTCAGGCTGGTTCTGGCTCTGGTCGGGGCGGGCCGCCGTTCGGGCCGGGAGTCACTGGTTTCCGGCCGGTGTGCTGCTCGGGCGGAAGGGCCCTGGTTCCGGCCGGGGCACTGGTTCTGGTCCGGCTGGGGCGCTGCTTCTGGCCGGGAGCCGGGATTATTGTCCGGTCGGGGTTCCGGTCGCGGGCTGGGGCAGTGGTTCTGGCCGGGTGCTGGTGCTACCAGGTCCGGGGCGTCCGTTCGGGCCCTGGTCCGGGCGCGGTTTGGGCCGAGGTTCGGGGCGGTGGCTTGGGCCGAGGTCCGGGATCGTAGGCTTCGGCTGGGTCCGGGGTGGCGGTTCTGGGCACGGTCCGGGGTGTTGCTTCCGGGCACGGTCCGGGGTGGCGGTTCTGGGCATGGTCCGTGGTGTTGCTTCCGGGTACGGTCGGGCCGGTGGTTCCGGGGAGGGCCGGAGGTCGGTTTCGGCCGAACCAGGGCCCAGTCGCCCAGGGACCGGGGACCGGAAGCGGCCTGGGCCCCAGGCCTGAGGTGTTGGCTCGTGGCCCTTGACCAGGGCGCGGGCATCAGACTGCATACGTCAAGGTCGCCGATCAGGGTCAGACGGCTCGGGTTAGCGGCCACCGGCTCGGGTTAGTGACGAGCAAGCCCAAAGCTTCCGTACGGCACCAGCCGGCCGTACGAAATAGGGTGGGCGCCGGATTCCGGCGTCCATCCGATCCCACGACGAAATCCCACGAGTCCCACGACGAAATCCCACGAGGAAAAAGCAATGGCTTCCGTGAACATGGCCGACGTCAAGCGGCTTCGCGAGATCACCGCCGCCGGCATGATGGACTGCAAGAAGGCGCTCGAGGAGGCTGACGGTGACTTCGACCGCGCCATCGAGTTGCTGCGCCTCAAGGGCGCCAAGGACGTAGGCAAGCGCGAGGCGCGCACCGCCTCCAACGGACTGGTCGCGCTCAAGCAGGACGGCGACGCCGCCGCGGCGCTGCTCGAGCTCAACTGCGAGACCGACTTCGTGGCCAAGGGCGAGCGCTTCCAGGAGCTGGCCTCCCAGGTGGTCGCCCATGTGCTGGCCACCAAGCCGGCCGACGTGGCGGCGCTGCTCGAGTCCTCCTTCGACGGCAAGACCGTCAAGGAGCACCTCGACGCCGCGAACGCCGCGCTGGGCGAGAAGATCGAGATCCGCCGCTTCGCGGTGCTGGAGGGCGGCTACATCGGCTCCTACATGCACCGCACCGACCCGGCGCTGCCCCCGGCCGTCGGCGTGCTCGTGCAGCTCGACAAGCCCAACGCCGACGTGGCCAAGGACGTCGCGCAGCACGCCGCCGCGATGGCCCCGCAGTACCTCAACGCCGCCGCCGTGCCGGGCGAGATCATCGAGAAGGAGCGCAAGCTCTTCGAGGAGATGACCCGCGACGAGGGCAAGCCCGAGGCCGCCATCGGCAAGATCGTCGACGGTCGCGTCAACGGCTGGTACAAGGACTTCACGCTGCTCCAGCAGGCGTTCGTCAAGGACAACAAGAAGAGCGTCGGCAAGTACGCGGAGGAGAATGGCGTCGAGGTGCTCGCGTTCGTTCGTTTCAAGGTCGGTCAGGCTTAGGCTTGAGCAAACTCCCAGCCCCACGAACCGCCTAAGAAGGAGGCCGCCGCCGTGCAGGACAACCAGGAGCCAGCCACGTCGGCGGCTTCTTCGCATCCGCCCTCGTCTCGGAGTCATCCGGGCCCGGCTCAGGGCCATCTGAGCTCGTCCCAGAGTCATCTGAGATGGAAGCGGGTGATGTTGAAGCTGTCAGGGGAGGCGTTCGCGGGCAGCGAGCCGCTGGGGATCGACCCGCTGGTGGTCGACCATCTCGCCGACTCCATCGCCGAGGCCGTACGCGAGGGCGTGCAGGTCGCGGTGGTGGTGGGCGGGGGCAACATGTTCCGCGGGGCAGCCCTGTCGGAGCAGGGCATCGACCGGGCCCGCGCCGACTACATGGGCATGCTGGGCACGGTCATCAACTGCCTGGCGCTGCAGGACTTCCTTGAGAGGCGCGGCGTCGAGACCAGGGTTCAGACCGCCATCACCATGCAGCAGGTGGCCGAGCCGTTCCTGCCGCGCCGGGCGATCAGGCACCTGGAGAAGGGCCGCGTGGTCATCTTCGGCGCCGGGCTCGGCTCGCCGTTCTTCTCCACCGACACCGCCGCCTCGCAGCGGGCGCTGGAGATCGGCGCCGAGGCGCTGCTCAAGGGCACGCAGGTGGACGGCGTCTACGACTCCGATCCGCGCAAGAACCCCGACGCGGTGCGGTTCGACCACCTCGACTATGGAGAGGTGCTGATCCGCGACCTGCAGGTCATGGACGCCACCGCGATCAGCCTGTGCAAGGACAACGACCTGCCGATCGTGGTCTTCGACCTGATGGGAGAGGGCAACATCCTGCGCGCGGTGCGCGGTGAGAAAATCGGCACGCTGGTGAGTCCCGCAGGGAAATGACGGAGCGAGCCCGAGCCACCAGCTAGAAGACAGGGAGCCGCTGTGATCGACGAAACTCTCCTCGAAGCCGAGGAAAAGATGGACAAGGCCGTGTCGGTCGCGAAGGAGGACTTCGCGGGCATCCGCACGGGGCGTGTCACCCCCTCGATGTTCAACAAGATCAGCGCTGACTACTACGGTTCGCCGACCCCGATCCAGCAGTTGGCCTCGTTCCATGTGCCCGAGGCCCGCATGGTCATCATCCAGCCCTATGACAAGAGCTCGATGGCCGCGATCGAGAAGGCGATCCGGGACTCCGACCTGGGCGTCAACCCGGGCAACGACGGCGCGGTGATCCGGGTGACGTTCCCCGAGCTGTCGGAGGAGCGGCGCAAGGAGTACATCAAGGTCGCCCGGAACAAGGGCGAGCACGCCAAGGTGTCCGTGCGCAACATCCGCCGTGCGGCCAAGGAGATCCTCGACAAGATGATCAAGGATGGCGACGCCGGTGAGGACGAGGTCCGGCGCGCCGAGAAAGAGCTCGACGACATCACGCAGAAGCACGTCGCAAAGATCGACGAGTTGCTCAAGCACAAGGAAGCCGAGCTGCTCGAGGTCTGAGCGGCGCCGCACGGCCCTCGCCTGACGGCGGGGGCCGTGGCATATGGCGTGGCATATGGAGAGTGTCAGTGGAAGAACGTGCGGCTGACGGCAGCCCGAGCGGCGGCAGCCGTACCGGACGCAACCTGCCCGCCGCGATCGCGGTGGGCGCGGGGCTGGGCGCGCTGGTCATCGTCTCGCTCTACACGGTCAAGGAGCTCTTCCTGGTCGTGGTCGTGGCCGCCGTGGGCGTCGGCGTGGTGGAGCTGGTGCGGGCGTTCGCGACGCGCGGCATCCGGGTACCGGCCTTGCCGGTGCTGGCGGCGCTGGCGGCCATGCAGGCCGGCGCCTACTGGGGAGGGCCGGTCTGGCTGCTGGGCACGTTCGTGGTGTTCGTGTTCGTGCTGCTGATCTGGCGCCTGTTCAGCGACGGCACGGAGGGTTACGTCCGCGACGCGACGGCCTCGGTGTTCCTGCTGGTCTACCCGTCGCTGCTGGCGGGGTTCGTCGCGCTGCTGCTGGCACCCGGCGACGGCCGCCAGCGGGTGGTCGTGTTCATCGCGGTGACCGTGGCCAGCGACATCGGCGGCTACATCGCGGGAGTGCTGTTCGGCAGGCACAAGATGAGCCTCATCAGCCCGAAGAAGACCTGGGAGGGGTTCGCCGGCTCGGTCGTCGCGTGCATGGCGGTCGGGGCGTGGCTGGTGGTCTGGCTGTTCGACGGGGCGATCTGGCAGGGGGCGTTGATCGGCGCGCTCGCCGCGTTGCTGGCCACGGTGGGCGACCTCATCGAGTCGATCATCAAGCGGGACCTCGGCATCAAGGACCTCGGCTCGATCCTGCCCGGCCACGGCGGGCTGATGGACCGGCTCGACTCGCTGGTGACCACGCTGGTGCCGGTCTGGCTGCTGCTGGCGTCGTTCTTCTGAGCTCCGGCGGTCTTCTGAGCGGCTCGGGCTGCTGACGTCCTCAGGGGGCTGCTCGATCTTCGAGCTAGTGGCGGTGGTCTTCCAACTGCTCGGCCGTGATCGGCTCCAGCCAGAGCCAGCGGACGGCCTCACCCCCGAACGTGAACCCCGACATGGGCGGCATGTCGGGCTTGTCGGCGAGCATCAGGACTCCCGCGTACTGTGACCCGAGCGGGAACGTCGACGGCTCGTGATACCACTTGGCCGTGTGCCCGTGGCCGAGCCAGGTCACCGAGTGCCACGGATACTGCGACAGCCACACCAGCAGCAGCGCCGCCTCGCGCGGGTCTTCGCGGGTGGACACGGCCAGCTCGATCCTGGCGAACGCGCCGGGCTTGTCGATCCACTGCTCGACCGTGGGCATGCGCTGGCAGCTCATCCCGACCGTGGACAGCACGGTGAACTCGCGGCCTTCACCCGGCGGGCGCTCGGTGACGCCGACGGTCGGCAGCCGCTCGCCGCTCACGTCCCAGTAGCGGCCCGCCGGGCCGAGCACCCGGTCGAGATGGCTCATCGCGAACTGCTGGAACGACGGCCACGACCCCTCGGAGCGCCGCCAGCGCCAGTAGGAGCGCGCGTTGGAGATGCGCGGCTCCAGCCCTTCGAACGCCTCGGACAGCGCCCACGCGAACGGCGACTCGCCCACCGCGTCGCGGGCGTAGCCGGGCATGCCCCTGCTCATGTCGGCCCAGCCGGGGATCACCGCCAGCAGGTCGTCGTCCTCGTAGATCGCGACCCCGTCGCCCTCCTCGAACCAGAGGGGCGTCAGCTGGCCGAGCGGGCGGCGCCCGGACGGGTGGGTCGTGTTGGGCCGGGGCATCAGGGGCGGGTGGCCCGAGTTGATCCTCGCCAGGTCGACCATGGCGGGCGCGGACCGGTGGTTGGCCAGCCACACCGCGCCGTGCACGGTGCCGTCGGACGCGCACAGGTAGGCCACCGAGGCGTCCTCGTCGCGTTCGACCACGAGCGTCCGGCTCCCGTACGGGTTGCCGGCGGTGAGGACGACCTCGGTCCGCCCCTCGCCAGACGCCGACCGGAAAATCGCCATACGAGATCACTGTAGAGCGGCCGATGACCTCAGGCGACCCGTACCCGCACCGGGAGCTCCCTGATGGAATGACGCCCGCGGTCCCAGCGTTCACTACCCTGGTCGTAACCCCTCTAGGAGAAGGCAGTCTCGTGTCCCAGCCCCCAGGCCAGCTCACGTTCGTCGCGCCGCGCAGGGCCAAGCCCGCCAGGCACCTGGCCGACCTGTCGATGGCCGACCGCCGGGCGGCCGTCACCGAGCTGGGCGAGAAGGCGTTCCGCGCTGACCAGCTGTCGCGCCACTACTTCGAACGGCTCAGCAGCGACGTGCGGGCCATGACGGACCTTCCGGCCGCCTCCCGTGACAGGCTGTCGGCGCTGCTGCCGCCGCTGCTCACCCCGGTCAAGGAGCTCACCACCGACGGCGGCACCACCCGCAAGACGCTGTGGCGGCTCTTCGACGGCGCCCTCGTCGAGTCGGTCCTCATGCGCTATCCCGACCGGGTCACGATGTGCGTGTCGTCGCAGGCCGGCTGCGGCATGAACTGTCCGTTCTGCGCCACCGGCCAGGCGGGCCTGACGCGCAACATGTCCACCGCCGAGATCGTCGAGCAGGTCGTCTCGGGCGCCCGCGCCCTGGCCGCCGGCGAGGTGCCCGGCGGGCCCGGCCGGGTCGGCAACGTCGTCTTCATGGGCATGGGCGAGCCGCTGGCCAACTACAAGCAGGTGATCGGCGCCGTGCGCCGCCTGGTGGAGCCCGCCCCGCACGGGCTCGGCATCTCAGCGCGCGGCGTCACGGTCTCCACGGTCGGGCTGGTCCCGGCGATCGGCAAGCTCGCCGACGAGGGCCTCCCGGTGACGCTCGCCCTCTCCCTGCATGCGCCCGACGACGAGTTGCGCGACACGCTGGTGCCCATCAACACCCGCTGGAAGGTGTCGGAGGTGCTCGACGCGGCCTGGGCGTACGCGGCCAGGACCAAGCGGCGGGTGTCCATCGAGTACGCCCTGATCAAGGACATCAACGACCAGGAGTGGCGGGCCGACCTGCTCGGCAAGCTGGTCAAGAACAAACTGGTGCACGTCAACCTGATCCCCCTCAACCCGACGCCCGGCTCCAAGTGGACGGCCTCGCGTCCGGAGGACGAGCGGGCGTTCGTGCGGCGGCTGCAGTTCCACGGCATCCCGGTGACGGTCCGCGACACGCGCGGCCGCGAGATCGACGGAGCCTGCGGCCAGCTCGCCGCCGCGGAGTGACGCGCCCGGATCGCCGCCGCGGAGTGACGCGCCCGGATCGGCGCCGCGGGGTGACCGCCCAGCTCGCCGCCGATGCCGTGCTGCTGCGCGCGACCTGATGTGCCCGCCGCCGTGGCCAAGGCCGTCCAGCTTGTACGGCAAGCCCGGGAGGGCCCATCCGCCGTACGTGGCTGACGGCCTCCAGGGAGACGCCCGCTGACCCGCACGTGGCCGGTCGCCGCGACGGCCACACAAGCCAGGCATGTCCAGGGTCAGGTCAGGGCCGGTTGCGGCGGAGCCAGGTGTGGCAGGTCAGGGCGATGAGGCGCCACACCAGCGTGACGGCGGCCGGATGGGGAGCCGCACGGCCGGCTGATCGGCCATCGCGTCGGCGTCCTGGATGACGGAACGATGACGCCTTCGGTAGCGGAAAGAGACCTTTGACAGCCGCAGGTGCGGTAACCGTATATGGCGACTCGCATTGTCATGATAATGAGCCGCACAATAGAGGCGAATCCCCTACACAACCCAGAAGGAGTGGGCTTGAACCGCTTTCCGCGTGTCATGGGTATGCGTTCAGGCTACGACCCGACCGAAGTCGACGCCCTCATCGGGCGGATCGAGTCGACGCTGGGCCGGGGGGCACGCGACGTCGAGCCGGTGACCGCCGACGACGTGCGCAGGGCGACGTTCCGGGCCAGGCGCGGCGGTTACCACGAGACGGCCGTGGACTTCGCGCTGGAGGCGTTCGTGGTGGCGCTGGAGACGAAGGCCACCAGCCCGGTACGGCTGGCCATGGCCGAGCCGACCGGCGAGATGCTGCGCGAGGAATGGTTCGAGACGCAGGCGGCGCGGGTGGAGCGGGTGGCGTTCCGGCCCGGCCGGATGGGCACCGGTTACAACGAGGACGAGGTCGACGCCTTCCTGGACAGGATCGTCGCGACCCTGCGCGGCACGACTCACTACGCGGTGACGGCCAAGGAGGTGCGGGGGGCGAAGTTCTCCACGGTGCTCTTCCGGTCCGGCTACCTCATCGCGGACGTGGACGCGTTCCTGGCGGGCATCGCCGACGTGCTGGAGCAGCGAGGCTGACCGGCCCTCGGCCGCGCCGCACGGGTCAGGCCGTGGCGGGACGGTCAGGCTGCGGCGGGACGGTCAGGTTGCGGCGTGGGTGGTCAGTCTCTGGCGGGCCCGGTCAGGCGGTCGCGACGGCGTCCACGAGCCCGCGCAGGTCCGGGAGCACCTCGCGCACGATCGCGGGGCCGTCGGGCCGTTCGCCGCGGGAGGCTGCTGGACGCGGGCCGTGAGACGGCGGCGCGGCCGAGGGCGGGCACGGAGGGCATTCCGATCAGGCATCACGATCAGGCATGAGCTGGAGCTGGAGATCCGCCTTCCGTGACGTCGCGGGTCCGCAGCAGGGCCACCACCACGGCGGCGACCGGCGCGGCCAGGAACGCGCCCATGACCCCGGCGACCAGGGTGCCCACCGCGATGGACACGAGGATCACCGCGCCGGGCAGGTCGAGCGCCCTGCCGTAGATCTGGGGCGCCAGAAGCTGTCCCTCGATCTGCTGCACGATCACGGTCACCACCACGACGATCAGCGCCACCAGCCATCCCTTGGCCACGAACGCCACCACCGCGGCCAGCCCTCCGGCGACGAACGCCCCGACGATCGGCAGGAACGCCCCCAGGGCCGTCAGCACCGCCAGCGGCAGCGCCAGCGGGACGCCCAGGATCCACAGCGCCAGCCCGACGAAGAACCCGTTGAACAGCCCCACGAGCGCCACGCCGCGGATGTAGCGGCCGATGACGCCGAAGATCACAGCACCGGACTCGTGGAGCCGTGGCCGGGCCGCGACCGGAGCCAGCTCGACCAGCCACCTGAACAGCCGGTCGCCGCCGTGCACGAAGTACACCGCGAGGACCAGGGCCAGCAACGTCCCCACGACGATCTCGACCGCGGTCCGCACTCCCAGGAGGGCTCCGGTGGCGAGGGACTTCCCCTGCTCGGCCAGGTAGTCCTGGGCCTGCCGCACCAGGGCGGTGAGGTCGATGCCGATCTGGGCGGCGAGGTTGTTCAGGTCGTTGAGCGCCCTGGTGAGGCTGGCGTTCAGGGTGGAGGCGCTGTTGACGGTGGGCGGCAGGAGCAGGGTGATCACCGCCCCGGCCAGCAGCAGGCCGCCCAGGAAGACCGCTGCGGTGGACAGGGCCCTGTTCACCCCGCGCGAGCGCAGCCATCGGGCCGGGGGCAGCAGCAGCGCGGTGATGAACACCCCGACGATGATCGAGATGACCACACTGCGCAGGACGTGCAGGACGAACAGTGCCACCGCGATGAGCGCGATCCACCCGAGCGCCCGCCACGCCCTCATCCCCGGCCTCCCCAGACGTCGTGTCTGGTCTGAGCCGTTCCCCGGATCCAGCACCACAACCCCGGCCCCGCACCCCATTCCGCCGCACTCCCGGCACCCCGGCCCTGACGTGCCCGTTGCCCGGCCTCCCTCACCCGGTCGGGGTGAGGGCTCGTGTTGCGCGCTGGGTGGTGGGCTGCAAGGGGCCGGGCCCAGAGGCCGTCAAGGGAGGGCTCGTGATGCGCGGTGGTTGGGGTGGTGGGCTGCAAGGGGCCGAGGCCAGAGGCCGTCAGGGGTGGGCTCGTGATGACGGGTGGGCCCGCTCAGCCCGGTGGGGTGAGGTGGTGGCGCTGCGCTCGCTTGCCGGCCTCGTAGGCCCGGCGGGACTCCTGGCCTGCGGCCGTGGTGGACAGTTCGGCGACCGGCACGTCCCACCAGGCCTCGGAGGACGGGGCCGAGATCGTGGGGTCGGTACGGACGTAGATCACCGTGGTCTGCGTGGCGGCGCGGGCGGCGTCCAGGGCCTTGCGGAGCTCGGCCAGCGAGTCGGCTCGGACGACCGAGGCCCCCAGGCTGGCGGCGTTGGCGGCGAGGTCCACTGGCAGCGGCCCGCCGTCGTAGCGGCCGGTGCCGCGGTAGCCGTAGGAGGTGCCCAGGCGTTCGGCTCCGACGCTCTCGGAGAGGTTGCCGATCGAGGCGAACCCGGAGTTGTCCACCAGCACGACCACGAGCTTGACCCCTTCGGCGACGGCCGTGACGAGTTCCTGGGCCATCATCAGGTAGGAGCCGTCGCCCACCATGACGAACACCTCGCGCTCCGGCTGCGCCAGCTTGATGCCGAGCCCGCCGGCGATCTCGTAGCCCATGCAGGAGTAGCCGTACTCCACGTGGTAGCTGCCCGGCCCGCTGGGCCGCCAGAGCTTGTGCAGGTCGCCGGGCATGGAGCCGGCGGCGCACACCACCACGCCGTCGTCGCCCGCGGCGGCGTTGACGGCGCCGATCACGGCCGGTTGGGGCAGGGGGAAGCCGTCCAGGGCGTAGGAGGCGTCCACGGCGGTGTCCCAGGCACGGCTCAGCTCGCCCGCTCTGGCGCGGTGGCCGTCCGGGGCGGCCCAGCCGGCGCAGGCCTCGGAGAGGTCGGCGAGGGCCTCGCGGGCGTCGGCGACCACCTGCACGCCGGAGAGCTTGGCCGCGTCGAAGGCGGCGATGTTGAGGTTGACGAACCGGGCGTCGTCGGCGAACAGCGACCGCGAGGCGGTGGTGAAGTCGCTGTAGCGGGTGCCGACGCCGATGATCACGTCGGCCTCGCGGGCGAGGGCGTTGGCGGCGGTGGTGCCGGTGGCGCCGACGGCGCCCATCGCCAGCGGGTGCCCGTACGGCAGGGCGCCCTTGCCCGCCTGCGTCTCGGCCACGGGGATGCCGTGCGTCTCGGCGAAGGCGCTCAGGCGGTCGGTGGCCTCGCTGTAGAGGACGCCGCCTCCGGCGATGATCAGCGGTCGCCGGGCCGATGTGATCACCTCGGCCGCCCGTGCGAGCGCGGCCCGCTCCGGGCGCGGGCGGGGGATGTGCCAGACGCGGCGGGCGAACAGCTCCTCCGGCCAGTCCCAGGCCTCCGCCTGGACGTCCTGCGGCAGCGCCAGCGTCACCGCGCCGGTCTCGGCGGGGTCCGTGAGCACCCGCATGGCCGCGAGCAGCGCGGAGGGGAGCTGCTCCGGACGGTTGACGCGGTCCCAGTAGCGGGAGACAGGCCGGAAGCAGTCGTTGACCGACACGTCCTGAGAACGCGGGTCCTCCAGCTCCTGCAGCACCGGGTTGGCCACGCGGGTGGAGAACACGTCGCCGGGCAGCAGCAGCACGGGCAGCCGGTTGATCGTCGCTCCGGCGGCGCCGGTCACCATGTTGGTCGCGCCGGGGCCGATCGAGGTGGTGCAGGCGAGCGTCGACAGGCGGTTGGCGGCGCGGGCGTAGGCGGCGGCGGCGTGCACCATCGCCTGCTCGTTGCGGCTGAGCCGGTAGGGGAGGTCCTCGGTGGAGGTGGCCAGGGCCTGGCCGAGCCCGGCCACGTTGCCGTGGCCGAAGATGCCGAAGCAGCCGCCGAAGAAGCGGTGCTCGGCGCCGTCGCGCTCGGTCCACTGCGCGGCCAGGAACCGGACCACGGCCTGGGCGACGGTCAACCGGGTCATCGGGTCCTCCCGAAGGGCAGTCGTGGGTCGGTCTCCTGGCCCTCCCAGGAGGAGCGGATCCAGGCGTGGCGGGGGTCGTCGCAGAAGGCCATCGAACGCTGCTCGGCCGGGCCGGCCAGCACGTTCAGGTAGTAGAGGTCGTAGCCGGGCGCGGCCATCGACGGGCCGTGGTAGCCGTACGGCACGAGCACCACGTCACCGGAGGCGACTTCGGCGAGGGTGTCGATCCGGCCCCGCTCGGAGGAGTAGACGCGCTGGTAGCCCAGGCCGTCTCCGGCGACCTCGAAGTAGTAGATCTCCTCCAGTACGGCCTCCCTCTCGCCGGGCGTGTCGTGCTTGTGCGGGGGGTATGACGACCAGTTGCCTCCGGGGGTGAGCACTTCGACGGCCATGAGCTTGTCGCAGTGGAATACGCCGGGGGCGCAGAAGTTGTTCACCTGGCGGCTGGCCTGGCCGGCGCCCCGGATCTCGACCGGCACCGCGGAGACGGGCGTGTAGCGGGGCTCCAACCGGCGGGTGGCCCGTGCCGAGGGGAGCGCGATGCGTCCTCGCCCGTCCAGCGTCACATGGGTGTTGATCGGGACGTAGGCGAAATCTGAGGGGCCGTCGAAGACCGACTTCCGGCCCCGCAGCTCCCACGCGGCCTCCTCGTCCCCCTGGGCCGGCGAGGTGGCTCGGTCCGGGGAGGCGGGTCGGTCGGGGGAGGCGGGTCGGTCGGGGGAGCCGAGGGGCGCCGCCGAGCAGCGGACGGTGCAGGAGCCCGCGAGGGGGAGGATCAGCATCTCCTCCTCGCCCGTGTCGAACGACACCGGCACGCCCTCCGCCAGGTCCACCACCCGGAGCCCCGCGTACGTCCAACCGGCCACCGAAGGCGTGATCTCCACCACCCAGGGGCCGCTGGCGGCCTTGCCGTACGGAAGGTATGTCATCAGCCGGCCTCTCGAACCAGGGTGGCCGCGCCGTCCACGGCCGTGGCGACGTCGTCGTCCGCAGGGTAGAGCAGCGCGCGCCCGACCACGAGCCCGCGCACGCCGGGCAGGCGCAGCGCCCGCCCCCAGTCGGCGAAGGCGGCGTCGATGTCGGGCGGGTCGCCGCCCAGGAGGAGGGAGGGCAGCGTGGTGGCCGCCATGACGCGCTCCATCTCCGCGACCGCGGGGATCTTGAGCCAGGTGTAGGCCGAGGTGACGCCGAGGGCCTGGGCGATGCTGATCGACTTGATGACCGCGTCGGGCGACAGGTCGTTGCGGAGCACCCCGGCCTCGGTGCGCCGCGACCAGAACGGCTCGACCATGGCCAGGAGCTGCCTGTGGGCGAGGTCGGTGACCGCGTGCGCGCAGGACTCCAGCGTGGCGACCGTGGCGGAGTCGTCCGGGTCGATGCGGCAGAGCATCTTGCCGCCGTCGAGCCGCATCGCGTCGATGGAGGCCGCGTCGTAGCCGGTGAACCGGTCGTCGGCCTCGAACACCGAGCCCTGCAGGCCGCCGCGGTTCATCGAGCCGAAGGCCAGCCTGCCCTCCAGCGCTCCGAGCAGCAGCAGGTCCTCCAGAACGTCGGGCGTGGCCAGGATGCCGTCCACGCCCGGCCTGGCCAGAGCCACCCGCAGCCGGTCGAGCAGATCGGCGCGGCTGGCCATGGCCAGCGGCCGGTCGCGGACGGCCAGGGCGCCCCGCGCGGGGTGGTCGGCCGCGATGATCAGGAGCCGCTCGCCGTCCCGGGGCAGCCCG
>NZ_QNFZ01000155.1 GCF_003313395.1 Nonomuraea lactucae | reverse complement strand
CGCTGGGCGAGCGGCCCAGGGCGTGGCGCAGGCGGGCCGACCGGGTCGTGCCCGACCTGGCGCGGCTGCTCGTCTACTCCTGGCAGCGGCAGCTCGCCGCGGCGGCCGGGCGCATGGTCGACCAGGACCGCAGCGCGGTGCGGCTGGGCGTGGGCTTCGCCGACCTGGTCGGGTTCACCCGGCTGAGCAGGCAGATCACCGAGCGGGAGCTGGCCGCGCTGGTGGACCACTTCGAGGGGTGCTCCGCCGACGTGGTCACCTCCTCCGGCGGGCGGGTGGTCAAGACGCTCGGCGACTCGGTGCTGTTCGTCTCCGGCAGGGCCCACGAGACGGCCGAGATCGGGCTGCGGCTCATCGAGGCGCACGCCAAGGTGAAGAACATGCCGCAACTGCGCGTGGGCCTGGCCGCCGGGCCGGTGATCTGGCGGATGGGCGACGTGTTCGGCACCACGGTCAACCTGGCCAGCCGCCTGACCGCGCTCGCCCGGCCGGGCACGATCCTCGCCGACCCGGAGACGGCCGAGGAGCTGGAGGGCGACCGGGCGTTCGAGCTGCGCCCGGTCAACCGCCTGTCGGTCCGCGGACTCGGCGAGCTGGCCCCGTTCACGATCACCCGCGCGGGCCGCGCCTGAGCGGATAAATCAGACGCACCGCCCGGACGGGATGTGCCAGGGTGGGGCGTCATGGATCTCATCGACGCCAGGGGGCTGGCGCTGGCCCTGCGAGAGCTGTTAGAGGACGCGCACCAGACGGTCAACGAGGCCAAGGAGACACCAGAGCTCGTGGCGCGGGTCACGGGGCACCTCGGTTGCGAGCTCAAGAACATCATCAACGTGGTGGCGAGCTTCCCCGCCTGGGAGCACGTCAACCTCCAGCGCGGCGTGGACGCGTACCTGGAGGCGCAGAGCCCGGGGGCCCAGTGGTTCGGCATCGCCGGGCACGGCCGCGAGCACGAGGACATCGTCAACATGCTGGCCGGCGCCGCCCGCGGCTGGGAGAGGTACGAGCCGGGCGCGGTCGACTACGCCACGGCGGCGATCGGGCCCGACGAGACCACCGAGGTCGTCTCGCTCGGCCTCAGCCTGGCTCGCTCTCCCGACGGGGCGCCGGTGGTGATCGGGCTGCGCGCGTCGCAGGCCCACGGGGATCCGGGGTGCCAGATCGTGGTGCTGGCGGGCGACCGGTCGATCGCCACCCGCACGCGCGACGAGATCGAACGCCGCATGCGCAAGCACGACATCTACCGCGGGCAGATCCTGTCGTTCGCGTGGAGCGAGCACCGCGGCAACGAGCTGGTGACGTTCCTGCCCCGTCCGGACGTGCGGGCCGACCAGGTGATCCTGCCGGACGGCCTGCTCACCACGGTCGAGCGGCACATCGTGGGGATCGGCGAGCGGGCCGTACGGCTGCGGGAGCTCGGCCAGCACCTCAAGCGCGGCCTGCTGCTCCACGGTCCGCCCGGCACCGGCAAGACCCACACCGTCCGCTACCTGATGGGCCGGATGCGCGACTGCACCGTGATCGTGATGACCGGCTCGGCGATCAGATACGTCACCCAGGCGGCGGGCCTGGCGAGGCGGCTGCAGCCGGCGATCCTCATCCTGGAGGACGTCGACCTGGTCGCCCGCGACCGCTCCTACACCGACGACGGCAACCCGCTGCTGTTCGCGCTGCTCGACGCGATGGACGGGGTGGGAGCCGACGCCGACGTCACGTTCGTGCTCACCACCAACCGCGCCGACGTGCTGGAGCGGGCGCTGGCCGACCGCCCGGGGCGGGTGGACCTGGCCGTGCGCATCCCCAAGCCGGACGCGGCCGGACGCGCCGCCCTGCTCCGCCTGTACGCCCGCGACATGCGGCTGGAGGCCGACCTCGAGCCGATCGTGGCCAGGACCGAGGGCGCGACCGCGTCGTTCTTCAAGGAGCTGCTGCGCCGGGCGGTGCTCACCGCGCTCCGCGACGCGGAGCCGATCGGCTCCGCGCCCGGCGGCGGCACCGGGCCGATCACCGCGATCACCGAGGACCACCTCGGGCGGGCGCTGGACGAGATGCTCGACGAGCGGGAGGCGCTGACCAGGGCACTGCTCGGCTCCGGGGAGCAGGTCCACGAGACTGACGAGGCCGACCTCGACCTGGCGCCCTCACCGGCAGCCGTGACGGACCGCGCGTACCCGACCACCGGCGGCATCGGATTCGGCCGCCCCTGAGGCGCGGGGCTGCCCACCGCCCCTGAGGCGCGGGGCCGCCCACCGCCCCTGAGGCGCGGGGCCGCCCACCGCCCCTGAGGCGCGGG
>NZ_QNFZ01000161.1 GCF_003313395.1 Nonomuraea lactucae | reverse complement strand
CCACGCGGCGCGCGCGTGCGACCCCTCGGGGAAAGCCGCTCCCGGCGTACCGCCCGATCCCGCGTGGGCCGAGCTGGACGCCGAGGCCGACGCCAGGACCGCCTCGCCCGCCCAGCGCGACGCCTCCAGGATCCAGGGCAGGCTGCTGCTCCGGGTGGCCCGCCGGGTCTGGCCCTCCCCCGCCCTCGACGGCCTGGCCCTGTCCGTCCCCGAGCCCCACCACCCCGTCACTCTGGGCGTCACGGCGTACGCGGCGGGGGCGTCACCGGAGGACGCCGCCCTGGCGGCGGCCTACCACGCCGTCACCGGCTCGGCGACCGCGGCGGTCCGCCTCCTGGGGCTCGACCCGGTGGAGGTCCACCGGCTGCTCGCCGGCCTCTCCCCCGACCTCTCCGCGACCGCCGCGCTCACCGCCGTCACCGGCTGGGCGGGACTGCCCGCCCACTCCGCCCCGGGCCTGGACCTTCTGGCCGAGAGCCACGCACGGGCCGGGACCCGGTTGTTCGTCTCCTAGGAAAGGAACCCATGATGGGCGCCAACCATGAGGATCACCACCACGCACCCGACGGCCGCGAGCGCGCCCTGCGCCTGGGCATCGGCGGCCCGGTGGGAAGCGGCAAGACGGCCCTGGTGGCGGCGCTGTGCCGCGTGCTCGGCCCGTCGCTGAGCCTTGGCGTGGTGACCAACGACATCTACACCACCGAGGACGCCGACTTCCTGCGCCGGGCGGGTGTGCTCGACGAGGACCGCATCCTCGCCGTGGAGACCGGATGCTGCCCCCACACGGCCATCCGCGACGACATCGCCGCCAACCTCGACGCCGTGGAGACCCTGGAGCACCGGTTCGGCCCGCTGGACGTCGTCATCGTGGAGAGCGGCGGCGACAACCTGACCGCGACGTTCAGCCGTGGGCTGGTGGACCGGCAGGTGTTCGTCCTCGACGTGTCGGGCGGCGACAAGGTGCCCCGCAAGGGCGGGCCCGGCGTGACCACGGCCGACCTCCTCGTCATCAACAAGACCGACCTGGCGCCGCTGGTCGGCGCCGACCTCGGTGTCATGGCCCGCGACGCGGCGGCGGTGCGCGGGGACCGGCCGGTCGTGTTCACCTCGATCAGGCGGGAGCCGTCGGTGCCCGACGTGGCGGCCTGGGTCTCCGCACAGGTGCGGGAGTGGGCCCAGGCTGATCATGCCGGTGTCCGCGTCTCCCTCCATGTCGGGCTCCATGTCGGGCTCCATGTCGGGCTCCATGTCCGGCTCCATGTCCGGGGCCTCGTGCGGGTCTGCGGCGCCGATGCGGGCCCGTGCCGCGGTGGCGACCGCCCTGTACGCGGGGCGGACCGCCATCCCGGTGCTGAGCTCGTCGCCGCCGCTGACGTTCCGCCAGACGGGGCCGCACGCCGTACACCTGGTCTCGACGGCGGCGGCCCCGCTCGGCGGCGACGTCCTCGAAGTGGACCTCGACGTGACCCCCGGCACCACGCTCGACGTGGGCTCGGTGGCGAGCACCGTGGTGCTGCCCGGGCGGGGCGAGTCGACCATGCTGATCACCGCACGGGTGGGCGCCGGGGCCACGCTCCGCTTCACCCCGGAGCCGACCGTGCTGGCCGCGGGCTGCGACCACCGGATGCTGGTACGGCTGGAGCTGGCGGAGGGCGCGCACGTGTTCTGGCGCGAGGAGATCGTCTTCGGCAGGTACGGCGAGGCGCCCGGCCGCTGCCACGCCCGCTTCGACGCCACCCGTGCCGGACGCCCGCTGCTCAGGCAGGAGTTCACGGTGGGCGACCCGGCCCTCGACGCCTCCACGGCCGTCTACGGCGACGCCCGCTGCCTCGGCACCACGCTCGTCACCGGTCCGGACCCCGGCCGCCGGGAGGCGGTGGTCGGCGCGGGCGTCGCCGTGCTGCCGCTGGCCGGGCCCGGCACCCTGGTGTCG
>NZ_QNFZ01000154.1 GCF_003313395.1 Nonomuraea lactucae | reverse complement strand
GGCACGCCGGGTACGCCGCGCTGCGGGGCGCCCGCACCACGGAGCTGCTGCAGGCGGGGACCCGCACGCCGCTCCGCCGCCTGGGCAACGCGAGCGTGCCAGGCGGCGCGATCGCCTTCAACGCCGACGGCCGGCTGCTGGCGGTGAGCACGCCCGACCGGCCCCGCGTGGCTCTCTGGAACGTCCCCGAGGCCCGGCTGGAACGGACGTTGACGATCGGGGCCCGCCAGGTGGGCGGGCTGGCGTTCAATCCGGTGAACGGGGTCCTGGCCGTGGCCCCGCTCGGCGAGACGTGGCGGAACGTGCAGCTCTGGGATCCGCGGCGGGGCGTCATGCTGGGCGCCCTCGATCACGCGGGCGGCTCGGTGATGGCGTTCAGCCCTGACGGCCGGGCGCTGGCGGTCAACGGGGGCGACAACAGCGCGGTCATCGAGCTCTCTCCGGCAAGGGTTCACCACCGGCCGTTCGGGGCCTTCGCCGACGGCGTGCTCGGGCTGGACTACAGCCCGGACGGCCGAACCCTGGCCACGGGGTGGTCGGCCGTGGGCGTGGACCTCTGGGACGCCGCGAGGCTGAGCCCGGTCCGCCGGCTGGAGGCGGGCGGCGAGGGCTTCGAGCAGTTCCGCGTCGTCGCCTTCAGCCCTGACGGCCGCACGCTCGCGGCCGGCGGGTTCACCGGCCGGATCTGGCTGTGGAACGTCGCCGACGGCAGGCGCGCCGGCCCGCCCGTTCCGGCCCACGCGGGGCGGATCCTGGCACTGGCCTTCGCCCCCGACTCGAACACGCTCCACAGCCTCGGAACCGACGGCGCCCTGCGCGAACATCCCGTCGCGCCCGTGGCCGTGGCCGCCGCGGTCTGCGCCCGGGCGGGGAGAACGCTCTCCGCGGGCGACTGGGAACGCCACATCAAGGATCTGCCCGCCCGGAAAGTCTGCTGACCAAATCTGCTGACCAAATCTGCTGACCGATTCTGCTGACCGAATCTGCTGACCGAATCTGCTGACCGAAGTCGCGAAGGAGGCTGCCATGCCGCAGTACGAGGTGTACGTCAAGGACATCACCATCACGCCGGACCCGGTGGTGCTGGGACCGGCCGACGTCGAAGCCCTCATCGAGGTGGACACCGCGGGAGAGGCCAGGGTGAGCGGGACGCTGGCGGCGCCCGACGGATCCCGCCGGAGGCTGGACCTCGACCCGGGGCCTGAGCCGCTCACCTGGCGCGCCAGGCACCGCTTCCGGGTGGGCGACCTGACCGGCGTGTGGCGGCTGGAGGTCATGGTCGACGGCGTCGTCACCGAGCAGGATCTGCTGGTGCTGGGCGACCCGCCGAGCGGGGAGGTCCGGTTCGCGGAGTTCGACGTGGAGCCCCGGGAGATCGAGGCGGGCGACGACATGCTCGCCACGGGTCGCCTGGTCGTCGTGGACGGCGGCACCGTACGGCCGTTCGGCGGGCAGCCGGTCTCGATCACCCACCGGGCGGGCGACGGCGACGCCTGGGAGGAGATCGGCGAGGCCGTGACGGAGTGGGACTCCGGCGAGTTCAGCACCGAGATCAGCCCGGGCTCCACCGGTGAGGTACGCGCCGAGCTACCCGCCGACCTGGCCAAGAACGTCCACAGCCGGGCCGTCGCGGTCGCGGTGCTCTTCCCCCGCATCCACCCGCCGATCGACCTGCGGCTCCAGCCTCCCCGGGCGGCGACGGTGGGCGGGAGGAGTTGCTACCTCCACCACGGCACGGCCGAGTTCGCCAGCGGTGGCGACGTGGGATCGGGCAGCGTCCGGATCGAGTACAGGAAGAGGGTGGGCGGGCAGTGGATCCGCGCGAAGGGTCCGGGCGGGCAGGGACGCGCGGTGGGGCCGGTGAACGGCGGCGTCTTCGACGTCTTCAGCCAGAGAAAGTCGAGGGTGACCTGGAGAGCCGTCTTCATGTGATCAGCCGCTGCTGGTGGACCTGACGACGTCGGCGAACGCCTCGGCCACCGGGCGCCAGGTGGCGACCAGCTTGTCCTCGGCGGCCCGGACCCGGGCGTTCAGCGCCTCGGCTCCGGGCAGCCCCGAGGCGGCCGTCCAGGAGACGAAGATCTCGGGCGTCGCCTCCGGGTGGAACTGGACCGCCCAGGCGTTCTCGCCGAGCCGGTACGCCTGGTTCGGGTACATGGCGGCGGTCAGGAGCGGCACCGCGCCCTCAGGCAGGCGGTTCATGACGTCCCGGTGATACTGGATCGCCACGCCGGTGCCGATGCCGGACAGCAGCCGGTCGGTCGCGGCCTCGGGCAGCGCGACCACCTCGCACAGGCCCACCTCCAGGCCCTCGCCGCCCCGTTCCACGGTCCCGCCGCAGGCCATCGTCATCAGCTGCGCGCCGAGGCAGATGCCCAGCGTCGGCGTGCCCTCCGCCACCGACCGGCGCAGCAGGTCGCGGGTGGCGGGCAGCCAGGGGTGCCTGTCGTCCTCCCAGGCGGCCGGCTCGCCGCCGAGCACGATGAGGCCGTCGGCCGCCCGCTCGGGCACCGGCTCGCCCAGGTACGGCCGGACGACGTCGCAGGCCAGGCCCAGCCACCCGGCGAGGAAGCCAAGCCCCGCGTCCGCTTCGTGCTCGATGACGGTGATCCGCATACCGAGTAATTTATCCGGAACTATCCACCCAAAGCACGCACTATTTTGAGGCCGTACAAGTTGGCGGGACGGTCACGTCCAGACGGGCGTGGAACCGTCGCCGCCGTACCGTACGGAAGGATCTGTCCCTAGGATCCCGGTCATGAGACTCGACGACGTCGACGGCATGCGCATCGCCACGTTCGGCGAGGGCCCCCGCGTGATCGTCGCGGTGCACGGGATCACCGCGTCGCTGATGGCCTGGGCCGCGGTGGCGCGGCGGCTGCCCGAGGGGTGTTCGCTCGTCGCGATGGACCTGCGCGGGCGCGGGCACAGCGCCGCGCTGCCCGGCCCGTACGGCCTGCCCCGGCACGCCGAGGACGTGCTGCGCGTCGCCGACCACGTG
>NZ_QNFZ01000153.1 GCF_003313395.1 Nonomuraea lactucae | reverse complement strand
AGCACCGCATGCATCCCCGGCGGAGCCTGATAGGTGCCGTCGCCCTTGCCGGCGAACCGCACCCGCCGGCCGGAGGGGTAGGTGACCAGCAGATCGCTTGCCCCCGCCGTTCCCTCCGCAGTGATCTTCATGTCCCACTGCGTCGACCATCCGGCTCCGAAGATCCCGTCCGTGCGGGCGTCCAGACTGTTGTAGGTACGGGTCACCGACAGTGGCGGCCCCGCGACCGTGACCTTCGCATCGACGAACGTACTCGTGTAGTTGCCTGTGGCCGGCGTGAACTCCTGCCCGTTACCGCTCCGCTCCCCCAGGTGCGCGCTCGTCAACGGCTGGCGCGCACCGGTCGTCACCACCAGCTTGCTGGTCTCGTCCGAGGCCGCACTCTCGACATCGACAGCACGGGCCCACCACTCGTACTGCTTGCCCCACGCCAGCTTGCCGGGTGGGACGCGCCATGTATTTTGCCCGACTTGTCCGCCCGACTCTACGCATACCGGTGTCGGTGTGGGTTCACCGGGAAGCGGGTCCTCCTCATCGTCCGGCCTTTCGCAGATGGTGAAGTAGAACTTCAGATCCGCAGCGGATCCGCCACCCATCCGAATGGCATTGACCGCAAGCAGCGGTGTCGTGCTGACCAACATCCCGTGCTCGGGATACGCGTCATCGATGATCGGAAACGTGGGGTCGGCCTGCGTCATCCGATCAAGCTGGTTCGCCCGCTCCACCCCCGCCGCAAGCTTCGACCTCTTCTCAGGCGTCGCTGAACGCGACTCCAAAGCCAGCACCCCTGACGGTCGCCGCCCCGGCCGGGTGCCGGCAGCGCCTCCTTCACGCGTGACCGACGCGTCCACCAGGCTCGGCAGCCGGCCCGCCGTACCCACCATCTGCCTGGGCGTCGTCACCGGCCCCTGAGACTCGGCCGGCCCACCCACTACACCCGCCTGGGCGTATGCCGGCAGCACGGCTAACGACAGGAGACCGGGCAGTGCGGCGACCAGCAACGCCGCAACCCAGCAACGAGTCCATGCCAAAGACCGGCGCATACGCCGTCACACTCCGAACCGCGCGGGGCGCCCGGAGGCGCCGGACGAAGCTCCACCCGCCCAGCCCGGAACCACCGCGCGACTCGGAGCATGTTGCCAAACGGACGAAGCGTAACTTCCGCCCGAAAAGGTAACAAGATCCAATTAGGTCATGCGAAGATCACGGAAGGTCACCTTCCTCCATGACCTGGACGGACGCCTGCGCTCCGGACGGCAGGTCCTCTGAGATCCCCTGCTGGGCGGGTCCTCAGCGCAGGGCCGCCACCGCCTCCGCGATCGGCGTGTCACCGGACGTCAGCTCCAGCACCTGGCCGATACCCGCGCGCTCGCGCAAAAGGGCGGCGATCACGGCCGCCACGTCGTCCCGTGGTACCCGGGCGCGTGGGACCTCCGGGGCGAGGCGGACCAGGCCGGTGCCCGGGTCGTCGGTCAGGGCGCCCGGGCGCAGGATCGTCCAGTCGAGGGGGCGGCGGCGCAGGTCGTCCTCGGCCTCAGTCTTGGCCTTGAGGTAGGCGGCCCACACCTCGTCGCGGCCCGGCGCGGGTGGGCGGCCCGCGCCCATGGTGGAGATCTGGACGAAGCGGGGCACGCCCGCCTGTTCGGCCGCGTCCGCCAGCAGTACCGAGGCCGCGCGGTCGACCGTGTCCTTGCGGGCCGTGCCGCTGCCCGGGCCGGCGCCCGCCGCGAAGACGGCCGCGTCGGCGCCGTGCAGGATC
>NZ_QNFZ01000151.1 GCF_003313395.1 Nonomuraea lactucae | reverse complement strand
GGCCGCTGGGCGCTGCGCGCTCTCGCCGCCCGGGCCGCCGAACCCCGCGCCCCCATCGCGCTCGCGGTGGCGGCGGGCCTCATCCCCGCCCCCACGGTCCTCGCCCTCCTCCACGGCCGGGGGCACGGCATTTGACCACCTCACCGGACCCTCACGACGGCGCCTCGGTCCCGGAGGCGGCACGCGAACCGACAGCGGGGACCGCCGACTCCCCCCGGCCCGCCGATGATCCCGCGCCACCTGCGGCGGGGGAGACGCAGGCCACGACTCCAGGCTCCACCGCCCAGGCTTCGGCCCAGGCTTCGGCGCAGGCTTCCGCCCAGGCTTCGGCCCAGGCAGAGCAGCCTTCCGGGGCCGCCGGCAGCCGCCCCCGCAACACGCCTCCGAGTGCCGCCGCACAGCATGCCCTGGGCGCCATCCAGCACATCTCGACCGCGTCCCGGCTCACCGACCCCCACCTCCGGCCTGCCCGCGACACCCCTGACCCCGTCCTGCCCACCCACGCGCTCGACCCGCCGCCGGCAAGACCATCGCCCCCCGCCACCGACGACCTCCCACCCACCGAGGAGCCTCACCGCGGTCCGACCAAGAGGGCCGACCGATGTTCGGCCGCCGAGCCCGTCCAGGGCGCGGGAGAGGCGACCGTCCAGAGCGCGGGCGAGACTACCAACCAGGGTTCGGCCGAAGAAGCCGACCGATGTGTGGTCGAGCCGACCGACCGGGACTGGGCCGACGAGGACGGCCGGCACTGGGCCGAGGGGCCCGGCTGGGACCGGGTCGAGAGGGCCGACCGGGATGCGGCCGACGAGACCGTGCAGGGCGCGGGCGAGGGGACCAACCAGGGCTCGGCCGAAGAAGCCGACCGGCGTGTGGTCGAGCCGACCGGCCGGCACTGGGCCGAGGGGACCGGCTGGGACCGGGCCGAGCAGACCGGCCGAAACCGGGCCCAGGGGACCGGCCGGGACAAGGTCGAGCAGACCGGCCGGGACCGGACCGAGCAGATCGGCTGGGACCCGACCGAGCAGCCCAGCCGGGACCGGGTCGAGGGGACCGGCTGGGGTCGGGGCGAGAGGGGCGACCGGGGGGCCGACGTCGGGACCGACCGGGACGGGTCCCGGCAGGCTGATCGTGATGAGGGCGCGGAGCCCTGCCTGGCACTGGCGGCGCAGTCTCAAGAGCGCCTGGCGGCGCGGGTGGTCATCGGCGAGATCAGCATCGACCCGCTCACCGAGGCCCAGGTCGTGGAGCACGTCGGAGCCGCGCTGGAGGCGGGGCGCGGGGGCCGGGTCGTCACGCCCAACGTGGACATCTGCCGGTCAGTCGCCAGGGACCCCGCCCTGAGCGAGCTGGTCAACACCGCCGACCTCGTGGTGGCCGACGGCATGCCCCTCGTGTGGGGCTCCCGTCTGCTCGGCACGCCCCTGCCCGAACGGGTCACCGGAGCCGACCTGATCTGGTCGCTCAGCAAGCTGGCGGACCGCCGGGGCTGGCCGGTCTACCTGCTGGGCGGGCCGCCGGGAGTTGCCGTGTCCGCGGCCCGCGAGCTGGCGAGCTGCTATTCCCGGCTGAAGGTCTGCGGTGTCGAGGCGCCGCCGCCCGCCTTCGACCGCACCGCCGCGGGGCTGGAGCGCGTGCTCCGCAGGGTCACGGCCGCCCGTCCGAAGATCGTGTTCATCGGTCTCGGGTTCCCCCGGCAGGACCAGCTGATCGCCCTGCTGTGCCGGAGGCTCCCGGACGCCTGGTTCGTCGGCTGTGGCGCGGCCATCGCGTTCGCGTCCGGGACGGTGCCGCGGGCGCCTGCCTGGATGCGGGAGGCGGGGCTGGAGTGGCTGTTCCGGCTGGTCAGCGAGCCGGGCCGGTTGGCGCGCCGCTACCTCGTGGACGATCTGCCCTTCGCCGCCCGCCTGCTCACCGGCTGCCTGATCGAGGGCCGCCGGCGGCGGCGTGCGCGGTGAGCTCACGGATCCGGTCCACCTCGGCGGGCGTCAGCCCTCGTGCCGGCCTCTCCAGCGCCATCCGCGAATCCATCGGCCGGAACGCCGTCCGTGACAATCCCGCCCACGCGAACGCCCGATCCCGCCCCCGCGGCCCTTCCGTGCAGGGCCCCGAGTGCGCGCAGGGCCCTGAGTCCGAGTGTGGCCCTGAGTCCGTTCGGGGCCCCGGGGCTGTGCAGGCTCGGGTCACGCGGCGCTCGGCGGCCGGCGACCAGGACAGCCCCGTGTGCCCGTACAGGCGTCTGAAACCCGCGATCGGGTCGGCCGCCAGGTCCTCGTAGCGGGTGACGAGGATCCCGGGAGTCCGGGCGAGCAGGTCGTGCGTAACCAGCCACAGCGTGGCGGCCTTGAGAACGCGGTCCTGGGAGCCGACGAGAGCGCGCAGCTCCAGCAGTTCGGGGTGGTCGCGGACGAGAAGGGGCTGTTCGAGGAGCTCGTGGAAGTAGACCGTCCAGCCCAGCCGCTGCCAGCTCGCCACGAACGAGACCGGGTCACGTTCCAGAGCGATCACCGCGCACCCCAGGCGGGCGGCGAACCACCCCGCCGAGAGCACCGCGAAGGGGTCGTCGAGCAGGGCTCGCCGCCGTGCCAGGCGGCCCAGCGTGAACGCCGTGCCGTACCTGGCCAGCCGGGCGAGATCGTACGGCGAGCGGTTCGCGCGCAGCTCCGGCAGGAAGCGGTAGCGCAGCGCGGTCGTGTCGCGGAACGCGGGCAGCCAGTCGTGGGCGTTGTCGTCGCAGATGTACTGGAACCGGTGCGTGACGTTCGCCCGCAGGACCCCGGGGCATCGGCCGGGTGGGTGCTGGGGGTTGAGGGGCTCGTTGACGTACACGACGTCGCCACCGGCCGCCAGCATCTTGCCCGTCCAGCTAGTACCGCTCCTGGGCAGGCCCGTCACCAGGATCGGCCGCCGGGACCCCGCTCCGCCCGCCGCCGAACCCCCCGGCGCGTCCTGACGGGTCATGCCGTCGCCGACGAGTGGACGCGGAGAGCGGCCAGGCTGTGGCGGCCGAAGGGGTGGAGTCCGTAGCGCCGGTGGAGCTGCCAGAGCGGCAGGAGGTTCTTCACGAGCACGCCCCCCGCCCAGCCGAGCACGGCCCCCAGCGCGCCGTGCGCCGGGATCAGCGCGATGTCGAGCGCGATCGTGAGGGCGATCGCGGTCACGAGGTTCAGCAGGCTGGCGGTGGTGTGCCCGGCGGCGGTCAGCACGACGTCGACCATGCCGCACGCCGTCGCGAGCATCATCGTGGCGGCGAGCACCAGCGCCACCGGCAGTGCCGAGCCGTACTCCGGCCCGAACAGGCGCAGCACCCACGGCGCCAGCGCGGCGTACCCGAGCCAGATCGGCCAGGTGAGCAGCACCAGCCACGCCGTCGTCGCCTGGTACAGCTCCCGGGCGCGTCCCAGCTCGCCATCGGCCAGCGCGCGTACCAGGCGCGGCTGGGCGGCCTGTGCGAGGCCCTGGTTCGCCAGCTGACCCACGATCTTGAAGCGGGTGGCGGCGGTGTAGACGGCGGCCTGTGCCGGACCGCCGAGGACGGCCACCACCACGATGTCCAGCCGCTGGAACACCGCCTGGATCGCCGCCGCCACCGACCTGGGCGCCGTGTGCCGCCACAGGTCTCGGCCGGTCCCGGGCATGTACGGCGTACGAGGCAGGCGACGACGCAGGGCCGCCGCGGCGAGGACCAGCACGACGAGGTACGGCAGCGCCCACACGACGACCGGCCAGCCGGCGGACGGTGACGGCACGACGGGCGGCCAAGAGGAGACACCACCGGACCAAGAGGAGAACAGCCAGTCAGGAGACGTGACGGTCGCCACGAGCAGGAGCTGGGCGAGAGGGAGGAACAGCCCGTCCAGCGCCACAGTGGGACGCATGGTGCCGAATCCCCTGGTAGCTGCCAGCAGGACATCGGCGGCGACCATCACAGGAATGGCCAGGGCAAGCGGTCCGAGTCGGGGGTACAGGAGCACGGCGGCGGCCAGGGCGACAGCGAGGCTGGGAACGAGAGCCGCCCGGACATAGCCGGACATGCCGCGATATCCGTACGTCTTGGCCCGTGCGATGAAGAACACCAGCCCGTTCCCCGCGTCCAGCCTGGCCACCCCGGCGGTCATGAGCGCCAGCGCCGTGGCCGTGAAGAACGCGCCCGCCTGCTCCGGGCTGAAGGCCCTGGTCACCACCATGACCAGCAGGAACTGCGCCACCGCACTGGCAGCCGCGCCGGAGACCCCGGCCAGCCCGCCGCGCCCCACCCGCCCGAGCAGCCCGCCGCCCCTCCAGCCCACCGGACCTGCCGAGGAGGCGGCCGGGTCGTCCGTCGCGCCTGGGGTCAGCGGCGCCATGATGGACCACCACCGTCCAGCCAGCGCACCAGGCGCCTGTCGTACTCCTCGAAGTGGTCACTCAGCCGCCGCCTCACCGAGTCGGCCAGGGGAGCGGGCCGGTCCCGGCCGTTGTGCCGTTCGAAGGCCGGATAGCCCACATGAGGCATCCCCAGGAACTCCAGCACCCGGTCGTAGGCCCGCTCCGGCTCGGCGAAGAACCGGTGGCTGTCGAGCACCAGGACGCGTTCCCGCCCGAACAGCGGCTCCAGCCGTTCGAGCTGCTCGGAGTAGCGCCCGCGGGCGAGGTAGGCGTGGTGGCGGTGCGAGTGGTGCGTCGCGTACGGCCGCGCCCGCAGGCTGTCCTCGGCCCCGGCCAGCCGTTCGGCCTCCAGCTCCAGCGCGCACTCGAACCGCCGCTCCGTCTCGAACCCCCGAGCCAGCTCGTGCGCGTGCGCCGACCGGGCCCGTTCGACCGGGTCGCGCACGAGCACGATCAGTCTGACCCCGGGCAGGTCGGCGGCGATGCGCTCCGCGGCCAGCGGGTGGAACAGGTAGTACGGCGACGACTCGAACGCCTGCGGCGACCCCCCGTGCCGCCTGGCGAGCAGGGCGGCCCCCACCCGCAGCGGGAAGTGCGCCTGGTACCAGGTCATGCCCTGGCCGTAGTCGACGTCGAAGTAGTGGACGCCCTTGTGCAGCACGGGCTTGTGCAGCAGCGGATGCCCCGCCAGCGCCCGGTAGAGCGACGTGGTGCCGCACCGCTGCGCCCCGACGATCAGGAACGACGGCAGGACCCGCGCGGCGGACGTCACCCTCCCGGCGCCGCGCGACACGGACAGCACGACCTGCTTGGCGGCCTTCACGTGAGCGCCTCCTGGTGATCGACGAGCGGGTTGAGCCAGACGTCCGGCGGCCCGAGCGGGCTGTGTCCGTCGGCGGCGTGGCGGTCGGCCAGCGCGATGAGGTAGTGCAGGGCGGTCAGCCGCGCCTGCGCCGCGGACACGCCGAGCGGCGCCAGCACCCGTACGGCCTGCGCCAGGCAGGCGCGCGCGGCGGTGGGCGGGTTCATGCGGCGCAGCGCGCGCTGGAAGAAGTAGTGCAGGGCGTCGAACCCGTACGGCACGCCGACCTGGTAGCGCTCCCAGTCCCAGACCAGCAGCCGCCCGTCGGATGAGGGGGCGAGGTTCCACGGGGACAGGTCGCCGTGCCAGGCGGCGCCCTCCGCGCCTCCGGTCGCGGCGATCTCCTGGATGGCGCGCGCCAGCAACTCGGCGGGCACCCGGCGCCGCCGCCGCGCGAGC
>NZ_QNFZ01000147.1 GCF_003313395.1 Nonomuraea lactucae | reverse complement strand
CGCCCTGGACCTGCGCGATGCGGTGGGTCGGCGGGGTGTCGCAGGGGGCGGCCGGCGCCGCGGCGGCGGGGGTGGCGGACAGGGCTGCCGCGACCAGCGCGGCGACGGAAGCCCGGGCTAAGACATGCATGACCGGCACTTTAGGGCCGATTGCGTCCACATATTTCTACATAAATGTGGATAGAGCATTAAATTATCGAACCTTGACACCGGCCGCGCTGGGTATGACCACTGCATGGACTGGGTCACCTGCGCGCACTCGGCTGCCTGCACGGGAATCGCACGCCGGCCGTACCGACTCTGCTTGTCCCACCTACCTCCTGAAGACCTCGCCGCCACGATCGGCGAGATGTCCCCCGGCCGCCTGCTCGACCTGCGCGGAACGGTGCTCGGCGGCGACCTGCTGGCCCGCGTGCTGGAGGCGACCGGCGGCAGGCCGGGCCGCGCCCGGCTGGAGCGCGTGCGGTTCACGGGGGACGTGCGGCTGGCGGGCGTGACGTTCGCCGGTGACGTGTCGCTCGACGGCGCCCTGTTCGAACGGCTGGCGTCGTTCTTCGGCGCCCGCTTCGAGGGGAACGTGTCGCTGGCCGGGGCCCGCTTCGCCCGTGAGCTGTCCTTCCACGGCGTGCAGGTGCGCGGGCACCTCTCGCTCGACCGGGCCGTGATGGCGCGCGACGCCCTGTTCAGCCAGGCCGCCTTCGGGCACGGCCTGTCGTGCGAGCGGGCCAGGTTCGACGGGTACGCCACGTTCGACGGCGCCCGGATCGGCGACGGGGCGACGTTCCGCGGCGCCAGGTTCGGCCGGACGCTGTCGTTCCGGAAGGTGAACGGCGGTGCGGGGTTCGACGCCGCGCACTTCGCCGCCGACGCCTACCTCTCGGCGACCGGCAGGTTCTCGGCCGCGCGCGCCCGCGCGGACCGGTCGCTCGACGTGTCCGTGAGCGGGTGCGGCGTGGACCTGCGGCGGGTGGAGGTGGCGGGCGCGACGACGCTGCGGCTGATCGACGCGCAGGCCGATCTGGAGGGCGCGGTGCTGCGCGGCCCCGCCACGGTGTCGGGGCGGGGCAGGTCGGCGCTGACCTCGCTGCGCCAGGTCGAGGCGCCCAGCCTGGCCCTGTCCGGGCTGGACCTGTCGGCGTGCGGGTTCGGCGGGCTGGCGCACCCCGCGGGGGTGCGGCTCAAGGACTGCAGGTTCGGGCTCACCCCGCGCGGGGTGCGGGCGAGCATGCGCGGGCCGATGATTCGCTGGCTGACCCGCCGCGGCGGCGCCGCGGGCGACCGCGAGGCCGACGCAGAGCCCGCGCTCGGCGGTGGCCGCCTGCCGGAGGAACTGCGCAACAGGGCCTGACGGCGCCCTGGATATCGGGGATGTCCCCGATGAATGCCGGAGGGCGATCCGTACCTTTGGCCGCCCTCCCGGCCGTGGCGGTGCTCGCGGGCGCGCTACCGTACCTGCTGGAGCACACCGCGCCGTCCTCTACGCTGAGTGTGCTGAGTGTCGTGACTCCTCCGCTCCCTGAAGGGAGCGGCTTCTCGCTTTCCTCGGTTGAGGTAGGCGACGGACAAGCCCTGCCCGTTTCCGAACACAAGAACAATATCAGGGAAGCGATTCCCCTGCCGGGTGAACCCGGCAGTCCCCTCGCTAGATCGGATGGCCCTGCCGTTCGCGCCCCTCAGGTGATCGCGCAAGTATGGGTGTGGCGCGCTTTCCGCCCCGGGAATGGCGCCGTCCGGACTCACTCGTTCTTCTGAGGACACGTGCACAAAGATCTCCTCCGGCTCGTGCGGGCCGAGCAGTCGGTACGGCGCCACCTGGCCGTGGCGCTGGCGGCGGCGGTGACGGCGGGGCTGCTGGTCCTCGTCCAGGCGGAGCTGCTGGCAGGGGTGCTGTCCGGCAGGTTCGCCACCGCCGCGCTGGCCGGGCTGGCGGCAGTGGTCGGCCTGCGCGCGCTGCTGGCGTGGACGCAGGGCGTGTTCGCCCGCCGCACCGCCACGGGCGTCAAGTCGGCGCTCCGGCACCGGCTGCTGGCCCGGCTCCACGAACTCGGCCCCGCCAGGCTGACCGGGCACCGCTCCGGCGAGCTCGTCACGCTCACCGGGCGCGGCCTCGACGGGCTCGACGCCTACCTGACCGGCTACCTGCCGGCCGTCGCCGTCGCCGGGGTGGTGCCGGTGGCGGTGCTGGTCCGGCTGTTCACCGCCGACCTGGCGAGCGCCGCCATCGTGCTGGTGACCCTGCCGCTGATCCCGATCTTCGGCGCGCTGGTGGGGATGACCACCAAGGCGGTCACCGAGCGCCAGTTCCACGCCCTGTCCAGGCTCGGCGGCCACTTCCTCGACGTGGTGCGCGGCCTGCCCACGCTGCGCGCCTTCGGCCGCGCCCGCTACCAGGCGACGGTCATCCGGCAGGTCGCTGACGCGCACCGGGCCGCGACCATGCGCACGCTGCGGGTGGCGTTCCTGTCGTCGCTGGTGCTCGAGCTGTGCGCGTCGCTTTCGCTGGCGCTGGTGGCGGTGCCGATCGGGCTGCGGCTGCTGGGCGGGTCGCTCGACCTGACGACGGCGCTGCTGGTGCTGCTGCTGGCTCCGGAGGCGTACCTGCCGCTGCGCATGATGGGCACCCGCTTCCACGCCTCGATGGAGGGCGTCGCCGCGGCCGACGCGGCCTTCGCCGTACTGGACCGCACGGCGGACTCCGACGCTCCCGGGGGTGCTCCGGCGGATGCTCCCGCGGGCCTTCCGGCCGGTGCTCCCGCGGACCTTCCGGCTGATGCTCCGGCGGGGCCGCCGTCGATCCGGCTGGAGGACGTGACGGTGCGCTACCCCGGCCGGGACGACCCGGCGCTGGAGCACGTGTCGCTCACCATCGCCCCGGGCGAGCACGTCGCCCTGGTGGGCGAGAGCGGCGGCGGCAAGAGCACGCTGCTCCACCTCATCCTCGGCTTCGTCCGCCCGTCGGCGGGCAGGGTCCTCGTCGGCGGCACCGACCTGCGCGACCTGGACCTCGGCGCGTGGCGCGACTCGCTGGCGTTCGTGCCGCAGCGCCCGCACCTCTTCACGACCTCGGTGGCCGACAACGTCCGCCTCGGTGCCCCGCAGGCCACGCCGGAAGACGTGCGGCGGGCCGCGGCGGCGGCGCAGGCGGACGAGTTCGTGCGGCTGCTCCCCGACGGCTACGACACCCTGGTGGGCGAGCGGGGCGCCAACCTGTCGGCGGGCCAGCGCCAGCGCATCGCCCTCGCCCGCGCGTTCTGCCGCCCGCACGCCTCGGTGCTGCTGCTGGACGAGCCCACGGCCCGGCTCGACGGCCGCAGCGAGGCAGCCGTGGTCACCGCCACCGCCGGCCTCGCCCGCGACCGCACCGCCGTCATCGTCGCCCACCGCCCCGCCATGATCGACCTCGCCGACCGCGTCATCCGCGTCCACGAGGGCCGCGTGATCTCCGACACCGCGAACCCCGGCACCACCGTCCCCGAGATCACGGCACGCAGGACCACGGCTGACGGGAGCGCGGGCCCCGGCCGCGCGGCATCCGACCACCGAGAACCCGGCCGCCCAGAACCCGACCAGCAAGGACCCGATCGCCGGGAACCCGATGGCGGACGGTCGGACAGCGCCGCCGCGGCGGCGTCCGGGGACGGGAGCGAGCGGGTGGAGGCGCGAGGGTGGGCGCTGGATTCGGGGAGGGAACGGTGAACCGGCGGATGGGCGTCCGGCTCGGCTGGGCCGTGCTGGCGGGGGCGGCGGCCGATCTGGCCGGGCTGGGGCTCACCGCCGCCGCCGCGTGGCTGATCACGCGGGCGGCCGAGCAGCCGCCGCTGGCCGCGCTGAGCGTGGCGATCGTGGCGACCCGGGCGTTCGCCACCGGAAAGGGCGTCTTCAGGTACGCCGAACGCCTGACCGGCCACGACGTCGCGCTGCGAGCCCAGGCGGGCACCCGCGAGCGCCTGTACGAGTCGCTCATCCCGCCGCGCCCGCTCCGGCACGGCGGCGCCGACCTGCTGAGCCGGATGGTCGACGACACCGAGGCCGTCCAGGACCTCCTCGTCCGGTGCCTGCTGCCGGCCGCCGCGGCGGCCGTCACCGGGCTCGCGGCCGTCGCGATCGGGCTGTTCGTGCTTCCGGTCGCCGCGCTCGTGCTGGTGGCGGGGCTGGTGGTGGCGGGCGTGCTGCTCCCGGCGGTCACGGCCGCGGCGGCACGCC
>NZ_QNFZ01000152.1 GCF_003313395.1 Nonomuraea lactucae | reverse complement strand
AGATGAACGGGACATGCTGGTTCTCCTTGTTGCGGTGGGTGATGTCTTCGGGCGGGGTTCAGCCCTGGTGCAGCGCGCCGCGCAGGGTGTGGACCGCCTGGTCGATGGCGGCCTGCGCGCCGTGCGTCTCACGCAGCGCGTTGAGCATCACGAAGTCGTGGATCACGCCCAGGTAGCGGGTGGCGACGACCGGAACGCCCGCGGCGCGCAGCTTGGCGGCGTAGGCCTCCCCCTCATCACGGAGCACGTCGGCCTCGGCGGTGATGACCAGAGCCGGCGGCAGCCCGGCCAGCTGCTCGGTCCCGGCCCGCAGCGGCGAGGCGGTGATCTGCGCCCGCTCGCTCTCGTCGGTGGTGTACTGGTCCCAGAACCAGCGCATCGCGTCGCGCCGCAGGAAGTAGCCCTCGGCGAACTGCCCGTAGGAGCCGGTGTCGAAGCCCGCGTCGGTGACCGGATAGAACAGCACCTGCGCCAGCAGCGGCACGTCCCCGCGCTCCTTGGCCATCAACGTCAGCGCGATGGCCATGTTCCCGCCGACCGAATCGCCGGCCACCGCGACCCGCGAACCGTCCAGGCCCTTGTCCGCCCCCGCGGTGACCACCCAGCGGGCCACCGCGTAGTTCTGCTCGATCGCCACCGGATAGCGGTGTTCCGGCGAAAGGTCGTACTCGGAGAAGACCACCGCCACACCGGCACCGACGGCCAGTTCGCGAACCAGCCGGTCATGCGTGTGAGCGTTACCGAACACCCAGCCCGCGCCGTGAATGTAGACGACCACCGGCAGCGGCCCGACGGCCCCCTTCGGCCTGACGATCCGCGCCCGCACCGACCCGGTCGGGCCGCCCTCGACGGTCACCCACTCCTCATCGACCTCTGGCTTGGAGATCTCGCCCGACTGAACCTCGTCCACCACCGCGCGCCCCTCAGCCGGCGGCAACTCGAACAGGAACGGCCCGGCAGCGGTGGCCTCGGCGAACGCGGCCGCCGCGGGCTCAAGGACAGGGACCAGGTTCACAGGCTTGTCAGACATCTTCGTGCTCCTTGCCAATCGTGGAGGAGAGCGGCGGTTACGCTCCGGCGACTCGGTACGTCGCTTACGCAAGACAATAGGGCACAAGTACCTCGTGCACAAGTTAATCTCGCAAAATTATCTCTCGCGCACTTCAAGAGGTACCATGTCCGGGAAGAACGGGTCCCGGAGACCACGAAGGCACGAGCAGAGAGAAGAACCCCATGCCATCCACGCACACCGTCGAGGACGAGACACAGGAGGAGACGTTCACGCGCCTTGACGACTTCCTGTGCTTCGTCCTCTACTCCGCCCACCGCGCGGTGACGAACGCCTACCGGCCGCTGCTCGACGAGATCGGATTGACCTACCCGCAGTACCTGGTGCTGGTCGCGCTGTACGAGAACGGCCCGTCCTCGGTCAAGGGCCTCGGCGCGAAGCTCCACCTCGACTACGGGACGCTGACGCCCCTGCTGAAGCGTCTGGAGACGAACGGGCTGGTGCAGCGCCGCCGGCGCGCCGACGACGAGCGGTCGGTCCAGGTGTCGCTGACCGAGGAGGGCACGGCCCTTCGCCGGCGCGCCCGCACCCTGATCCCCGCCATGGGCGCCGCCATGGGGCTGACCACCCAGGAGGAGGACCAGATCAAGATGCTGCTGCGACGGCTCACCGGAAACCTCACCGAGGGCCCCGGGGCCTGACCGGACGCGACTCCCGGCCGGGGACACCTCCGTCCCCGGACAGGCTCCGTGCGGACAGGCTCGCCGCAGTTTGCCGACCCACAGCCGGCAGCGCGCCGAAGCCCGCCGAAGCCCGCCGGATAGAGGCAGGCCGGCTCGAGCCCGGCCTCGCCGCGGATGCCCGGCGCCACCAACATCCCCATCTACCTCTGCGAACCCGCCGGCCCCCTGACAGTGCGGCTCCCACGAGAACGTCAACGACACCCCGGGGTGTGAACCGTTTCAGGCCCGCTGCCCGTCCGAGGGCGGCCCGGTGGTCGGCGCACACCAAGCCGATCCGTGGCTCGGAGTCGTCGAGTGGGGCGCCCGGCCCACCGATGGGTTCCGGGTGCGGATTTCTGTTCGTCGTCAACGTGCCGGGGCACGCTCGCCCCCAGGGCGCGTCTGTCGTCAGGGCTGGACGGGGGCGACGACCACCTCTACGCGCTGGAACTCCTTGATGTCGGAGTAGCCCGTGGAGGCCATGGTGCGCTTGAGGGCGCCCATGAGGTTCATCGAGCCGTCGGCGACACTGGACGGCCCGTGCAGGATCTGCTCCAGGGTGCCGACCGTGCCGAACTTGACGCGACGGCCGCGCGGCAGGTCGGGGTGGTGGGCCTCGGAGCCCCAGTGGTAGCCGTGTCCGGGCGCCTCGGCGGCGCGGGCCAGCGGCGAGCCGACCATGACGGCGTCGGCGCCGCAGGCGATGGCCTTGGCGATGTCGCCGGAGGTGCCCATGCCGCCGTCGGCGACGACGTGGACGTAGCGGCCGCCCGACTCGTCGAGGTAGTCGCGGCGGGCCGCGGCCACGTCGGAGATCGCCGTGGCCATCGGCACGGCCACGCCCAGGACGTTGCGGGTGGTGTGGGAGGCGCCGCCGCCGAAGCCGACCAGTACGCCGGCCGCGCCGGTGCGCATGAGGTGGAGGGCGGCCGTGTAGGTGGCGCAGCCGCCCACGATGACCGGGACGTCGAGTTCGTAGATGAACTGCTTGAGGTTGAGCGGCTCCGCCCGGCCCGAGACGTGCTCGGCGGAGACGGTGGTGCCGCGGATGACGAAGATGTCGACGCCCGCGTCGATGACCGCCTTGTGGTACTGGACGGTGCGCTGCGGTGACAGGCGGACCGCGGTGGTGACGCCGGAGGCGCGGATCTCCTCGATGCGGCGGCCGATCAGCTCTTCCTTGATCGGCGCGTTGTAGATCTCCTGGAGCCGCCTGGTCGCGGCCTCGGCGTCGAGCCGGGAGCACTCCTCCAGCAGGGGCAGCGGGTCCTCGTACCGGGTCCAGAGCCCTTCGAGGTCGAGCGGCGCGAGACCGCCGAGCCGGCCGATCTCGATCGCGGTGGCGGGCGAGACGACGCTGTCCATGGGCGCGACGACGACGGGCAGCTCGAACCGGTAGGCGTCGATCTGCCAGGCGATCGAGACCTCCTCCGGGTCACGGGTGCGCCGCGAGGGCACGAGGCCGATCTCGTCGAGCGCGTACGCCCGGCGCCCCGTCTTCCCCCGGCCGATCTCCACCTGCTGAGTCATGTATTACCTTCTGTGATAGTTCGGAGCTTCCACGGTCATCTGGATGTCGTGGGGATGGCTCTCCTTGAGGCCCGCCGCCGTGATCGGCATGAGCCGGCAGTCGGTGTGCATCTGCGGGATCGTCCGGCAGCCGGCGTACCACATGCCCTGGCGCAGCCCGCCGACGAGCTGGTGGGCGACGGCGGCGACGGGGCCGCGGTAGGGGACCTGGCCCTCGATGCCCTCGGGGATGTATTTGTCCTCGCCGCCGACGTCGGCCTGGGCGTAGCGGTCCTTGCTGAACGAGGCGCCCCCGCGTTCGCGGTTGCGTACGGCTCCGAGCGAGCCCATGCCCCGGTAGGACTTGAACTGCTTGCCGTTGATGAAGATCAGCTCGCCGGGCGACTCCTCGCAGCCCGCCAGCAGCGATCCGAGCATGACGGTGTCGGCGCCCGCGGCGATGGCCTTGACGATGTCGCCGGAGTATTGCAGGCCGCCGTCGCCGACCACCGGCACGCCCGCGGGTCCGCACGCCAGCGAAGCCTCGTGGATCGCGGTCACCTGCGGCGCGCCCACCCCGGCCACCACGCGGGTGGTGCAGATCGAGCCCGGGCCGACGCCGACCTTGACCGCGTCGGCGCCCGCGTCGACCAGCATCTGCGCGCCGGCCCTGGTCGCGATGTTGCCGCCGATGACGTCGACCTTGCTGTTGGCCTTGACCTTGGCGATCATGTCGGCCAGGCCCTTGGAGTGGCCGTGGGCGACGTCCACGATGATGACGTCGACGCCCGCCTCGATGAGCGCCTTGGCCCGCACCTCGGCGTCGCCGCCGACGCCGACGGCGGCGCCCACGACCAGGCGGCCGTCGGGGTCTTTGGTGGCGAGAGGATACTGCTCGCTCTTGGTGAAGTCCTTGACCGTGATCAGGCCGCGCAGCCTGCCGTCGGGGTCCACGAGCGGCAGCTTCTCGATCTTGTTCTGCCTCAGCAGCGTGAACGCCTGGTCGCGCGAGACACCGACCGGGGCGGTGACCAGCGGCATCGGGGTCATCACAGCGCGCACCGGGCGCGAGTGGTCGGTCTCGAAGCGCATGTCGCGGTTGGTCACGATGCCCACGAGGGTGCCGTCGAGGTCGGTGACCGGTACGCCGGAGATCCGGTAGGTGGCGCAGAGCCGCTCCACGTCGGCCAGCGTGTCGTCGGGCGTGCAGGTGACGGGGTTGGTGACCATGCCGGCCTCGGACCGCTTGACCAGGTCCACCTGCTGGGCCTGCTCCTCGACCGACAGGTTGCGATGGAGGATGCCGATGCCGCCCTGGCGGGCCATGGCGACCGCCATGCGGGCCTCGGTGACGGTGTCCATGGCCGCGGAGACCAGCGGGATGGAGAGCGTGATGCCGCGGGACAGCCGCGTACGCGTGTCGGCGTCACCGGGCTGCAGGTCTGAATACGCGGGCACGAGCAGCACGTCGTCGAATGTCAGACCCGTCTCGGTGAACTTGGACATGCTGCGGCCCCCTCCTGCCGTTGCGCTTATCGCAGTCAAGTCTAGGGCCTGGCTCCAAACAGCACCGATGCCGGGAGGACGATGACCCCCACGGCCCGTCGTACTCCCGGCATCGAAAGAGCCGGGGGATGGGACGGTCGGTGATCCGTCCCATCCCCCGGCAGCGGCATCCGGGCGCGAAGCGCGTCGCGCCACCGAACCCCCCTCCGCGTCCTGATGGCTCCGCACAGCCGTGGCCCGGTGGTTGCCGACTCTCGATCCAGCGTGGTGGAGCCCGGTTGCGCACCGCAATGTGCAAACGTGCAATTGCACGAAGTTGCACATGCCTCGGGCGAGGTTCGGGCGAGTCGGCACAAGAAGCGGACACGGGCCCGCGACCGCGTTATCCTCGCGACACGCCCGTGTCCCCGTACGGAGCTCTCTGAGATGCCTGACGAGTCACGCTACGCGGTCGACCCTCTGCAGACGCTGGGCCTCGATCCGGCTCAGGCGGCCCTCTACACCTCTGTGCTGCGCCTGCACCGGGCCACGCTGGCGGAGGTGGCCGAGGCCATGGGGGGTCCGGCCGACAAGGTGAGCAGGCAGCTCGACGACCTCGTCAAGCTGGGCGTGGTCGACGAGCAGTCCGGCGAGTACCTCGCCCGGCACCCCGCCGGGGCGCTCGGCCGCCTGATCGCCGACCGTCTCGACCGGCTGGCCGAGGAGAGCAGGCGCATCGACTCGGCGCTGGGGTCGATCCGGGGTCTGATCCGCGACTACGACGCCGGGCGCGACTACCAGAGCGGGCCGTTCCCGGTGGAGCTCGTCAGCGGGGCGGACGTGCTGTACGAGAGCGTGGTCGGCATGGCCGTGCAGTCACCGCCGATGACGCTGCTGACCGCCATCCCCGACGGGCGCACGATGACCGATTTCGTGCGGAAGTTCGCAGATCCCTGGATCGACGCGCAGGAACGCGGGCTGCTGGAGGTGCGCGCGGTCATCCCGGTCGGCACCCTGCCGCTGCCCGGCGTACGCGACCAGCTCACCCGCCTCCTAGAGGCCGGCGGCGGGGTCCGGACGCTCGACCGGGTGCCCAGCTGGTTCATGACCGCGGGACCCGAGGCCGCCGGCCTGCCCGCGCTGTGGGGCGGCAACCTCCCCGATCACGCCTACAACTTCTACCTGGTGCGCACGCCGATCGTCGTGGGCGTGCTCCGTTCGCTGTTCGAGGAGCTGTGGGGGCGGGCCGTGCCCATGCCGTGGGGCGGCGGGAGCGACGGTGTCGTACAGGTGCTCAGGCTCGCGGCGCAGGGCATGTGCGACGAGTCGATAGCCCGCCAGCTCGGCGTGTCCCTGCGTACGGTCCGGGCGAGGTTCGCCGAAGCCATGTCCAGACTCGGCGCGCAATCACGCTTCCACGCCGGCGTGGAAGCCGCCCGGCGTGGATGGCTGGTCCAATAACAACCGCTGGGGCCGCATCGGTCATATGGTGGGAAGGTGTTGGAAGACGTCCCCCGCGACCCGTTCGCGGACGACCCGAACGACCCGTCCGCGGCGATGGGCGAACTCGACGAGGCCGAGCCACTCACGGCGGCCGAACGCGACGAGGCCATCACCGACCTCGCCGACGTGGAGGTCTTTCGCGCGCTGCTGGAGCCCCAGGGGGTGCTCGGCCTCGTGCTCGACTGCCCCGAGTGCGGCGAGCAGCACTTCTTCGACTGGGAGCTGCTGCGCGGCAACCTCCGCCAGATGATCGAACACGGCCAGCCGCAGGTCCACGAGCCGGCCTTCCAGCCCGACCCCGCCGACTACGTGACCTGGGAGTACGCCAGGGGCTACGTGGACGGCGTCATCGACACCGAGGAACGCCGCTGACCCGACCCCTCGACGCCGTGGACCAGACTGTCGCCGACTTCGTGTAGAAGATCTTCTTCAGGTAGGACATCGTCGAGAAGAACGGCGAGGAGCCGTGCAGCGGGATCTCCACGGTGGAACGGCTCGCCACGAGCCAGCGCGTCCAGAAGCGCCTCGCTCTCCTCCTCCGGCGTCAAGCCGACTCCAGCTCGGCCATCTGCCGCAACCTCGCGAGCGCCCGGTGCTGGGCGACCCGAACCGCACCTGGTGACATGCCGAGTACATTACCGGTCTCCTCCGCCGACAGCCCCGACACCACCCGCAACAGCAGCAACTCGCGCTGGTTGTCCGGGAGCCTTGCGAGCAGCCTGCGAGCGTGCTCCACCTCGATGTAGCGGACCACGGTCTCCTCGGGCCCGGGCCCGTCGTCGGGCCCGTCGGGCAGGTCCTGCGTCGGAACGGCCGAACGCACCGAACTCCGCAACGCGTCGGCCACCTTGTGCGAGGCGATCCCGAAGACGAACGAGGCGAACGGCCGGCCCATGTCGCGGTATCGGGGCAGCGCGGACAGCACCGCGATGCACACCTCCTGGGCAACGTCATCAGCTATGTGATATTGCCCGGAAACCCTGCCCAGCCTGGCGCGGCAATACCGCACCACCATCGGCCGCAACTCGCCCAGCAGGGATTCGATCGCGCTGCGATCGCCCTGTACGGCGAGACTGGTCAGTTCCCTAAGGTCGGAGTCATCCGTTCGTGCCGGAAGTCTCGACGCGAGCCTTACCCCAATTTTGGCGTCGGCGACGCTTCCCTCGCTCACGATAGGCATGATGCCCGCACTGATCCTGCCTGTCGTCATGGCGAACGGCTACGGATTGGTCACATTGAAGCGACGATAACGGGCCGTAATCGATTGGCGACACTAAGCCTTTATTCCTGGCAGAATATTTCACCCTTATGCCGAAATGACGCGACACTTGTCAGGCACCCGGACGCTTTGCGAACACCGGGGGTTTACTCCGAATAAGTCACCTTTCCATATCCGCTGACCGTCTGGACAGCACACCCTCCGCTGTGCCCCAGGTACCACGTGACACGGCATTCCAACGCCCCGAATCCCCTCGACGCGAACCAGCCCGTCCGGGGACGCACGCCTGGACATCCCGCCCGAACGCCGTCCAGACACGGGCACGCGCCCGAACACCTCCCAGCGACGGCACGCGCCCGAAACACCTCCCAGACACGCGCACGGCCCACCCCGGGGTCGGGGTGGGCCGTGCGGTGGGACGGGTGGGCCGTCAGTGGCCGTGACCGTGGCCGTGCCCCTGGCCCCCGGCCGGGGCCTCCTCCTCGGGCTTGTCCACCACGAGGGCCTCGGTCGTGAGGAGCATGCCCGCGATCGACGCGGCGTTCTGCACCGCCGAGCGGGTGACCTTGACCGGGTCGATGACGCCCTGGCCGATCAGGTCGCCGTACTCGCCCGTCGCGGCGTTGAGGCCGTGGCCGGCCGACAGCTCGGCGACCTTGTGGGTGACCACGTAGCCCTCGAGGCCGGCGTTCTCGGCGATCCAGCGGGCGGGCTCGACCAGCGCGCGGCGCACGACGCCGACGCCCGTGGCCTCGTCGCCCGACAGGCCGAGGTCGTCGAGCTCCTTGGAGACGTGGATCAGGGCCGAGCCACCGCCGGAGACGATGCCCTCCTCGATCGCGGCGCGGGTCGCGGAGATCGCGTCCTCGAGGCGGTGCTTCTTCTCCTTGAGCTCCACCTCGGTGGCGGCGCCGACGCGCAGCACGCACACGCCGCCGGCGAGCTTGGCCAGGCGCTCCTGCAGCTTCTCGCGGTCCCAGTCGGAGTCGGACTGCTCGATGGCAATCTTGATCTCCTTGACGCGGTCCTCGATGGCCTGCGGGTCACCGGCGCCGTCCACGAGGGTGGTGGTGTCCTTGGTGACCACGATGCGGCGAGCCTGGCCGAGCACCTCGAGGCCGACGTTCTCCAGCTTGAGGCCGATCTCCTCGCTGACGACCTGGCCGCCGGTGAGGATGGCCATGTCCTGCAGCATCGCCTTGCGGCGGTCGCCGAAGCCGGGCGCCTTGACGGCGACCGAGGTGAACGTGCCACGGATCTTGTTGGTGACCAGGACGGCCAGGGCCTCGCCCTCGACGTCCTCGGCGACCACGAGCAGCGGCTTCTTGGTCTGGGCGACCTTCTCGAGCAGCGGCAGGAAGTCGGCGATCGAGGCGATCTTGCCCTGGTGGAGCAGGACGTAGGCGTCCTCCAGGACCGACTCCATGCGCTCGGGGTCGGTGACCATGTAGGCCGACAGGTAGCCCTTGTCGAACTGGAGGCCCTCGGTGAACTCGAGCTCCATGCCCATGGCGTTGGACTCTTCGACCGTGAGGACGCCGTCCTTGCCGACCTTGTCGAACGCCTCGGCGATCAGCTCGCCGATCTTGGCGTCCTGGGCGGAGATCGTCGCGACGTTGGCGATCTCCTTCTTGTCCTCGACCGGGCGGGCGCTGGCGAGCAGCTTGTCGCTGATCTCCTTGGCGGCCTTGTCGATGCCGCGCTTCAGCGACAGCGGCGAGGCGCCGGCCGCCACGTTGCGCAGGCCCTCACGGACCATGGCCTGGGCCAGGACCGTCGCGGTGGTGGTGCCGTCGCCCGCGATGTCGTTGGTCTTGGTGGCCACTTCCTTGGCGAGCTGGGCGCCGAGGTTTTCGTAGCGCTCCTCCAGCTCGATCTCACGAGCGATGGTCACGCCGTCGTTCGTGATCGTCGGAGCACCGAACTTCTTGTCGATGACGACGTTGCGGCCACGGGGGCCGAGGGTAACCTTCACGGCATCCGCGAGGGCGTTGACGCCACGCTCGAGCGCGCGCCGGGCGTCCTCGTCGAACTCCAGGATCTTCGCCATTTTGCTGAAAGTCCTCTCCTGGTGTCGAAGGCCCCGGCCGCACGAGAGCGCCCGGGGCCCGACACAACCGGCTTACTTCTCGATGATCGCGAGAACGTCGCGGGCGGAGAGCACGAGGTACTCCTCGCCGCCGTACTTGACCTCGGTGCCGCCGTACTTGCTGTAGAGAACGATGTCACCCTCGCTGACGTCGAGCGGGATGCGCTTGTCGCCGTCCTCGTCCCAGTTGCCGGGGCCCACCGCGAGGACCCTGCCCTCCTGCGGCTTCTCCTTGGCGGTGTCAGGAATGACCAGGCCGGAAGCGGTGGTCTGCTCTGCCTCGAGCGGCTGCACCACGATGCGGTCGCCGAGCGGCTTAACGGGAACCTTGGTGGCGGTCGTCACGATCGGACCTCCCCTTCAGATTTGGATGATCTAGAAGAGGCGACCAGCGGGGCCTGCCGTCGCGGGTGTCAGACCTGCCTCGTCGCACGTTGGCACTCTCAAGGGGAGAGTGCCAACAGGAAACATATGCAAGAGGGGCTTGACAGTCAACACGAACGGCTCTGCTGAGAGCGATCAGGCCCGCGACATGCCCGTTCGTTGAGGAAGATGCACCTTTTGACCGCCTTCGAGGTGCGCCGCCGCGGCCATGCCCGCGCCCAGACGCTAACGTCGTACGGCGTGGACCTCGACGCCTTCCGCCGCTTGCTGACCCCGCCCGGCCGGCAGGCTCTGGAGCAGGCGCTGGAGCTCCAGGGCGCCGACCCGGTGACGGCGGCGACGACGCTGCGCAAGAGCCACGACGCCGCGCTCGCCTCGGCCGCCCTCACCCAGGCCGGGCTCAGGGAGCGGGCCAGGGCCAAGTTCGGGGCCGACGCGGAGGTGATGCACTTCACGCCCCACGGCCTGGAGCAGGCCACCCGCGCGGAGGTGGCCGCCCACCGCGCCCGACGCCTCACCGGCCGGCCTCCCGGCCCCGGCGGCCCGGGAACGAGTGGGCCCTGGTCCGACGGCTCGGGAACGGACCAGCCCCCATCCGCCACCTCAGGAACGACCCAGCCCCCGTCCAGCGCCTCAGGAACGAGCCGACCCCCGTCCGGCGGCCCGCGGGTCGTGGACGTCTGTTGCGGGATCGGCGGCGACCTCATCGCGCTGGCCCGCGCGGGCTGCGCGGTGGACGCCGTGGACGCCGATCCGCTGACCGCCGCGGTGGCCAGGGCCAACGCCGACGCGCTCGGGCTCGGCGACAGGGTGACGGTCAGGGTGGCCGACGCCGCCACGGTGTCACCGGAGGACTACGACGTCCTGTTCGCCGACCCGGCCCGCCGCGGCGCGAGGGGGCGCACGTTCGACCCCAACGCGTACTCCCCGCCCTGGCCGGTCGTGCTCGACCTCGTCGCCAGGGCCGAACGCGCCTGCCTCAAGGTCGCTCCGGGCATTCCGTACGAGTTCGTCCCGGAAGGCGCCGAGGCCGAGTGGGTCTCCTACAAGGGAGAGGTGAAGGAGGCCTCCCTCTGGATCGACCGCCGCCACGGCGGCCCCCGAACGGCATCCGGCCACCCGGCGGCGCGATCGGACGTCGCCACCGGCATCCCCCCGATGGTGCGGCGGGCCACGTTGCTCCCCAGCGGGCACACCCTGACCGCGGAGGGCGCTGTCGCTCCCGTCGGCCCCGTCGGCCGCTACGTCTACGAGCCCGACGGCGCCGCGATCCGCGCGCACCTGGTCGGCGAGGTCGCCGGGATGGTCGGCGGGCGCCTGCCGGACCCGATGATCGCCTACATCACCGGCGACGAGCCGGTCGACACCCCCTGGGCGGCGAGGTACGAGGTCCTGGACGTGCTCCCGTTCTCGCTGAAGCGCCTGCGCGCCGCCCTCCGCGAACGACGAGTCGGAAATGTCACCATCAAAAAGCGCGCCTCGGCCGTCGACATCGAACGTCTCCGCGCAGACCTACGACTTTCGGGCGACAAATCCGTCGTGGTCATTCTCACCAGGATCATGGACAAACCGTCAGCCCTCATTTGCCACCCCGCCCCACCTGCGTAAATAGCAAACCAGGGCGATCCCACAATAACCACGATATTTTCCATCGCCCTGACGTACCTTGATCGAAAGGCTAAGGTGTGCGGACGGGAGTTCTCCCCCCTATTGCGGTTTGCCGCGTTCTCCTTTTCATCTGAAAACCGGACCTATCCCACCGCTGCGCGGCAGACCGTCGGCGAGCGAAGGAGCTTTCGGTGGATCTTTCCAACCACACCACCCTTCTCCAGGCAGGCGGGCATACCACCATCCCCGACAGGATGCGGGAGCTGCTGGCTCGTGCCGCTCAGGATCACGTGTACGAGCAGCGCACCCAGGGCGCCGTTCTCGACGAGATCCGCCAGCGGCTGGAAGGGATGGAGTGGCTGCTGCGGGAGGTGCGCGAGCGCGAGCTCGGGGGGTTGAGCGGCACGCTTGAGACGGTGAGCGGGCGGCTCGACGACATCGCGGCCAAGCCGCCGATGTGGGCCGAGGGCCTCGCCCAGCACGTGGAGGCGGTACGCGACCACGTCGACGCCGTCGGCGACCAGGTCGGCACCGTTGACGCCCGCGTCGAGTCGGTGAGCCAGCGGATCTCCCCCGTGACCGAGCTGCCCGCGCTGCGGGGCGATATCACCGCGATCGGCGGCGGCGTCGAGGAGACGCTCCGTCGCCTGCAGACGGTGATCGACAGCGGTGAGGGGATCGCCAAGCGGATGGGCGAGTTCGCCGCCACGTTGAGCCAGTTGCATTCGAGCATGGAGGTCGCCGCCAACCGCTTCACGCGGCTCGACAAGTCGCTCGCCGAGCTCGCGGCCCGCGCCGACCACGTGGACGGCGTGCTGGCGGAGCTGTCGACGGGCCTCGACGGCAGGATCGCCGTCGCCACCGACCAGGTGAGCGCCGTGACCGAGCGGCTCACCGCCACCGAGCACCATGTGGCCGCCCGCCTCGACGACGCCGGAAACCGGCTCGCCACCCACCTTGAGGACGCCGAGCAGCGGCTGTCCGGACGGCTCGACAACCGCCTCATGGCGATCGAATCCAGGCTCGACGGCGTGGACGCCCGCATCGAGGCCACCGGCGAGGGCTTCGCCGACCTCGACACCCGCCTCGACGGCATCGACGGCGGGATCGCCGGGCTCGACTCCAAGCTGAACGGTTTCGACCAGCGGCTCGTCTCGGTCGAGGGCCGGATCGGCGCGGTGGACGGGCGCATCGACGGCCGGTTCACCGCGCTCGACGAGCGCGTGGCCGCCACCGACCAGCACATCGCCGAGGCCGCCACCCGCAACGAGGCCCGCTTCAACCACCTCGACAACAACCTGGAGTCCCTCGACGAGCGGATCGGCGAGCTCGAAGAGCACCTGACGACCCGCTTCGACACCGTCGACAGCACCGTGAACGGCCGCTTCAACACCGTCGACACCAGGCTGACGGCTGGCTTCGACACCGTCGGCAGCCGCTTCGACCATGCCGAGAGCACGATGACCACCCGGTTCGACACGGTCGACACCAGCCTGGCCGCCCGCTTCAACGCCGTGGACACCGGCCTGCAGAGCCGCTTCGACTCCCTGGGCACGCGCTTCGACGGCGTCGACGGGCGCCTCACCGACCTCGCCGCCCGTGCCGAGCAGGCCGGCGAGCAGCTCGAGAACGTCGACGACCGCGTGGAGGCGGTCAACCAGCGCGTCGGCCAGCTCCCCGCCACGCTCGGCATCGGCGAGCGGATCGACGAGCTGCTCGCCGCCCAGACAGCCGCCCAGACCGAACGCCTCACCGCCGCGGCGGCGGCGCTCACCGAGACCGTCCAGGCCCGCCCCGACCGCGACGAGCTCGCCCAGACCGTCACCGGCATCGTCCAACCGGCGACCACCGGCCTCACCAAACGCCTCGGCGCCCTGGAAGAGACCATGCTCGCCCTCGCCGAGGCCCTCCTCCGCCCCACCCGGCCCAAGGACTGACTCTTTCCAGCAGACCTTTTCCAGCAGGTCCTTTACGGCAGAGCCGACGTCACGCGCACGCGCCGACGTCGGCGCGCGTCTGTCATGGCCGGTCGTGAAGGCTCACGGACCGCTCGCCGTGACGACGCGCCTTCCGGGCCGCCTCCGTGGCCGAGCCACAGGCCGCTGTCCGTGCCCGCACCCGGCACCGCCTCAGCCCACACGCTGGTCGCGCGTCACCCACCAGTCGGTGCGGATGGCCGACGCGCCGGTGAGGTGCGCCGACGATTCAGGGTGTCGATTCAGATGGCGCGGACCGACCAGAGTTGCATCTTGTCATGTGGGTCGCAGATCAGAGGGGTGAGAACCTGGGCGTTCCCGACATCGATGGTGTTGCTCGCCCCGGCGCACCAACCGCTGCCGACGTTCTTGATCAGTACGCCGCCCCGGTGCTTCACGTGGGTCCACCGCTGGTTCCTGTCACGACTGTCGCAAGGCACGGTCCGGTAGTCCCGCCTCGTATTTCGCGACTCGATGAGGCAGCGTCCGGTCTTCACATTGGAGCGGAGGCCGTTGGCGCGCTCGACCCACTTCTGGTTCTTGTTGTTCTGCCTAGAAAGCGCGTAGACGTTGCCGTTGGGGTCGGAGTCGAGGAACAGGCCGTTGTAGTTGTTCCAAATCTCCCACACAGTGCCGGCGTGGGCTGTGCCCGGAACGGTGACGGCGCCGGCGGTCACCAGCCCGACGACCATCGCGACGCGCGCGGTGCCCCGCTTCCAGCTTCGCATTCGATGTCTCCTACTCGGTTCCTCATCGGATGTCCGCGACCCCCGCCACGCCAGTCCAGCCGAGGCGGGCCGACGGTATCCCAGCGTGTCGCGATTGTCGCCATCCTGCGGTGCCGCACTGTTCACCTGACACCCCAACGGCTGTCCAATTTGTCCGCCCGGTGCCCCTGCCGACCGGCCGCACACGGGTCACGTCACACCACTCCGGGCGAGCGCGCACAGCCGCGAGTCGGCCGCCACGCCGCCGCCGATCAGCAGGTCGTGCACGTCGTACTGCTCAGCCGGCTTCCCCGTCGACGGGAGCGCGCGCCAGCGCCAAGGCACAGGTCATCGGCGATGTGGAGGTAGCCGGCGCCGGAGTGTGGCTGCCCCGTGGCGGGTAAGGCGTCCCGTTACACCTCAGTCGGTGGGGATGGCCGACGCGCCGGTGAGGTGCGCCGGCCATCCCAGGCAGCGGCGTCCCACGGTGTCGATTCAGATGTTGCGGACCGACCAGAGTTGCTGCTTTTCCTTTGAATCGCATCGTGCAGGGACGACTGTCCGGGCACCCGCGCTATCCTTTTGGTCTCCCGACGCGAGGCACGTACGATATTCGACGTTTATGATCTTTACGCCGCCCCGGACCTTCTCCAAGACCCATAGCGAATCCCGCGCTGAGCAAGTCTTCGCCGTTCGGATGCCTCGCAAAGGATGTACTTGTACCATCCTGAGGCAACGTCCGGTCTGCACGTTGAAGAAGCGGCTGTCGGAGCCCCGAGTCCACTTCTGGTGCTTGTTGTTCTGCCTGGGGATCGCGTAGACGTTGCCGTTGATGTCGGAGTCGAGGAACAGGCCGTGGTAGTTGTTCCAAATCTCCACCTCGGTGCCGGCGTGGGCCGTGCCCGGCACGGTGACGGCGCCGGCGGTCACCATACCGACGACCATGGCGACGCGCGCGGTGCCCCGCTTCCAGCTTCGCATCGATGTCTCCTACTCGGTTCCTCATCGGATGTCCGCGACCCCCGCCACGCCGGTCCGGCCGAGGCGGTACCGGACGCCCGGGAAGCCTCCGCCGGTGCTATCCCGGCGTGCCGTGTGTCGCGATCGTCGCCATCCTGCGGCGGCGCACTGTCCACCTGACACTCCATCGGCTGTCCAATTGGGGCCGCCCCCGCTGCCGGCCCGCCGACCAGCCGACCCACTGACCGGCCTCCAGGCCATCGCCGACGTGACGCCGACATCGAGGTGAGGCCACGTGGCGAGGCCACCGCCAAGGCGCGACGCCACCGGGGCACGACGCCACTGGAGCGCGACACCAGCGTCCCGTCATCCGCCAGTCGGTGCGGGATGGCCGACGCGCCGGTGAGGTGCGCCGGCCATCTCAGGCAGTGGCGTCCCACGGTGTCGATTCAGACGGCCCGGACCGACCAGAGTTGCTTCTTGTCGCCTGCATCGCAGCGACGAGGGACGACTGTTCGGGCACCCGCGCTATCCCTTTCGTCTCCCGACGCGAGGCACGAACCGATGAGGCGGTTCTTGATCAATACGCCGCCCGGGCGCTTCAAATGCTCCCACTGCTGGTTCCGCTTCCCGCTGCATCCCTCCGTTCGGATGGTCAACCTTTTGTTTACTAGGAACTCCGCGAGGCAGAGTCCGGTCGCCGCGTTGCGGAGGCCGCCGGCGTGCTCGATCCACTTCTGGTTCCTGTTGTTCTGCCGGGGGATCGCGTAGACGTTGCCGTTGGGGTCGGAGTCGAGGAACAGGCCGTGGTAGTTGTTCCAGATCTCCCAAGTGGTGTCGGCGTGGGCTGTGCCCGGCACGGTGGCGGCGCCGACAGTCACCAAACCGACGACCATGGCGACACGCGCGGTGCCCCGCTTCCAGCTTCGCATTCGATGTCTCCTACTCAGTTCTCATCGGATGTCGCCATCCTGCGGCGCCGCACTGTCCACCTGACATCCCAACGGCTGACCAATTGCTGTCCGCCCGGTGCCCCCGCCGACCGGCCGAACGGCCGGCCGAGTGCCGTTGTCCTGCTCAACCGGTTCCCACGCCGAGATGACACCGACATCGAGGTGAGGCCACTGGCGACGCCACCGCCAAGGCGACGCCATCAGGCAGGACACCGTCGCTGCCCCGTGGCGGGTAAGGCGTCCCGTCACCCGCCAGTCGGCGCGGGATGACCGACGCGCCGGTGAGGTGCACCGGCCATCCCAGGCAGCGGCATCCCACGGTGTCGATTCAGACGGCCCGGACCGACCAGAGTTGCTTCTTATCACTTGCGTCGCAGGGGCGAGAGTAGGTTGTTCGGGCGCCCGCGCTATCCTTTTCGTCTCCCGACGCGAGGCAATTACCTGGGACGGGAACGCTCCTGATCAATACGCCGCCCCGGTGCTTCTCGTGCTTCCACTGCTGGTAGTACATCGACCCGTCGCACTTCACTGTTCGGATGCTGAAGACATCTTTGCTTCCCAGCATGTGCGCGAGGCAGAGTCCGGTCGCCGCGTTGGAGCGGAGGCCGTTGGCGCGCTCCACCCACTTCTGGTTCCTGTTGTTCTGCCTGGGGATCGCGTAGACGTTGCCGTTGGGGTCGGAGTCGAGGAACAGGCCGTTGTAGTTGTTCCAAATCTCCCACACAGTGCCGGCATGGGCCGTGCCCGGCACGGTGACGGCACCGGCGGTCACCAAACCGACGACCATGGCGACACGCGCGGTGCCCCGCTTCCAGCTTCGCATTCGATGTCTCCTACTCGATTCCTCACCGGATGTCGCCGACGCCCGCCACGCCGATCCGGCCGAGGCGGCACCGGACGCCCAGGACGCGCCGACGACGGTATCCCAGCATGCCGAGTGTCGCGATCATCGCCATCCCGCGACGCCACGCTGCTCACCTACCACTCCAACAGCTGTCCGATTGGTGTCCGCCCGGCGCTGGCGCCGGGCGGACGACCGGCCGCGTCACACCGCTCCGGGCGAGCGCGCGCGGCCGCGAGTCGGCGGCCACGCCGTCGCTGAAAGGCGTCCCGTCACCCCGCCTGGTCGGGTCAGACGTGGACCGTGGTGATCGGCAACGAGGAGTCGGCCGGGATTGCCAGCGTCGACGGATTGATCCCGGCCGCCACCAGGTCGGAGCCCAGGGCGGCGACCATCGCGCCGTTGTCGGTGCACAGCCCGGGCCGGGGCACGCGCAGCCGCACGCCGGCCGCGTCGCACCGCTCCTGGGCGAGCGCGCGCAGCC
>NZ_QNFZ01000149.1 GCF_003313395.1 Nonomuraea lactucae | reverse complement strand
CGCAGGCCGGGGCAGGCAGGGGCAGGCCGGGGGTGAGGGCCTGGGGGCCGGGCGATCGTGGCCGCTCGGGGGCGCGGGCCACGGAGCAGGCGCGTGCGGCTCCCGGCTCTCCATGGCCGGTGTCCCGGACGCGCTGACCGTGACGCCGCGTCCTCGTGCGCCTGTGGCCCTGCCGGTCCGGTGTCGCCTTCTCGCCGCGGGCAGGGGTGCGCCCCGCCCGCCGCGTTATGGCATGGCCTCCGGTTTCAGCAGCGCCATGAGCCGGTCTTCCAGGGCCCGCAGGTCGCTCTCGGTGTTGAGGTCCGGGTCGTGGCTCGCCACGTCCCAGAGCCCCTCGCACGCCAGCCGTACGATCTGCGACGCCAGCGGGTCGGGCTCCTCGCTCAGCCCCTCGCGATGCCATCGGGTCATGGCCTCGCGCAGCGGCGCGAGCAGGAACAGGTTGCCCGAGGCGCCCGTGACGACGGCCCATCGTCGCAGCCTGCCTGAGCGCACCGAGGCCAAGGTGGCCCTGAGGTGGCGCTCGGTGTAGGTCTCGCCCGGCTGCTCGGCCATGAGCTGGTCGAAGTCGTCGATGAGCCGCTCGACCATGCCTTTGATCAGGGCTTCCTTGCTGCTGAAGTGATAGAGGAGGCCGCCCTTGCTCACGCCTGCCCGGTCGGCGACGGCGGCGAGCGTGAGCGCGGCCGAGCCCTGGTCGCAGAGCAGAGCCTCCGCGGCGTCCAGTAGCTCGTCCCTTCTCATGTCCTCAACTGTACCGTCCGGACGGTACAGTCGCAAACGAGATACCCTTGCCAGGTGAGCAGACCGTCCGCCTATCTCGATCACGCGGCGACCACTCCCATGCTTCCCGAGGCGATCGAGGCCATGACGGAGCAACTCGGCCGGGTGGGCAACGCGTCCTCACTGCACGCGGCGGGACGGCGGGTGCGCAGGGTCGTCGAGGAGGCCCGCGAGACGATCGCCGACGCGCTCGGCGCGCGGCCCAGCGAGGTGGTCTTCACCTCGGGCGGCACGGAGGCCGACAACCTCGCGGTCAAAGGACTCTACTGGGCGCGCGGCCCCCGCAAGCGCATCCTTCTCAGCTCCGTCGAGCACCACGCGGCGCTCGATCCGGCCCACTGGCTGGCCGACAGCCAGGGCGCGCGGGTGGAGCTGCTCGACGTCGACGAGTCCGGCCGGCTCCACCCCGACACGCTGCGCGCCGCCATCGCCGACGACCCCGACAGCGTGGCCATGGTCAGCGTCATGTGGGCCAACAACGAGGTCGGCACCATCCAGCCCGTCCACGTCCTGGCGGCCGTCGCCCACGACCACGGCATCCCGTTCCACACCGACGCGGTGCAGGCGGTCGGGCAGCTCCCTGTCTCGTTCGCCGACTCCGGCGCCGACGCGCTCACGCTCAGCGGGCACAAGATCGGCGGGCCGATGGGCGTGGGCGCGCTGCTCCTGGCGAGAGGGCTGACCCCGGTGTCCGTTCAGCACGGCGGCGGCCAGGAGCGCGACGTCCGCTCCGGCACGCTCGACGCGCCCGCCATCGCCGGGTTCGCCACCGCGGTGCGCATCGCGGTGAAGAAGCAAGAGGAGCACCGCCGCCGCCTCACGGAGCTTCGCGACGAGCTCATCGAGCGCGTACGGCAGGCGGTGCCCGGCGTGGTGCTCAACGGCGACCCCCGCCACCGGCTGCCCGGCAACGCGCACTTCTCGTTCCCCGGCTGCGAGGGCGACGCGCTGCTCATGCTGCTCGACGCCAAGGGCGTGGAGTGCTCGACCGGCTCGGCCTGCTCGGCGGGCGTGGCCCAGCCGTCGCACGTGCTGCTGGCCATGGGCGCGGAGGCGGCCTCGGCCAGGGGGTCGCTCAGGTTCACGCTCGGCCACACCTCGACAGGCGACGACATCGACCGCCTGATCGAGGTGCTCCCCGCGGCCGTCGAACGCGCCCGCCGAGCCGGCCTCACCTGACACCCGGCCGCCCACCCCGGCCGCGGAGACCCGGCCACCCCGGAGGACTTGACCACCCCGGACGACCCGGCCACCCCCGGACGACCCGGCGCGTAAGGCGGGCGGGCGGCGTGCGTCAGGTCACGAACGCGATGACCGCGCTCCAGGCCGGATCGCTCGTCACGTCGACCCGCGCCTTGCCCTCCTTCCAGCCCACCGCGAGCTCCTCGGCCCGGGTCGCGGCGTCGCCGTCCGGATCGGCGTAGAGGTGGACGATGCGGTGTCCCTCGGCGCTCAGGTGAACGGCGAGGACCGCCTCGTCGCGTGCCTCCAGGAGCCACGCGGCCAGCCGCTCGTCGAAGTCGCGCAGGGCCGCGACGGACTCGCCGCCGGGCAGGCCGGACTCGTCGCGGTGCGCGTACGGCAGCGTGATGGAGATGTGCCGGTCGAACAGCGGATGGTCGACCGGGCGCAGCGGGAAGCGGGCGGTGGCGACCAGCGGCGCACCCCCGGCGGTCTGCCCCTCAAGGAGCGCCCACTGCTCCTCGTCGTAGCCGGAGGCCAGATCGGCGACCACGGCGGGCAGGTGCGCGGCGGCCACCGCGTCGATCGGCTCGTGGGTCGCGGGGGTGATCTCGCCCACCCAGCGGGCCACGTCGTCCTCGCCCAGGACCCAGTCGAGCGCGAGCAGCGTCGCCTCCATCCGGGTGTCCTCGTCGAGCTCGCCGAAGATCGGATGGTAGGCGGCCACGTCCACCCGCGGCGCGCCGCGCGGCACCCGCAGCCCCAACATCACCTTGTCCAGCGCGAACTCGAAGCCGCCCACGTCGAACGTGAGCTCCCCCGCGCGGGGGTTGGCCTGGCGCGACGGGTGGAACTCCCACAACAGGTCGACGGGCGGGGCTGCCCTGGCCCACCGGTGGGCCAGCGGGCGCAGCTCGGCGTCGCCCGCGGCGGTCACGACCAGCGCGTGCGCGGCCTCGCGGCCCGGGGCCACCTCCCAGACCAGATCGGGATGCACCGCGCTCACGGCCGGGGCGAGCAGCTCCGCCAGCCGTTCCACCTCGCCCTCAGCCACCATGGCGTCGATCCGGGGTCTCGCGCCCTCCCACCACGTCCAGAACCCGGCGATGCCGCCGCCCGGCTCGCCCGCCTCGTCCTCGTCGCCCTTGCGGCCGAACAGTCGCATAGCCGTGCATCCTTCCAGAACGCGGGGCGGCGCGCCCACAGCGCGGGACAGCGCGCCGAGCGGTGTCCCGCGAGGCCACTCTCCACCGGACAGTACTCTGGAATGGTCATGGGACTCCGTGTGCTTGCCGCCATGTCCGGCGGCGTCGACTCAGCCGTGGCCGCCGCTCGCATCGCCGAGGCCGGTCACGACGTCACCGGCGTGCATCTCGCCCTCTCGGCCAACCCCCGGTCACACCGCACGGGGGCCAGGGGCTGCTGCACGATCGAGGACTCGCGCGACGCGCGACGCGCCGCCGACGTGATCGGCATCCCGTTCTACATCTGGGACATGGCCGAGCGTTTCCAGCGCGACGTGGTCGAGGACTTCGTGGCCGAATACGCCGCGGGCCGCACGCCCAACCCGTGCCTGCGGTGCAACGAGAAGATCAAGTTCGCGGCGGTGCTCGACCGGGCGCTGGCGCTCGGGTTCGACGCGGTGGCGACGGGTCACCACGCCAGGCTGGTCGACGGCGTGCTGTCCAGGAGCGTCGACCACGGCAAGGATCAGTCGTACGTGCTGGGCGTCCTCACCCGCGAGCAGCTCCGCCACGCGATCTTCCCGCTGGGCGACTCCACCAAGGCGGAGGTGCGCGCGGAGGCCGCCCGCCGCGGTCTGACCGTTGCCGACAAGCCCGACAGCCACGACATCTGCTTCATCGCCGACGGCGACACGCGGGGCTTCCTGGCCGAGCGGCTCGGCTCGGCCGAGGGGCGCATCGTCGACGAGTCGGGCGAGGTGGTCGGCGCCCACCAGGGGGCCCACGGGTTCACGGTGGGCCAGCGCAAGGGGCTGCGCATCGACCGTCCGGCCGCCGACGGCAGGCCGCGCTACGTGCTGTCGATCGAGCCGGTGTCCAACACGGTCACCGTCGGGCCGCGCTCGGCGCTGGAGGTCACCTCCATCACGTGCGGCCCTCCGGTCTGGAACGGCCCGGCCCCGTCCGGCGACCTGACCGTGCAGCTCCGCGCCCATGGCGAGGTGTACGGGTGCCGGTTCGAGGAGTCGGGCGGCGAGCTGCGCATCGAGCTCGACCGGCCCGCCACGGGGGTGGCCCCGGGCCAGGCGGCGGTGCTCTATTCGGGCCCGACCGTCATCGGTTCGGCCACGATCTCCCGCGCCGCCTGACCCGCCCCGCCCGGTGGGGTCAGGCCAGGGTGACCGACTCGCCCGCGGCCAGCCGCCGCATGTCGGCGCCCTGCTTGTCGGCCTCCAGCTTGAGCCAGTTGTCCACCAGCGACAGCCCGATGTCGTTCAGCAGCCCGTCGTGCGTCGAGTAGGCGCGGGCCGGGCGCACGGTGCGCAGGTATTCGATCGTTTCGGGGAGCTTCAGCCACGGCGCGTTGGTGGGCACCAGCAGCGTCGGCACCTCCGTGTCGGGCACCGTCAGGGCGTCGCCCGGGTAGAAGAGCTCGTCGTCCAGCATGAAGCCGACGTTCTGCACGATCGGCATGTCGGGGTGGTTCCTGGCGTGCCACTCGCCGTACACCCTGACCGCGAACCCCGCCGCGGCGAAGTCGTCGCCGTGCCGCACCACCTGGACCTTGGCCGGGATCCCGCCCAGCTCCCCGGCGACGCCCTCGCACGTCCACACCTCCAGGTCGGGCGAGGCGGACCTCAGGCGCTCCACGTCGAGGTGGTCGAAGTGCTGGTGGGTGACGAGCACCGCGTCGGCGCCGTCCAGGGCCTCGGCCTCGCTGAACGTGCCGGGGTCGATGACGAGGACCCTGCCGTCCTTCTCCAGCCGTACGCACGCGTGACCGTACTTGGTGAGCCTCATCTTCGAGAGCCTACGCTTGTCCCATGTTGACGTGGGAAGCCACCGGGATCGGGTCGCATCCCGGACAGGATCATCTGGAGGCGGCACGGGTCGTCTTCGGCGAGGTGCCCGGCCTGCCGTACCTGCCCGAACTGCCCGCGAGAGGCGTCGGCGCAGACATGGTCGGACGGACGGCGGCGCTGCTGGTCGACCTGGCGGTGGAGGTGCAGCCGTCGGGATGGCGGCTGACCGACCGGCCCGGCCGCGACCACCAGCGGGCCGCCGACCATCTCAGGCGCGACCTCGACGGCCTGGAGGAGGTCGGTCACGCCTACGAAGGGCCGCTGAAGCTGCAGGTGTGCGGGCCGTGGACGCTGGCGGGCACGATCGAGCTGCGCCACGGCGACAAGATCCTCTCCGACCACGGCGCCGTACGCGATCTGACCGCCTCCCTCGCGCAGGGCGTCGGCGACCACGTGGCGGAGGTGCTGCGGCGCCTGCCCGGCGTCACCGAGATCGTGCTCCAGCTCGACGAGCCCCGCCTGCCCGGCGCGCTGGCGGGCACGGTGCCGACCGCGTCCGGGTTCGGCCGGCTGCCCGCCGTGGAGGCGTGGCGGGTGGAGGAGTCGCTGCGCCCCTTCCCTGACCTCGTCGTGCACTGCTGCGCGCCGTCGGTGCCGTACGACCTGCTGCGCCGGGCCGGCGTGCGCGGCGTGTCCGTGGACGCCTCCCTCATCAGGCGGCGCGACGAGGACGCCATCGGCGAGGCGGTCGAGGCGGGGCTGCTGATGTTCCTGGGGGTGGTGCCGGGCACGGACACCCGGCTGCCCGGCGTGGACGTCGTCGCCAAACCGGCGCTGGAGCTGTGGCGGCGGCTGGGCTTCTCGCCCGACCGGCTGGCAGAGCAGGTCGTGCTCACCCCGGCGTGCGGGCTGGCCGGGGCGTCGCCGGCGTACGCCAGGGCGGCGCTCGCCGCCTGCCGGAAGGCGGCGCGGGTGCTCAGGGAGGACCCCGAAGGCGGGTCGGGTTCCGGCTGAGGCGTTGTCGGGCCGGCGTTGCTGGACTGGCATCGTCGGGCCGGCGTTGCTGGACTGGCATGGCCGGGCCGGCTCTGCCGGGCTGGCTTTGTCGGTGCTCGACGATAGCGTTTCCTCAGGTGGCGGAGGGTTTCCTCTGGTGGCGGACGGAAGGAGAGGTCGCGTGAGCGAGCCTAGCGTCGAGGGCGTGCCGGTGGCGGCGCTGAAGCGGCATGCGGAGCTGTGCGAGCTGGTGGAGGAGGCCCGCTGGCGCTACTACGTGCTCGACCAGCCCACGGTCAGTGACGCGGAGTTCGACGGCTGGTTCAACGAGCTGCTCGCCCTGGAGGCGGAGCATCCGTCGCTCCAGACGCCCGACTCGCCGACGCAGAAGGTCGGCGCGCCGGTCTCGGGCGACTTCGCCAAGGTCCAGCACCTCGCCCGGATGGAGAGCCTCGACAACGCCTTCAACGCCGAGGACATGACCGCCTGGCAGACCCGGGCCGAGCGGCTGGCCGAGGGCGAGCCCGGCCCCTACCTCGTCGAGCTGAAGATCGACGGCCTGGCCGTGGCGCTCGTCTACCGTGACGGCAAGCTGGAGCGCGGCGCCACCCGCGGCGACGGGCGCATGGGCGACGACGTGACCGCCAACGTCCGCACGATCAAGGGCGTCCCCCACCGGCTCCGCGGCGACGACGTGCCCAGCCTCGTGGAGGTGCGCGGCGAGGTCTACATCCCGGTCGAGGACTTCAAGCAGCTCAACGAGCAGCTCGTCGAGCAGGGCAAGCCGCCCTTCGCCAACCCGCGCAACTCCGCCGCCGGCACCCTGCGGCAGAAGGACCCGCGCATCACCGCCCAGCGTCCCCTGCGCATGATCGTGCACGGGGTCGGTGTCTGGGAGGGCGCGACCGCGCCGCGCGCGCAGTCGGAGGTCTACGACCGGCTGCGCGAGTTCGGCCTGCCGGTCAGCGACCTCTACAAGGTGGTCGGCAGCCTCGACGAGATCAACGAGTTCATCGAGCACTACCGCGTCCACCGGCACGACCCCGCCTACGAGATCGACGGCGTCGTGGTCAAGATCGACGACTTCCGCACGCAGCGCGAGCTCGGCTCCACCTCGCGGGCCCCGCGCTGGGCGATCGCCTTCAAATACCCGCCCGAAGAGGTCAACACCAAGCTGATCGACATCCAGGTGGGCGTCGGCCGCACCGGCCGGGTCACCCCGTACGCGGTGATGGAGCCCGTCGTCGTCGCGGGCTCCACGGTCGAGCGGGCCACGCTGCACAACGCCGCGATCGTGCTCAAGAAGGGCGTGCTCATCGGCGACACCGTGGTGCTGCGCAAGGCCGGCGACGTCATCCCCGAGATCGTCGGCCCGGTGGCGGCGCTGCGCGACGGGTCCGAGCGCGAGTTCGTCATGCCCACCCGCTGCCCCGAGTGCGGCACCGAGCTGGCCTACGAGAAGGAGGGCGACGCCGACCTGCGCTGCCCCAACGCCCGCGGCTGCCCCGCGCAGATCCGCGAGCGCCTCTACTTCGCCGCCGGGCGCTACGCCCTCGACATCGAGGGGCTCGGCTACGTCGCGGCCACCGCGCTCAGCCAGCCGCTCCCGCCGCAGCGACCGGTCGTGCGCACCGAGGCCGACCTGTTCGAGCTGACGCTGGAGGAGCTCATCCCGATCAGGTCCGTGGTGCGCGACATGGACACCGGCCTGCCCAAGATCGACCCGAGGACGGGGGAGGAGAAGGTCGTCTCGTTCTTCTCCAACGTCAACGGCGAGCCCAGCCAGAACGCGCTCAAGCTCGTCGACGAGCTGGAGCAGGCCAAGCAGGTGCCCCTCTGGCGCGTCCTGGTCGCCCTCTCGATCCGCCACATCGGCCCGCCCACGGCCCGCCTCCTGGCCGACGAGATGCGCTCGATCGACGCCATCATGAACGCCTCGGAGGAGGAGCTGGCCGCCGTCAAGGGCATCGGCCCGCGGGTGGCCGCCACCATCAGGGAGTGGTTCGAGGTCGACTGGCACCGCGACATCATCGAGCGCTGGCGCGCGGCCGGCGTCCGCATGGAGGACGATCCGGCTCCGGAGAAGGGGCCGCAGACCCTCGACGGCCTCACCTTCGTCGTGACCGGCACGCTGGACGGCTTCACCCGCGACGGGGCTGCCGAGGCGTTGACCAGCAGGGGCGGCAAGGTGGCCAGCTCGGTGTCGAAGAAGACGTCGTTCGTGGTCGTGGGGGAGAACGCCGGGTCCAAATACGACAAGGCCGTGAGCCTGGGCATCCCGATCCTGGACGAGCAGGGCTTCGAGGTGCTGCTCAAGGACGGCCCGGAGGCGGCCTCGGCGGTGGCGGTGACGCCGGAGGGGTAGCCGGGGGCGCGACAGGTGTGACGGGGCCGCCCGTACTAGCAGTGTGCCCGTCCCCGTGCGGTGGGGCCGTTCCCGTGGGGTGCGGACGTGCGGGGCGGGGAGGCCGTGGGGCCTGGGGGCCAGAACGGGTTCGTGGTATGGCAGGTCGGTCCCCAAGGCGGGCGACGGGGCGGGGCGTGCGGGGTGGATAGAAGCGTGGGGCGGCGGGGTGGTCCCGGAGGCGGGTGCGTGTGGGATGGGGGGCGGTTCTGGAGTCGGGGGTCGGTTCCGGGGGC
>NZ_QNFZ01000017.1 GCF_003313395.1 Nonomuraea lactucae | reverse complement strand
CCACACCCCCGCCCGCGGGCGCGGCCCTGTCCGGGACCACGGACCGGCCCGTGACGACCCCACCTGAGGGCGCGGGCGCGTCTGCGACCGATGGCGCCGCGGGGTTCGGGCCGGGAGGAGGGCGCGAGGGGCGGATGCGGATCGCGCCGGGCACCGGCGACAACATGGCCGCCGCGCTGGGTGTCGGGGCGCGGCCCGGGGACGTGGTGGTGTCGATCGGCACGTCGGGCACCGTGTTCGCGGTCTCCGACGTGCCCAGCGCCGACCCGAGCGGGGCGGTCGCCGGGTTCGCCGACGCCACGGGGCGCTTCCTCCCGCTGGTCTGCACGCTGAACGCCGCCCGGGTGATGGACGCGGCGGCCCGCCTCGCCGGCGTGGACCTCGACCGGCTCGGCGACCTGGCACTGCAGGCGCCGCCGGGCGCGGGCGGGCTCACGATGGTGCCCTACCTGGAGGGCGAGCGCACCCCCAACCACCCCACGGCCACCGGCTCGCTCCACGGCCTGACCCTGGCCACCTCGACCCCCGCCCACCTGGCGCGGGCCTCGATCGAGGGCATGCTGTGCGGCCTCGCCGACGCCCTCGACGCGCTCGGCGTGGCCCCAGAGCGGGTGCTGCTGATCGGGGGAGGCGCCCGCTCGGAGGCGGTCCGCCGCATCGCCCCGACGATCTTCGGCCGTTCCGTCCTCGCGCCGCCGCCGGGGGAGTACGTGGCCGACGGAGCCGCCTACCAGGCCGCCTGGCTCCTCGACGGCGAAGTCGACTGGGCGTCCCAGGAAGCGGCCGTGTACAAGGGCGCTCCGGTGCCGGAGATCCGCGCCCGCTACGCGGCGGCGGCCCCGCACGTACTGACCCGGCCGAGTTAGTCCCGGCCGGACGGCGGCGAGACGTCGCCGTGGGGAGGCGGGCTCCGCTGCGTCGGGGAAACCCCTAGGGGACCCCGGGGGCGGATCAGGGATCCGGTGGGGGTGGGCCGGATGCCGGGGGAGGGGGCGGGACGCGAGGGTTGGTGCATGACCGGAGTGAGGGCGAGGTTGTCGCCGGGGATGTGGGCGCTGGGCGCGTGCGTCTCGATCGGGTTCTCGGTGGTGGCTGTCGTGGTCGGGCAGTTCGGCCCGGACCCCTACCTCGACCCGCTGAACGTGACCGTGAGCGAGTACGCCGTGGCTGACCGCGGGGGCGTCACGGAGGTCGCGATGGCGGTGATGGGCCTCGGGTCGCTGGTGTTGCTGGGCGGGCTGCGGGCGGCGGGCGCTCCGGTGCGGGGGTTTCCGGAGCGGCTGCTGCTGGTCTGGTCGGTGGCGCTGGTGGTGGCGGCGGTCGTGCCGACCACGCCGATCGGCGCGGACCTGACGGTGACCGCGCAGGTTCACCGGTACGCGTCGGTGGCGGCGTTCGTCAGCCTGCCGCTGGCGGCGGCGCTGATGGTGCCGCGGCTGGCCGCCGCCGAGGAGTGGAAGCCGGTCGCCAGGGTGGTGGAGTGGCTGGCGCTGGCCGGGGGGTTCGGGCTGCTGGCGATCACGTACGTGGCGCTGCCGGGCGAGCGGGTGCTGATCGGCCTGGTGGAGCGGTTGCTGCTGGGCGCGGAGGTGGCCGTGCTGGGGGTTCTGGCCGCCTGGCTGGTACGGCTGGCGTGGGCCCGAGCCACGTCCGAGGAGCCCGCTAATTTCCAGACATATCACAGAATTATCGCTAGTTGATCTTAATCTGACCTGTTTCGGTGCTATTCTCTCCGGCGATCTTCTATCCGGGAGCAGGTACCATGGCATCGGGCAGATCCATCAGGTTCAAGATCTCGACACTGCTCGTCATCCCCCTGGTCTCCCTGGTCGTGCTCTGGGTCTTCGCGGCGAGCACCACCTTCGGCGACGCCTTCGGCCTCTTCAAGGCGCAGACCCTCTGGAGCGGCGTCCTCAAGCACGCCAACGCGCTCGTCGGAGAGCTCCAGCAGGAACGCCTCGCCTCCGCCGAACGGTTGGGCGGCATCGTCGCCGACCCGGCCCCGCTCGCGGGGGCCCGCGCCAGGACCGACCAGGTGCGGACCAGGCTCACCGATGCGGTCCGGCAGGAGAGCAGCCAGGCGGCGATGACGCCCCAGATGCGGGGGCGGGTGAAGGACGCCCTGGACGCGATCGAGCGGCTGCCGGACATCAGGCGCCAGGTCGACAGCGGCAGGATGAGCGCCGTGACCCTGGTCAGGGAGTATTCGTCCGTCTCCGACCTGGTCCACTACGTCTACTCGCTGTTCGCGATCACCACCGACGCGGACCTGACCCGCCAGACGTACGGCATGGTGCTCACCGACGAGGTGCGGGAGATGATGAGCCGCGAGAACGCCCTCATCGTCGCCGCGAACGGCAAGCTCTCGACGAAGGACGTGCACCTGCTGATCGAGGTCGACGGGGCGCGTACGCACCTGCTTTCCACGGCGATGGCCAACCTGGACCCCGACCTGCGGGCCCCGTTCGAGAAGGTCATCGCATCCTCCCGCTACGCCACGATGCAGCGGGCGCTGGACTCGTACATCGCGGGCGAGCCCGTCAACGTGCTCATGTGGCGCGAGCTGGCCGACCCGGTGATGCAGGACTACATCACCGCCTTCCGCAGCGGCGCCGGCAAGCTGTTCCTCCAGATCAAGCCGGCCGCTGTCGAGATCTTCGTGCGCGCCGCGGTGGCGGGCGTGCTCGGGCTGATGGCGGTCGTGGTCTCCGTCATCGTGTCGATCCGCGTCGGCCGGCGTGTCACCCTCGACCTCGGTAGGCTGCGCCGCGGCGCGCTCGACCTGGCCGAGATCAGGCTGCCCGGCGTGGTGGAACGGCTGCGCAAGGGCGAGCCGGTGGACGTGGAGGCCGAGGCGCCGCCCATCACGGTGGCCGACAAGGCGACCAGCGAGGTCGCCGACCTGGCGGCGGCGTTCGACAGCGTGCAGCGCACCGCCGTGGACACGGCGGTCGAGCAGGCCCGGCTGCGCGAGGGCGTCGCCCAGGCGCTGCGCAACCTGGCCAGGCGCAGCCAGTCGCTGCTGCAGCGCCAGCTCAAGCTCCTCGACGACATGCAGCGCGAGACCGAGGAGCCCGAGGCGCTGGAACGGCTGTTCAAGCTCGACCACCTGACCACCCGCATGCGCCGCCACGCGGAGGGACTGGTGCTGCTGTCCGGCGGCGCGGCCGGGCGGCGCTGGCGCGGCGTCATCTCGGTCGAGGACGTGCTGAACGGCGCCGCCGCGCAGGTCGAGGAGTACACCCGGGTCCGGGTCTACCCGATGCCCGAGTACGGCTTCTCCGGCACGGCCGTGGCGGACCTCATGCACCTGTTCGCCGAGCTGATCGAGAACGCCACCACGTTCTCCTCGCCCGGCAACGAGGTGTCCATCCGCGGCGAGCTGGTGGGCCGGGGCTTCGCCGTCGAGGTCGAGGACCGCGGCCTCGGCATGCCCGCGGAGATCCGCCGCCTCATCAACGAGCGGCTCGCCAGCCCGCCCGACTTCGACCCGTCGCAGACCGAGCAGCTGGGGTTCGCGGTGGTCGGCATGCTCGCGGCCCGGCACGGCATCTCGGTGACGGTCAAGCCCTCCCCGTACGGCGGGACCACCGCGATCGTCCTGGTGCCCGCGACTCTGGTCGAGATGCTGCCGCTCCCGGTCGAGATGCCCGAGCTCGAGACGGTGTCCGTCTCGGTGGTCAGGGACGACGCGGCCCAGATCGGCGCGTCCGGGGATGCCTCGGGCCTGTATGGCGCGTCCGGGGATGCCTCGGGCCTGATGGACGGCGCGCCAGGGTCCGACTCACCGGAGAGGCGCGGAGCGGGCCCCGGCGGGCTGCCGCGCCGGATCCGGACCTCCAGGCGCGGACCGGCGCCGCAGCAACAGCCCCAGCCGCAACTCGGGCCGCAGCAGGACTCGGGACCGGAACTGCCGCGCCGGCAACGCAAGGCCAACCTGGCCCCGCAGCTCAGGGAGCAGGAGCTCGCGGCACCGGACGAGCGCTCGCCCGAGGAGACCAGGGCGCTGCTCTCCTCCCTCCAGTCGGGCTGGCAACGCGGGCGGCAGGACAGCGATCAGGATGGGGGATCTCAGTCGTGAGCCGCGAGCACGAGTGGGTCGACGAGGAGGCCGGGCCGGTCGTACGGCCGTACGCGGTCGCCCGTGGCCGCACCAGATCGTCCGCTCCCCGGATCGACCTGCTGGCGAGCGTCGCCGCGAGCGGACTCCCGGTGCCCGCCAAGGCGGAGCTGAGCGTCCAGCACCGGCGGCTGATCGGCTGCGTCACCGGCCAGAGCAGACCGCTCGTGGAGGTGGCCGCCGAGCGCCAGAGCAGACCGCTCGTGGAGGTGGCCGCCGAGCTGGACCTGCCGGTGGGCGTGGTCCGGGTGCTCCTCGGCGACCTGCTCCACCACGGGCTGGTCACGGTACGGCCGCCGCGGGCCAAGACCACGGCGACCACCGAGAACCTGCTCCAGGAAGTGATCAACGGCCTGAAGGCCCTCTAGAGGCGGCTAGCCGGCCGCGGTCAGCGTGCGCAGGGAGTGCTCGACCAGGGTCACCATGACCTCCTTGGCCGACGTGCGCCGCCGCACGTCGCACAGCAGCACCGGCACGTCGTCGTCCAGGTCGAGCGCGATGCGCACGTCGTCGACGCTGTGCCGGGCGGCGCCCTCGAAGCAGTTGACGGCCACCACGAAGGGCGTGCCCCGCTGCTCGAAGTAGTCGACCGACGGGAAGCAGTCGGTCAGCCGGCGCGTGTCGGCGATCACGACGGCGCCGAGCGCGCCGTAGGACAGCTCGTCCCACATGAACCAGAACCGCTCCTGCCCCGGGGTGCCGAACAGGTAGACGACCAGGCCCTCGCGGATCGTGATCCGGCCGAAGTCCATGGCGACGGTCGTGGTGGTCTTGGCCTCCACGCCGTCGAGGTCGTCCACGCCGACCCCGCGTTCGGAGAGCACCTCCTCGGTGCGCAGCGGCTTGATCTCGCTGATCGCTCCCACCAGGGTGGTCTTGCCCACGCCGAAGCCTCCGGCGATGAGAATCTTGAGCGCGACGGGGTCCTCAGAGAGCCCGGAGTCCATTGATCACTTCCTTGAGAATGCCCGCACTCGGACGCGGCCTCTCCGCTGAGGGGGACGTCACCGAGATCAGGCCGTTGTCACGCAGATCGCCCAGCAGCACCCGTACGACGCCGATGGGCAGGTCGAGCTCGGAGGCCACGTCGGCCACCGAGATCGGGCTCCGCGCCATCCGCATGATGCGCTGCTGCTCGGGGCCCAGATCACCGGATGGGCCCGCCGGCGGCGCACCCACGACTGTCACGGTCGCGATGAGGTCGAACATGTCGCCGGAGGACCTCGTGCGGCCGCGGATCAGAGCATAGGGCCGGACGACCGGCCCCGCCTCCTCATCCAGCCACTGCGGGGACTCCCTCATGACGTGGCCGCTCGGGGGTTGGTCGAGATGTGCTGTCCGACCCGCTTGACCAGCATCGCCATCTCGTACGCGATGTGGCCCACGTCCACGTTCGCGTCGGCGATCACGGCCAGGCAGGTGCCCTGCCCGGCCGCGGTCACGAAGAGGAACGCCGACTCCATCTCGACGATGGTCTGCCGGACGTCGCCGCCGCCGAAGTGGCGCCCGGTGCCCCGGGCCAGGCTCTGGAACCCGGCCGCCACCGCCGACAGGTGTTCGGCGTCCTCCCGGGTCAGACCCTTGGAGTAGCCGACCGCGAGGCCGTCGGTCGACAGGATCACCGCCTGGCGCACCGCCCCGACCCTGGTCGTCAGGTCGTCGAGCAGCCAGTTCAGCTCACCGGTGTTGGTCGTCGGCACGGTCATGCCTCCCCCTCTTCTTGTGCGTCTTCTCGTGCGCGTTGGGTTCCCCGTTGGAACGCGGAGAACAGGTCGCGTACCTCGTCGGGAGAGCGTTCGGTCTTTTCCTCCGGCTCCGGTTCGGGCGGCGGGTCCGCCCTTAGCTGGGGTGCCAGGTTTGCCTGCCGTATCCGGGTGGGCAGCCCGGCGTGGGTGCCGCCGCTCACCACGGCGAGCGCCTTCTTCCGGGTCCGGCTGGGCAGCGCGGGCACGCCGTCACCGTCCTTCCTCGTACGGCCGGGCGGCGGCGTGGCCTCGTCGCCGCTGCCTCGGTCGTTCGTGGTGTCGTTCGCTGTCTCGTCCGGAGGGGCGTACGCGGTGCCGTTCCCGGGCTCGCTCCTCGGGCGGTTCCCTGTGCGTGCGCGGCTGGGCAGCGGGGGCGCGTCGTCGCCGTCTCCGGCTGTCAGCGCGGGCTGCTCGGTGACCAGGCGGCGTGGCACCAGCACGATCGCCGTCGTGCCGCCGAACGGCGAGCGGCGCACCAGCACCTTGATGTCGTGCCGCTCGGCCAGCTTCGCGACCACGAACAGGCCGAGCCTGTCGCTGTCGGCCAGGTCGAACTCGGGCGGGTTGGCCAGCAGCGTGTTGAACGAGCCGTACTCGGCGTCCGACAGCCCGAGGCCCCTGTCCTCCACCTCGATCGCGTAGCCGTTGCTCACCAGGTCGCCACGGACCAGGACGCCGGTGTCGGGGGGCGAGTAGATGGTGGCGTTCTCGACCAGCTCGGCCACCAGGTGCGTCAGGTCGGCCGCGACGCCGCCGTCGATCGCGCTGGCGGGCATCGCCTCGACCGCGATCCGGGTGTAGTCCTCGACCTCGGCGACCGCGGCTCGCACGATGTCGACCACGGGCACCGGCTTGCGCCAGGCCCGGCCGGGCGCGGAGCCGGAGAGGATGATCAGGCTCTCCGCGTGCCGTCGCATGCGCGTGGTCAGGTGGTCGAGGCGGAAGAGCTCCTCCAGCCGGTCGGGGTCGTGGGTTCGGCGCTGCATCCGGTCGAGCAGCGCGAGCTGGCGGTGCAGCAGGCCCTGCTTGCGCCTGGCCAGGTTGACGAACACCTGGCCGACCCCGCGCCGCAGGTCGGCCTGCCCCACCGCGGCCTGCACGGCGGTGCGCTGCACGGAGCCGAACGCGCGCGCCACGTCGGTGATCTCGGCCGAGCCGCTCACCTTGAGCGGCTTGACCTCCTTCTTGACGTCCACGTCCGCGCCGCGGCGCAGGCGCTCGACGATGTGGGGCAGGCGCCGTTCCGACAGGTCCAGGGCGGCGGAGCGCAGCCCGGCCAGCTCGGCGCCGAGGCGGCGGCCGAAGCGGACCGAGATGATGATCGAGGCGAGCACGGCGACCAGCCCGATGCCACCGGCGATGCCGATCCTGACCATGATCGCGACGGCCGCGTCGGTCGTGCGGCCCGTCAGCTCCTGGGTGGAGGACATGCCGATCCGGTCGAGCTGCGCCATGACCTGGCCGACGGCGGCGTTCCAGGCGTCCGCGTCGGGCGGCGGCGCGCCGGTGCTGACGATCCGCGACTCCATCAGGGCGAAGCTGCGGAAGGTCTGGCCGGAGAGCATCTTGTCGTACGGCTGGCGCAGCGCCAGGTCGAGCCCGGCCGAGCCGCGCGTGTGCAGGAACTTGCGGGTGGCGACGTACTCGGTGAAGGCGGCGGCCTCGGGCTCGGTCAGCCGCCGGTCGATGAGCGCGCCGCTGATGAGGGCGTGCTCCCTCGCGATGACCTCCCGCGCGTTCCCCATGGCCTGCATGGCGGTGGCCTGCTGGAAGATCGCCAGGTCGGGCACGGACACCATGTGGTCGTAGACCCTGAAGAGGGCGTCCATGACGCGGTTGTACTCTTCGAGCCCCGCCAGCCGGGAGCTGAGGCCGGCGTCGATGTCCGCGCGGATGGACCCGAGCCGGCTGAGCTGGCGGTGGAGGGCGTCGAGCGGGGCGCGCAGCTCTCCGTCGGCCGCGTCGCCGGCCTCGGCCGAGGCGCGCTGGAAGACGGTGACCGCCCTGTCGGTGCGGGCCCGCTGCGCGCCGAGATCCTCGGTGAGCTTACGCGTGGTGACGGCCACCGCCGAGCGGGCACGCTCGGCCTGAAGCTGCAGCCCCAGCTCGGTCGAGGTGATCCCGACCGTCTGATACAGGGTGTTGGCCCGCAGGAGGGCCTGTCCGTCACCCACGGTGAGGTTCAGCACGAACCCCCAGAGGGCGCTCAGAGATAGGAGGGGTAGCAGGAGTAATAAGAAGATCTTGAACCGAATTGACCGGTTACGCGAGCCCATGTCCCAACCTCGGAGTCGAGGGGCATTTCCACCTTTGTGTAAATACACCTCCGGAAGATCGCATAGGAGACTAGCACCGTTTATGGTTCCAGCGCAGTGGGAGGAACGGGATGATTAGCGTGATTACCGGGGCGAGTGCCGGCATCGGCGCCGCGGCGGCGGCCGAGCTCTCGCGCCGCGGGCACCGGGTTGTCCTGGTGGGACGGGACGAGCGGCGGCTCAAGGAGATCGCCGGCGGGCTCTCCGGGCCCAAGGGCGAGGTGCTCAGGTGCGACTTCGCCTCCCTGGAGGATGTGCGCCGGTTGGCATCCCAGCTTCTCGAGCGCTACGAGCGCATCGGCGTGCTGGCCAACAACGCGGGCGTGTGGAGTCGAACGCGACAGATCACCTCGGACGGGCACGAACTGATGGTTCAGGTCAACCATCTGGCCCCGTTCCTCCTGACCCATTCCCTGGCCGATCATGTGGACAGGGTGGTGACCACGTCGTCCCGCGCGGCTCGAACCGGCAAGCTCGACGTGGACGACCTCTCCCGGGCACGGCGCCGGTGGAACGCCTGGATCCAGTACGGCGACACCAAGCAGGCCAACGCCCTGTTCACGGTCGCCCTCGCGGCCCGCGGGACGGCCGCCACCTGCTTCCACCCCGGTGTGATCAGGACCGGCTTCGCGCCGGACGCGCTGCTCATGCGGCTCTTCCTCGCCACTCCCGGTTACGCCAAGCCGCCGGAGCACGGGGCGCGCCCGCTGGCGTACCTGGCCACGCACGAGGACGGGATCAAGCACGCCGGCCGCTACTTCGACGGCGAGACGCCCGCCGAGAGGCTCCCCGCCACGATGACGGATCCCGACCTGGCCGAGCGCCTCTGGCGGTCCACCCTCGCCGCCACCCATCCCTGACCACCCTCCGGGGGTCCGCGCCGCCGCGAGGCCGGCCACTGTGAGGGGCCTCCCTTCAGTGGTGCTCGTCCCTCAGGTCGGCGACCGCTCGGTACGCGGCGGTGATGGCGGCGTCGGCACGGGCCGCGGGGACCGAGTCGGAGTTGGCGATCGCGATCCGGCCGAAGGGGCGCCGGGCCGCGTCGGCCGGGAAGGGGCCGTCCGGGTAGAAGCCGTACCAGGGACGGCAGTACTCCGGCGCGTACCCGTGCCCCCACCGGTTGACCGTGATGGCCTCGATGTCCGCGGCCGGATCGAAGCCGGCGGACCCGAGGAGCCGGGCGAGCTGGTCCCGGACGGTGTACTCCAGGTGGTTGTAGGGCGTCCGGAGCAGCGCCCGGCGCCCGGCGACGGCGCCCCGGACCGGCCCCAGCTCCGACCGGCACGGCGTGGCCACCAGGTGGACGTTGATCGGCTCCCCCGGGTCTTTCGGGCACTCGTACCCGGGGGTGCTGAGCGGGTGGTCGAGCTCGGCCAGGCACCAGTAGGCGCCCGTCCAGCGCGTACGGTGGACGCCGGCGCGCCGCCAGGCCCGCCAGTCGCGCACCTGTACGGTCGCCTCCAGCATCGGCGTCTTGACCGCCTCCCGCAGGGCCCGGACCTGCTGGCCGGGCAGGTCGGGGACGAGGTAGGGGATGACCGCGTTCCAGCAGGCCAGCACCACCGATCCGGCGCGCACGGTCCTGACCCGATGGCCGTCGAAGTACGCCACGGTGGCCGTGGAGGCGCTGCCGGGATCGCCGTCGTTGCGCACCGAGACCACCGGGCTGGACAGCCGGAAGCGGACCCGGTTCGCGGGGTGGTCGAGCCGGCCGTAGTCGTAGGCGGCGGTGGTGACGCCGTCCATGGTCGCGGCCGTCGCGCTCCCGTCCGCGCCGGGGGAGGCGGACGTGGCGAAGCCGGGGATCATCCGGCCCACCATGATCCGGACCAGCGCCTGCACGCCCTCGGGAAAACAGTGGAGGTCCTCCCGGTCGGGCGCGCCCCACTCCTTCTTCAGGGTGGGCGAGCAGAACCGCGACGGCTTGCCCGCGTCCAGCCCGAGGCCCTGGAAACCGGGGTAGTCCCCGCTGCCCCAGGCGTCGATCGCGCCGAAGGACCGGGTGTCGTATCCCCATCTGGCGCTCGGCGCGGTCCGGTAGAACCGCTCGACCTCGGGATGCGCGCCGCAGACGTCGAGCAGGAAGGCGGAGTAGGTCAGGCCCGCCAGCCGTTCCTCCTTCTCCTCCCGTGACAGCTCCGGGAACCAGTCGGGCGGGTCCGCCCAGAGCCTGAGCAGGTCGCGCCGGGCCTGGTCCGCCACCGGCAGCCGGTTGACCCACCGCTCAGGCGGCGTTCCGGGCGCGAACCGGACCAGCGTGTCCAGGGCGAACGTCTCCCGGTCGCACATCACGCCCTCGTGCAGCCCCAGGCCCGGGTAGAGCCCCTCGTCATGGTAGCCGCGCAGGGTTCTGGTCACGATGCCGAGCCGGTCCAGCAGGTCCTTGCCCTCGGGCGTCCACACCGAGGGCGAGTCGATCGAGCGCGACCCGCCCTGGCCGATCAGCGGCCCGGGACGGCCGGCGGGCCGGAACTCGACCCGCCGGGCGTGGCCGCCGATCTCGTCGTGGTTGTCCAGGATGAGGACGCGCGCCCGCGGCTCGTGGCGCAGCCACTCGCAGGCGGCGCTCACCCCGCTGAGGCCGCCGCCGACCACCACCAGGTCGTAGTTCTCGCCGGTGGGCTCGGCGTCGCCGGCGAAGTCCCAGAAGCGGCCGTCACGGAGCGCGTGCGGCACGCTCAGCGCGTCGGCGGTGTTCCCGCGCAGGCCGGTGAGGCGGGGTGGGAACACGGCCTCCTCGGGCCCCTCACCCGTCCCATGGGAAGCCGAGCGAACGGGGGGCTGACCGGCGACCGCGCCCGCCGCGGCGGCGCCCGCGGCCACGGCGACGCCGTCGAAGAAGTCGCGGCGCGAGATCGGCCGTCTCATCCCGAGGTCGCGCGCCAGGCGCGGGTCTATGTCGCTCATGCCGTGATCATGCGGACGGCAGGCAATTGTCATGGTACGGCGCGCAGTGCTGGGAGAAACATTTTGCGTGGCCTGTTACGGCTAATGCCCGATTGGGGGCGCCTCTGGAAGGCGGGCTGTGACGGTCCTTCGCAGGGCTGACCAGCGCGATCGCATGGACTCCGGCTAATACGGCAAAGGTCAAGGCCATTCATAAAGCGCTGAATCCCATGAATAGCGACGTTGCGCGGCCGGTCCCCCGCCGCGTCCTCTAGCGTTCGTCGATATGCCGCACGAGCGAAATCGCAAATCCGCCCTCAGAGTCCTTTCCGGCATATGCGCCGGCATGACGCTGCTGTCGGGCTGCGCCTCCGGCGAGGCCGCCCAGGCACCCACCCAGGCCGCCAAGACCCCCACGGGCCCGGCGTCCCCCGCCTCCTCAGCGCCCCCCGCCTCTTCCCCTCAGGCGGCCTCCGCGCCGGCAGCGCCGGCCGCGCCGCCCGAAGTCCG
>NZ_QNFZ01000150.1 GCF_003313395.1 Nonomuraea lactucae | reverse complement strand
CGCCCACAGCCGGCAGCGCGATCGCCGCCACCAGCACGCCGGCCGCCGCGGCCGCCCCGGCCAGCCGCGCGACCCCCCTCACCTTGGTGACGCGTTCTGTCTGCTGCGAGTCGGGCATGGCGGCCATGACAGCACAACGGCGATCGCGCTGTCCAAGACGGTATGCCCGGCGCGCTGATAACGATATGGATATCAGCCCAGCTCCGCGACCCCGACGAGTCAGCGGTCAGATCCGCCCAGGGCGCGGCCATGATCGTCCGCGTACGCGTCGAACACCTGGGCCGTGGTCCCGCCGACATGCAGGAACCGCTCGTCCAGCACCACCGCGAGATCGTCCAGCGCGTGCCCGAGCAGCGTGGCGGTCAGCCGCACGTCCTCGCGCGGCGACTTCCGCCCCTCTTCCGCCATCTCCATGGCGTACCCGATCGCCGTCGCCAGCGAAGCCTGCCCCTCGCCGTCATGGAAGTAGTAGCTCTCGGCGTACTGGACGAAGTCGACGCGCGCCTGCACCACGTCGCCGGCGAGCCCGTCCAGCAGGGTCGCCCCGAAAGGCGAGTCGGACCGGGCGACCGTGCCCGCGGCGTCGCTGCGGCGCAGCGTCGCCAGCTTGATCGCCAGGCACCTCCTCCTCATCAGCGTCGGATAGATCTGCAGCACCCACGAGACGGTCGCCGTCAGCAGCGCGAAGCCGATCAGGGCCTGCAGCGGCGCGGCGACGCGCAGCCACCCTGCCTGGGGCACGATGTCGCCGAACCCGAGGGTGGCGACCGTGACCAGGGAGAGGTAGAGAGCGTCCAGCAGGTCCGTCTGCCGGCTCGTCTCCAGTCCTGGCGTGAACACGAAGTCCTCGGGGATGTGCGGCCAGTAGATGAGCGTCCACCCCACGATCACCGAGGAGGTCCACACGCAGACCACGATCACCATGGCGAGCGGCCCGGCCAGCGCCGCCGCCTGTCCCCGCCGGTTCACCCGGTGCGCCAGCCCCCAGATCGACCGCATCACCCAGCGGCTGAAGCCGCCCCCGCCGACCGGGTGCCAGATCGTGTGGAAGATGTCCCGCAGCGCCGCCATCACGAGGCCGGCCCCCAGCACCGAAACCAACCAGTCCATGCACCTCTCCTCAGGAGGACGCTATCAACGCCCCCGGCCCGCCCCCGAAGCCACGAAGCGCGCCACCGGACCTGCCGCCGGGTGTCTCAATTGTCCTGCGGGGCTTCGGACAGGAAGCGCGCGGCCACGGCCGCGCCGTCGCCGCGTACGGCCCCGGCCACGGATCGGGCGCGGGCCGCCACGTCGGGTCGCAGGGCGTGGTCGAGAGCCGTGGCGAGCGAGCCGGCGGTCGGCTCGGTGGGCGGGAGCGCCTGCCCGATCCCGAGATCGTGGACGCGCCGTGCCCAGTAGTGCTGGTCGTAGAGCCGGGGGACGACGACCTGGGGGACACCGGCCCGCGCGGCCACGGTCGTGGTGCCCGCACCGCCGTGGTGCACGACAGCGGCGACGCGCGGGAAGAGCGCCTGCTGGTTGACCTCCGCGACGGACAGGCAGTCGGGTCCGTCGTCCACCGGGATCAGGTCGGCTCAGCCTCTGGCGACGATCGCGCGGTACCCGAGCGCCCTGGCCGCCTCGATCGTCGCGCGGCCGGTCTCCTGCGTGGCGCGCATGCTGCCGAAGCCGAAGTAGATCGGCGGCTTGCCCGCATCGAGGAACGTCTCCAACTCGGACGGCAACGGCCGCCGATCCCGCAGGATCCAGGCGCCGGTCTGCAGCACGTCCAGGTCCGCCGGTGTGGGCTCCAGGTCAGGCGGTGTGGGCTCCCGGTCCCCCGTTTTCTGCCAGGGCCCCAGCTCCGGGTCGGCGGCCAGCAGGGGACGGTCGGTGAAGATGTGGCTCCGCACGTCGTGGACGGGGTCCAGACCGGCCGCCGCCCGCTGCTCGTTCAGAGCGGGGCCGAAGGTGTCGTTCCAGTGTCGCGCCTCCTGGTCCCAAAGGGCGCCGTAGTCGGCCGCCCTGCCCGCCGCCGATTCGTCCGCCGGCGTCTCTCCCCGCATCGACAGCGGGGGAGGCGCGTGATGGGCGGAGGGCAGGGTGATCGGGCAGTAGGCGGCGAAGACGTAGCGGACGCCCCTCAGCTCGGCGATCGAGCGAGTGGCGATCTGCAACGCTCCGCCTCCCACGATGACGTCGCAGTCCTTCGCCGCCGCCCCGACCGTCTCGAACTGGCCGGCGACCGTGGCCGCCACCACCCGGCGCATGGCCTCGGGTGACGGCTCGCCCGGCGGGGCGGGCCGTACGGATTTCGCGGTACTGCGCACCCCGGGGCCGAGGGGCACGAAGGGCAGCCCGTGGCCGTCGATCAGGCTGTGGAAGTCGGGTGGCGCGCACACCCGGGGCTCGTGACCGAGCGCCCTCAGCTCCAGCGCGAGCGCCAGCAACGGCTGGACGTCCCCGCGTGACCCGATCGTCGACAGCAGCACACGCATCGCATCTCCTCATTCGGCTCACGGACCTGCGATTATGCGCCACTGGTCAGGGCTTGCGGCAAGTACCCCCCACTGGTATACGTTGAGATTGGGAGGAGTCCCCGACACTCGGTTGTGGGGCCGTGTCGGGCGAGCCGGAGTCGCTGCCCGATGCCCGCGCGGGCGCGGTCGAAGACCGCCGGGTCGGCGAACATGACGTATGTCGAGTTGGCCAGCGCGAGCATCGAGTTGAGTTCGAAGGCGAGCTGCGCGGGGTCTTCCTCGGCCGCGACGTCGCCGGCGGACCGCGCCCTGTCGATGAGCTTCACGATGCGGCGCATCCACTCCGACTGAAAGTCGGCGATGCGCTGGCGCACCTGGCCCGGGTGGGTGTCGAGTTCGGCGGACGCGGCCGCGAAGAAGCACCCGCCGGGAACGTGCCGCTCCCGACCAACAGGGAGGGCACCTTCGGGGACGCTCAGCTCGTGGTGGAAGGCTTCGGGTACGACAACGGATGGCGGGTCGACCGGCACCCACGGTTCGTGGCCGACCTCACTGGGGACGGCAAAGCTGACCTCGTCGGGTTCGGCAACAACGGCGTACGGGTGGCGCGGGCGATCGGCGGAGGGCTGTACGAGGCACCGGGGCTGATCACGAAGCACTTCGGCTATGGCGGGTGGTGGCGGACGGAGCGACACCCGATCCTGCTCGGCGACACCACGCGCAACAGGCGGGCGGACATCGTGGGGTTCCACGACGACGGGGTGTGGATCAGGCGCGTCTGAGCGGAGCGTGACGCCGAGGCATGAGGGGCGTTGGGGCTGCGCCCCAACGCCTCACGTGACCCGCCCAGCCGGGGTGCTGTTGACATCCAGGGCCAGGGAGCGCAGCTTGTCGGCGGTCTCAGAGCCGAGGGGCGCGGTGTAGGCGACGATGCGCAGGTCGCCCTCGACCGAGGTGAGCACGTCGCAGTCGAGGATGAGCCGGCCCACGCCGGGATGGTCGATGGTCTTGCGTTCCGAGGCGAATGGCACGACCACGCCATCGGCCCACATCGCCGCGAACACCGGGTTGTCCTCCAGCAGGTCGCCCACGAGCTGTCGGACGAACCGGTCGTGCGGATACCGGCCCAAGGAGCGGCGCAGGTCTGCCACCAGCGCCCGCTGGAAGCGCTCGAACTCCTCCGGGCTGGCCACGACCGGAGGCCCGGCGTGCGTGAATGTGGTCCAGGCGACGTTGCCGGCCCGGCCGACCGGGTTCTGGCCGAACAGCTCCCGCCACAAGGGGTTGTGTGACAGCAGGGTCCAGGCCGCGTCGTAGACCGCTATCGGCGTGTCTGCCAGGCGGGTCAGAAGGCGTTGGACGCCCGGCGCGATGTACGAGGGCACCACCAGCTCCGACGGCGGCAGGTGGCCGGCGAGCCGGTAGAAGTGGTCGAGCTCGGCCTTCGACAGCAGCAACGCCCGCCCGAGCGCCGCGACGACGTTCGGTGAGGGGTTGTCGGCGCGTCCCTGTTCCAGACGCATGATGTAGTCCACCGACAGGTCAGCGAAGGCGGCCAGCTCTTCGCGCCGTAGCCCCGGCACCCGGCGCGCGCCGGACGCGGGCAGGCCCAACTCACCCGGCTGCGCGCGGTCACGCCAGGCCCGCAGCAACCGGCCGAACTCGTTGTCGTGCGAGGTCATGCCGTCCATTGTGCGGCACGCCGGCGAGGCGAGCATGGGACTGGTGGTCCCAGTAACGCCGGGGCGAGGGAGACCGCCGGCCGGCGGCCTAGCGTCGGGTCTGCCGCCGGGCAACGGCGATGCGGATGGCCCGGATCGCCCCGGTCGGCATTATCAATGATCGGAAACTTCACCATGAGCAACATCCACGAGGACGCCCTGTCCCTTGCCCAGGCCTTCTTCGCCGCCTTCGAGGGCCGTGACCCCGAGGGCGTGGCGGCCCTGCTCGCGCCGGAGGCCAACATCACCATCCCGCTGTCGATCGAGGGCACGCCCGAGCCCTGGTACGTCTTCGACGGCAAGGAGCACGTGATGGGCTACATCCGGTCGGTTGCGGCGAAGTTCGACCGGGTCGCCTTCCTGGACAAGGTCTACACCGTCAGCCAGGACGCCCGCTCGGTCTTCCTGCAGGCCAACGGCGACATCCTGTCCACGGCCGAGAAGCTGGTCTACCGCAACGTGTACATCTTCAAGGTCGACATCGACGACGGGAAGATCGTGAAACTCTGGGAGTACGCCAACCCGGTCGCCTACGCCAACCTCGGCATCAAGGACTCCGAGGCCGAAGCCGCCGCTCAGGCCCACTGAACCTACGGCGGCTGCCTGGGCCACACGAGTGCGGCCCAGGCGCCCATCCGGCCGTCCACCTGGTGGACGCCATGCGCCTCCAAGCAAATGCTGTGGGCCATGCCTGGAGGAAGGTGCGCGACTCGGCCAGCGCGGACGAGTTGGCGGTGTTGGCGCCGATCTGCCATCAGTCGGAAAATCACGGCGTGTTGCCCGCCGGCTAGATTGGCGTGGTCTGGGAGTCGGCACCCTGAATGCCTGCGTCTCGCGCTTCTACATGCAGGATTCCTTCACAAAGAGCAGTATGATGCACCTGGAGGGCCTGTCTGCGTCGTTGGGAGGTTGTCGGATGCTGATCCGTTTCCGGCTGGCCAACCACCGGTCGATCCGCGATGAGCACGAGCTGTCCCTGATCGGCACCGAGTTCAACGAAGGCACGGCTCGCACGACCGGCCTACACCACAAGGGGCGGGACGTCTCCGTGCTTCCCGCCCTGGGTGTCTTCGGCGCGAACGCGTCGGGCAAGTCGAACCTCGTTGGCGGCTTGCGGTTCATGCGGGACGCCGTCAGGGAGTCCTTCGCGGACTGGGCCAAAGTGCCAGGAGTTGTGCCCCGGGAACCTTTCAAGCTGAACGCCGCCGCCCGTGAGGAGACGAGCCTGTTCGAGGTGGACCTGGTGCTCGGGCGCGATCCGGTCCGCTACACCTACGGCTTCGAGCTGTCGGACAGTCGGGTGGAGGCCGAGTGGCTCCACGCATACCCGCACGGCCGCCGCAGCGTCTGGTTCGACAGGGAAGCGGGCAGGCCCGAGGCGGAGGGCGGAGAGTTCGTCTTCAGGGGAGCCGGCTTCAGGGGACGACGCGATGACCTCGTCGCGTTGACTCGCCCGAACGCCCTCTTTGTGTCCGTCGGCGCGACCCTCAACGATCCCCAACTCTCGATGGTGCACAGATGGTTCCTGAACCACCTGTGGCCGGTGACGCCGGGCAAGGACGTGGCGGCCCGTACCCGCTGGACCGAACAACTCCTCATGCACGAGGACCGCGCGGACGAGTATCACGAACGTATCGGTCGGTTGCTCAAGGCGGCTGATCTGGGACTTACCGGCATCGACGTAGACAACAAGACCGGTGAGATCAGACTGCGGCACCGGACCCCTGATGGCGCGGAAGCGCCCCTGGACTTCCTGACGGAGGAATCCCTGGGGACTCACGCCTGGTTCGACTTCCTGGGCCCGATGCTGGCCGCACTGGACGACGGATCCACCCTGCTCGTGGACGAGCTGGACTCCAGCCTGCACCCGACGCTGGCGGCGGAGGTCGTGCGCATCTTCCAGGACCCGAGTTCCAACCCGTGCGGCGCGCAGCTGATCTTCACCACACATGACGCCACCCTGCTGGGCAGCGCGGTCCTCGACCGCCCGCTCGGCCGCGATCAGGTGTGGTTCGCGGCGAAGAAGCGCTCGGGGGAGACCGAGATCTATCCACTGACGGAGGCGAAGCCGCGCAAAGAGGAGAACCTCGAACGAGGCTACCTGCGCGGCCGATACGGCGGGGTGCCACGCGTGACGGCGGGAGAACTCGTCCGCGAGTTGTCCTCGCAGCGGGACAAGGCGTCGGTGTGAGCAGGCGATGCGACATCTCAACGAACAGTTCGGCGATGGCGCCAGCCCCTTCCTGCCGGCGACCAAGCAGGCTGCCCGGGCCGGATAGCTCCGCAGGAGGTGGGCGCCCCTTCTCGGTGCCCGGTGACGGTCAGGCAGCGGTGAGAGCGTCGTGGAAGGCCACCGCGTCGGCGTGGCCGGACCAGCGCTTCTGCAGCTCCGAGTCGAGGGTGCGCAGTTCGCGGTGGATGCGCGCCGAACTGGTCTGGCGAGCGATGTCGAGCGCCTGCTGGCCCAGGTGGGCGCCACGGGCGGGGTCCTGTTCGGCCTGTATCACCGCGACGGCGAGCTTGGCGGTCAGGTAGCCGCGATCCCGGGACAGGGTGGTCGGCAGCTTGCCGATCTGGGCTTCGAGGATCGCCGCCGCGGTGTCTGGGCGGCCGGCGGCCCGGTAGCAGACGGCGGACTGCTCCCGAAGCGTGTCCACGTTGTAGTGGTGCAGGTAGACGGGCACCTCGGGGTGGGTGACGTGCGGGTGGTCGTGCAGCGCCCCGGCCGCCTCATCGAGAAGGGCGAAGCATTCGTGGTGCTCGCCGAGCATGGCCAGGCCGCGTGCCTGCTGCTGGGCAGCTAGCGCGGTCAGTTTCGGCTCCAGTCCGGCCGGGTTGCGGCGGGCCGCGGCGGCCAGCTGGACTACGCCCGCGTAGTCGTCGGTGAGTGCCGCGATGTTGGACTGGCGCACCAGCATGTAGGCAGCCATCTGGACGTCTCCAGCGCATTGCGCCCACTCGGCGGCGCGCCGCGTCCAGCTCATCGCCGACTCCAGTTCGCCGAGGTCCTGATGCAACCAACCGGCCATCTCGGCGTACTGGGACAGAACCTGCAGCAGCGGGTCCGCGTAGGCGGCTTTCGCTCCACGCCGCAGCTCGTCCAGCACCTGGACCTGCGCGAGCACCGGCCGTAGCAAAGAGCGAGGACCGAGCATCTTGTCAGCGGCGTAGTGCTCGGCCAGAACACGGCGGAAGTAGCCGATCACCTGGGCGTCAACGCGGGCGGGCCGGGCGATCGCCTCGGTGACGCGCGCCAGCTGGTCGCTGTCACCAAGGCCGGGCAGAATCGAGCTAAGCGCACCGCCCGCAAGCAGCTGCGCGAACAGGCGTCGGGACAAGGTCACGCGGACGCTCCTTCCCTCAGGTGTGAGCATGTCCAGCATGACCGGTTCCCCGTCGATGCCGCCAGGGACGTTCGTCGGCAGTAGGACGGCCGAGCCGTCGACGGCCGCGCTACGCAACGCCAGCAGTAGGTCGCCGGCACCCAGGGCTCTGCCGAGCGCTTCGGCATGCTCGACCGGCGGGAGCGTTTCACCTTTCTCGCAGCGTGAGATGCGGGTGTGGTCGTAGTGGGCTAGCCTGCTCAGCTCCCGCTGGGACAGACCGGCGCTGCGGCGCAAGTGGGCGAGAACGAGGCCGAACATGCGCGCTGACGTGTCGCGTGCCTCCATCGCGGCGGCTCCCTCGCGTGTTGCTGGCTTGTTGCGGCAACAGCAGACCCCTGGGCGGCCCTCCGGTGCGGGGCCACGATCCATGTAGGCGGACGCTCCGGAGCGTAAACCCCGGCGGTCGAAGATCGCACCCGGGTTGGTCATGACCTCACCGCCTGGCTATGTCGCTCACAAGGCAGGAGAGACACGCATGGGCAAAAAATGCCAGACGTGCGACGGGTCGGGCTAAATCACACAGACCGACCCGAAGACGGGCAAGCCGACCCGAGTCCCGTGCCCCCGGCACACTGGCTGACTTCACTCACGCCAGCGGCGCCCCTGCGACTGCACCAACGAACCCATCCCGCACACCCACCTCGATGAAGGAGGAACCGCGATGACGAACCACGACGACGACTACCAGGCCCCTGCCGTCATTCCGCTCGGCGACGTCCAGAAGGTCACGCTCGGCAAGTACGCCGAGGACAGCCAGGACAACAACCGCTACTTCGAGTAGGAACGCGCACCACCCCGAGGGCGGGCCGTCGACCTCGACGGCCTGTCCTTCCCCCTTACCGGCACACGCGACACATGGAGGCACTATGGGGTTGGCCGGAGCGGCCACACCAGGAATCGAACGCATGCCTGGGCGGCTGCTGTGGAGAATTCCGCATCCGGTGTGGGAACACGGCGACGACCGCTGCCGCACCGTCCAGGACGGCCCGGTGCGGCTGGCGGTGGCCGGCCATTGCTACGCCACCAGCCGCCATCTCGAGCAGGCCCTCACCGCTGTGCGAGCGCGCCGGTGGGCCGACCTGACCCGCTGGCCCGGCTCCTACTGGGTGGCCGCCACCGACGGCGCCAGCACGGTCGTCATCGGCGACCTGGCCGGCGCCCGCCCGGTCTACTACGCCCGCTGCGACGGCGCCACCGTGTGGGCGGTCGACGCGCGGCTGCTCGCCGACCGCATAGGCGCCGGCATCGACCTCGGCCAGCTGACAGCGTGGCTGGTCGCGCCCACCGTGCCCGAATTGCTCGGCGACGCCACCCCCTACCGCGGGGTGGCCCTCGTGCCGCCGGGCTGGCTGCTCGAACTGCCGGCCGGGGCGCCAGCCTGCTACGAGCCGCCCACCGCGAACCCCTCAGGCAACGCTGAGGGCGCCGCGCAGTTGTGCCTACGGCAGGCGATCACGGTCGCGGTGGCCGACCGTGTCGCATCCCACCCCCGCCTGACGGCGGACCTGTCCGGCGGCGTCGACTCGACCAGCGTCACGGCGCTCGCCGCCCGCTCCGGCCCGCAACGTGTGCCGGTATTCACCCACCAGCCGTACCAGGCGTGCAGCGACGACGTCGTGCACGCTCGCGCGGCGGCCGAGCAACTGCCTGGCCTGATCCACCGCGTCGTCACGGGCGGGAAACGCTGGTTCGACGACCTCGATCAGGTGCCCGTCACCGGGCTGCCGTACGGCGACGCGGCCCGATGGGCGGTCCACAGCGAATACCTGGGGACGATCGCCGTGGAAGGCAGCGACGCGCACCTGACGGGCGGCGGCGGCGACACCTTGTTCGCGCCGCCCTCCTACGCCCTGGCCGACCTGGCACGCGCCGGGCTCTGGCGGCGCTGGATGTCGGAGACGGCAGCCAGGGCCAGGCTGCGGCACCGGCCGGTCGCCTCGTCGCTGGCGGCAGGGCTGGCGTCGGCCGCGTGCAGCTACCCGGACGCGCTGCGCAGACTCGGCCGTGTCATCGCTGGCGCGCGCCGCGCCCGACCCCGGCCAGGCACGGTGTGGCTTCCTACCCCCGGGATCGCCGCATGGCTCACGCCGGACGTCGCCGCAGACCTTGCTGACCAGCTCGCCCAGGTGGCGCGGCGGGCACAGCTGCTGCCGGGCCGGCTGCAGGCAGCGCACCGGCTGCGGTGCGAGCTGGCCGAGTACGGCACCTACCACGCCCAGTACGCGCAAGCGGCTCGGCAAGCCGGCGTCGACCTACACGCTCCGCTGCTCGACAATGAGGTGGTGCGGGCAGCGCTCGCGCGGCCCGCGTGCGAGCGGCTGTCCCCGCACGTTCCCAAGCCGCAACTGGCCACCGCCCTGACCGGCGTCGTCCCGCCCGGCATCCTGGCGCGCGCCACGAAGGCCAGTCTGGCCGGCACCGCGTACGCCGGGGTGGCCGCCAACCGCGACATGCTGCACGACCTGGTCGCCAACGGTTTTCTCGTCGCCAGTGGCGTGATCGACGCGGCGGCCGTGGAGGAGGACCTGGCCAAGCTGGCCGCCGGCGTGCCCAGCCGCATGGCGCCACTCGAAACGCTCGTTTCGGCCGAGCTGTGGCTCGCCAGCACCAGGGCTGAAACCCATAGAAAGGGGGAGCCGTGCAGCAGGTGATCCCGCCTTTCCGCGCCTCACGACACGTCCACGCCACCCTCACCGACGGGGGCGGCATGCTGCTCGACACGCGAGGCCGCGGCCGCTGGCACGTCCTTACCGCGACCGGCGCTGCCTGCTGGCCGCATCTCGCCCGCGGCGACGTCACCTCCGCAGCTGACACGCTCACCGCGCGATGGGGCACCCCCACAGGGCGGGCGCACAACGACACCCTCGCCCTGGCGCGCCACTTGCTGATGGCCCGGCTCCTCCGCCCCTACAAGCCGCTCTGGAGGCCATGGTGGCGACCGTCCGAGTGATCCCCACCCTCGCAGTGGAGACGTCGGCCCGGCTGCCGCAGCGGGTGCTCGCCTCGGTGTGCTTGCCGGTCGCGGTCGCAATGCTGCGGCTGCTACCGCTCCGCACGGTGCTCGCCACAGCAGGCGCCGCCGCCGTGCTGATGCGCCGTCACCCTACCGCGAGTGCCGCCGCCCAGCTCGTGGCGGCACGCGACTGGGCCGCCACCTGGTGGCCCGGCCGCGCCGCCTGCCTGGAAACCAGCCTCGCCGCCTACCTGTCGGCCGCCCTGGCCGGCTACCACGCCCAATGGCTTCTCGGCTGCCGGCTCGCCCCGGCGGCCTGCCATGCCTGGACCCAGACCTGCATGAGTGCGCTTGGCGAACCCACCAGCCCTGACAGTCCGCTGCACGCTACCGTCACCGTCGGACGCCAGCTGACCTGCGAGAAACCGGGAGAGAGATGAACGCCGACGTTCTATCCGCAGCCGTCGCCGCAGTGCCTCGCGAGCACTACACCGATCACCCCGAACTGGGCCGGCCGCCGCAGACGACCGCCCAGAAGGTGATCGAACGCGACATTGCCCGAACCGGCATGGACCTCGCCGGCAAGCGCGTCCTTGAGGTTGGCACCGGCACCGGCTACACCGGGGCGCTCCTTGCCGAACTGGTCGGCCCTGAGGGCCAGGTCGTGTCCATCGACATCGACCTGCGGCTGGTGGAACGGGCGCGCAAGGCGCACGCCGAACGCGGCTGCCCCGTCACTGTCGCGTTCGGCGACGGCCACGACGGCGCCCCTGATTTCGCCCCGTTCGATCTGATCATCGGCTGGTGCACGCCCACCTACCTGCCCGGCGCGTGGCTGAAGCAAGTCCGGCCTGGCGGCGTCATCTCCACTCCCATCTACATCGCGCCGGTAGCCCGCACGGTCGGCCATCTGCGCGCCACCGCCACCGACCGGGCGTGCCTGGCCGACGTGACGCTCACCAGCGCCACCTACGTCGACATGGGCAGCGAGGTCAACACCACATTGGGGGCGCCGCTGTTCTACGTCGACGCCGTCGACGGCGAAACGTACGTCTCGGTGGCGTGGCGCGACCGCGACGACAACCCCGCGGCCGCTCTCGCCCTGCTCAACCAGCCCACTCACGTCGAGGTGTACGACGTGCAGCTGGACGGTGTCGAGGCGGCGGCCGCGTGGCGGGACGCCCGGGCCTACTTCGCCGCCCGCGACTACGCCCATGGTGCCGCGTCGTTCAGCACGTGGGGCAGCGGAGCTCCCGAGTGGGACTCTGGATTCGGGTTCACCAGTGGCCGCAACACCGCCATGATCATCGACTCGTGGCGGATCCGGGCCAACACCGCGAACTCACCCGCTCTGGCCAAGCTGCACGACTACCTGCAGGCGTGGGAGAACGCCGGCCGGCTCGGCATTGAGCAGTTGGACGCGTGCGTCACAGCCGGCGACAGGGGATGGGAGGTTCGGGCGACACTGCCTGCTCAGGCGAGGTAGCAGCGCCATCCGGGTCAGCCCGCAAGAAAGCAGCCCGCCGCGTCGCACACGGCGCGTGCACGCGCACACAAGACCAGGCGGACGGCAGCCCCGGACGCCCGGAGTGCAGCACGGCCTCGGCGTGCAGGGGCTCGGCGTGCAGGGCCGCGTCGAGCAGCGCCGGGTGCAGGCCGTAGCCCGCCGCCCCGGCCTCGCCGGGCAGGGCGACCTCGGCGTACGTCTCGCCGTCGAGCTGCCAGGCACCGGTGAGTCCGCGGCGGTGCGGCCCGTAGGCGGTGCGGCCCGTACTCCAGCCCCTGGTCGGTGTCGTGGAGGAGTGCGGTTCCTTGTTTCGATCTTCGATCGTGGTACTGGACTGGGCTCCCTGGACGATGTGGCCCAACCTCAAAGTCTCCGGACCAGGCCGACTCCGGGGAGCGGGAGGGGGCGGAGCCCCCTCGCCCGGGGCGTGGGGCGCAGCCCCAATGAGCGCGGCCCGAGCGCCAGCGAGGACCATGCCCTTGTGGGGGTGTGGGGGCGCCGCCCCCACAGGGCGCTGACTGAGCGCCTCGCCGCGAAGCGGCCCCGTCGAAGGCCTTGCCTTTGGGCTTTGCGGCTTTCAGGGGTTGCGGCTCAGCTCGTAGAGGAAGAGGGCTTCCGTGGTGGCGGTGCGGCGGAGTTCCTCCAGGTCCACGCGCTCGTTCGGGGCGTGGATGGCCGCGTCCTCGTCCTCGGCGCCGAACAGCAGGATCTCCGCCGCCGGGAACTGCTTGAGCAGGGTGTTGACGAGGGGGATGGAGCCGCCGGCGCCGACGTCGCGCGGTGGGCGGCCGAAGGCGCGTTCCATGGCCCGGTTGAGGGCCGCGCGGGCCTTGCCGCCGGCGTCCGCCTGGAAGCCGGAGCCCACCGTGAAGTCGCCGAACGACACCTGTACGCCCCACGGCGCCACCTGCCGCAGGAAGTCGACCACGGCGTTGACCGTGGTCTTCGGGTCGCCCGCCGGAGGGACGCGGACCGTGACGCGGGCGCGGGCCAGTGGCTGCACCGCGTTGATGGCCCCGGAGACCGTGGGCACGTCGAGGCCCGTCACCGTGATCGCGTACGAGGACCACAGGCGGTCGGCCGGCGAGCCGGAGCCCACGAGGGAGACGCCGTCCAGCACCCCGGCCGTCTTCCTGAACTCCTCCTCGGACGGCCCCTGCCCGAGGAACGTCCCGCGCGGCAGGCCGGGGACGCGGATGTCGCCGTTGTCGTCATGGAGGGAGGTGAGCATGCGCATGAGGGCGGCGAGCGCGTCGGGGGCGGCGCCGCCGAACGAGCCGCTGTGCACGGGCTCGCGCAGGGTGCGGACCTCCATGGTGAAGGCGGCCATGCCGCGCAGCGACGTGGTGACGGCAGGGTCGCCGATGCGCGGGTTGCCGGTGTCGGCCACCACGATGGCGTCGGCTCGCAGCAGGTCGGGGTTGCGCTCGACGAAGGCCTCCAGGCGCTCGCCCGCGTACTCCTCCTGGCCCTCGATGATGACCTTGACACCGACGGGCAGGCGGCCGTGGAAGGCGCGCAGGGCGGTGACGTGGGAGATGATGCCCGACTTGTCGTCCGCGGTGCCCCTGCCGTACAGCTTCCCGTCGATCAGCGTGGGCTCGAACGGCGGGGTGCGCCAGGCGGCGGGATCGCCGGCGGGCTGCACGTCGTAGTGCGCGTAGAGCAGGACGGTGGGCGCGCCGGGAGGGGCGGGCGAGTCGGCGTACACGGCGGGGAAGCTGCCCTCGACGGGGACCTGCTGGACGCGTGACAGCCCGGCCGTGCGCAGCAGCTCCTCCACCATGGCCGCGGCGGCGTGCACGGGCTCTGCCGGGTGGCCGGGGAAGGCCACGGAGGGGATGGCGGCCAGGCGCCTGAGTTCGTCGACGGCCTGCGGCATCGCGGCGGCGACGGCGCTCTCGATCTGGTCAGGAGTCACGGACGGTCCCCAGGGTCGTTCTCGGTAGTTGGCGTCCCATTGGAACACACGTCCCGTGAACGCGGAAAACGCGCAGAACCCCCCTACGGATTTCGTAGCTGTTACATAGCGGTTCTGCGAATCTCGGATTTCTTGCATAGTGTCGCGACGTATTCGCTTGGCAAGTGGGTGGGGGAACATGCAGACTGTGGGAAGGTCAGACACGAGGGAAGATAAAATGACGCAGCCGGAAAACGACGTACTCAAGGCCGCGCACGACCATCTGTGGTTGCACTTCACCAGGCACAGCGCCTACCAGCAGTCCGAGATCCCGACCATCGTCCGCGGTGAGGGATCCTACATCTACGACATCCACGGCAAGCGCTATCTCGACGGCCTGGCCGGGCTGTTCGTGGTCCAGGCCGGCCACGGCCGCAGCGAGCTGGCCGAGGCCGCCGCCAAGCAGGCGCAGGAGCTGGCCTTCTTCCCGCTGTGGTCCTACGCGCACCCGAAGGCGGCCGAGCTGGCCGACAGGCTCGCCGCGCTGGCGCCGGGCGAGCTGAACCGCGTCTTCTTCACCACGGGCGGCGGCGAGGCGGTCGAGTCCGCCTGGAAGCTCGCCAAGCAGTACTTCAAGCTCGTCGGCAAGCCGCTCAAGCACAAGGTCGTCAGCCGCCAGATCGCCTACCACGGCACCCCGCAGGGCGCCCTGTCGATCACCGGCATCCCGGCGTTCAAGGAGATGTTCGAGCCGCTCGTGCCCGGGTCCATCCGGGTGCCGAACACCAACCACTACCGCGCCGACGAGATCTCCGGCATCAAGGGCATGACGCCCGAGGAGTACGGCATCTGGGCGGCCGACCGGGTGGCCCGCGCCATCGAGATGGAGGGCCCCGACACGGTGGCCGCCGTCTTCGCCGAGCCGGTGCAGAACGCCGGCGGCTGCTTCCCACCGCCTCCCGGCTACTGGCAGCGGCTGCGCGAGATCTGCGACGAGTACGACGTGCTGCTCGTCTCCGACGAGGTCATCTGCGCGTTCGGCCGTCTCGGCACGATGTTCGGCGGCGAGAAGTTCGACTACGTCCCCGACATCATCACCTGCGCCAAGGGCCTGACCAGCGGCTACTCGCCCATCGGCGCGATGATCGCGCACGAGAGGCTGTTCGAGCCGTTCAAGAGCGGCGAGCACATGTTCGCCCACGGCTACACGTTCGGCGGCCACCCGGTCTCCGCGGCCGTGGCGCTGGCAAACCTCGACATCTTCGAGCGCGAGGACCTGCTCGGCCACGTCACCAAGAACGAGCCGCTGTTCCAGGCCACGCTCGACGGTCTGCGTGACCTGCCCATCGTCGGCGACGTGCGCGGCGCCGGCTACTTCTGGGGCATCGAGCTGGTCAAGGACAAGGCCACGAAGGAGACGTTCACGGCCGACGAGTCGGAGCGGCTGCTGCGCGGGTTCCTGTCGAAGGCGCTGTTCGACGCCGGGCTCTACTGCCGCGCCGACGACCGCGGCGACCCCGTGATCCAGCTCGCGCCGCCGCTGGTGGCCGGCCCCCAGGAGTTCGACGAGATCGGGTCGATCCTCCGCTCCGTGCTCACCGACGCGTGGGCTCGCCTCTAACACCTCCTATCCGGTATCTCCGGCAGCTGAAAGGACCATGCGATGAAGATCGGCGTGCCTGCCGAGGTCAAGAACCACGAATACCGCGTGGCCGCCACACCGGCGGGCGTGCACGAGCTGGTGCGCGACGGCCATGACGTGCTCATCCAGCGCGGCGCGGGGCTGGGCTCGCACATCACCGACGAGGAGTACCTGTCGGCGGGGGCGAAGATCCTCGACGGCGCCGACGCCGTGTGGGGTGAGGCCGAGCTGGTGCTCAAGGTCAAGGAGCCCATCGCCGAGGAGTACCACCGCCTGCGCGAGGGGCTCGTCCTGTTCACCTACCTGCACCTGGCGGCCTCGCGCCCGTGCACGGACGCGCTGCTCGGCGCGAGGACGACGGGCATCGCCTACGAGACGGTCCAGGTCGGCAACGCGCTGCCGCTGCTCGCCCCGATGTCGGAGGTGGCGGGCCGGCTGGCGCCCCAGGTCGGCGCGTACAACCTGATGCGGTTCAACGGCGGCCGCGGCGTCCTTCCGGGCGGCGTGCCGGGCGTGGCGCCGGCCAAGGTGGTCGTCATCGGCGGCGGCGTGTCCGGCCTGAACGCGGCGCAGATCGCCGTCGGCATGGGCGCGGACGTCACGGTCCTCGACACCAACGTCGACCGGCTGCGCTTCATCGACGCCATCTACCAGGGGCGGCTCAAGACCCTCGTCTCCACCTCGTACGCCATCGAGCAGGAGGTGCTCCAGGCCGACCTGGTCATCGGCGCGGTCCTCATCCCGGGCGCCAAGGCCCCGACGCTGGTCTCCAACGAGCTGGTCTCGCGCATGAAGCCGGGCTCCGTGCTCGTCGACATCGCCATCGACCAGGGTGGCTGCTTCGAGGACTCGCGTCCCACCACGCACGCCGAACCCACCTACACGGTGCACGACTCGGTCTTCTACTGCGTGGCGAACATGCCGGGCTCGGTGGCCAACACCTCCACGTACGCGCTGACCAACGCGACGCTGCCGTACGCGGTCAAGCTGGCCAACCTGGGCTGGCGCGACGCGCTCAAGGCGGACGCCGGGCTCGCGGGGGGCCTCAACACGCACGACGGGCTGCTCACCAACGCGCCGGTGGCGCAGGCGCTGGGGCTGCCGTTCACGCCGGTGGCCGACGTACTCGCCGCCTGAAAGGCTTGCCTCGCGTGAGCGTACGGCTCCGCGCGCGTGTGCGGTGCCGCACGGGGACGGCGCCACGCGGGGCAGACACCTACCAGCGCACTCGGAGCCCGCTGCGCGGGTGGCGGTGCTCAGCGCACTCGGAGGCGGCTGCGCGGGTCGCGGGTTCAGCGCACCCCGAGGCGGCCGCGCAGGTCGCGGGCGGTGGCCAGGACGTGCTCGATCTCGCCCGGGCTCGGCCAGGGCGAGCTGCCCGGCCGCACCAGGGTGCCGCGCACCGAGGCGAGATACTCCACCGCGCTCGCGTGCAGGCCGCTGCGCTCCACCAGCCAGCCGACGACGTCGGCGTGGTCGTGCAGCGGCCGGGTCACCAGGTCCCAGGTGCCGAGGAGCTCGGTCAGCTCGGGTACGGCCAGCGGGACGCCGCCCCGGCGGCCGGTCGCGGCG
>NZ_QNFZ01000145.1 GCF_003313395.1 Nonomuraea lactucae | reverse complement strand
GGTGCCGCCGGGCACGACGCGCAGGGGCAGGTTCAGCGCGTAGCCCGCCGCCACGGCGTCGCCCACGGTGGCGCCGGGCACCAGCGCGTACGTCATCCGGTGCGTGCCCTGGTCGGCCTCGGGATCGGGCGACTGCGGGGCGCGGACCAGGCTCAGCCGCGCTGTCGTTGTGGTGCCGCCGCCGGGGCGGGAGGTGCGGCCGACGTCGTGGCCGTAGGTGGAGTCGTTGGCGATGGCCACGCCGTAGCCGGGCTCGGCCACGTGGATCCAGCGATGGCAGGAGATCTCGAACCGCGCCGCGTCCCAGCTCGTGTTGGCGTGGGTGGGCCGGTGGACGTGGCCGTACTGGATCTCGGCGGCGGAGCGGTCGGCGTGCACGTCGAGGGGGAACGCGGCCTTGAGGATCTTCTGCCGCTCGTGCCAGTCGATCTCCGTGTCGATCTCGATCCGCGCGTTGCCCGCGCTCAGGCGTACGGTCTGGACGATCCGCGAGGTCCCGAAGACGCGCTCGATCCGGACGGCCGCGACCAGCGGGCCGCGCTCCACCACGGTGATCGACTCGACGTCGGTCAGGTCGGTGACCTGGCGCCGGTAGTGCCGGTCGATGTCCCAGGCGTCCCACATGTTGGGGAAGTCGGTGTGGAGCTGCAGCAGGTTGCCCCGGCCCTCCGGGGCGAGCACCTCGCGGTCCGCGACGAGGTCCCTGACCGAGCTGAACAGCCCCTGCTCGTCGATCAGCACCCGGACCAGGCCGTTGTCGAGCGTGGTGCCGCTGACGGTGACCGGCGCGACGCTCGGTGCGGTGGCCCATGCCGCCGATCCGACCCGGGCCGCTCCCGAGCCGGGAACCTCGACCAGCACGGCGGCCGAGCCGTCGGCGAGCGGCTGGGCTGAGGCGCCCGCCTGCTCACCCGGCACGGTGACGACCTCCGTGCGGGCCGCCGGTCCGGTGTTGAAGACCCACGCGGTCGTGCCGCCGCCCGCCAGCGCGGCGACGGCCGACTCGATGATCTCCTCCAGCTCGGCGCGGACCTCGGCGTAGGTCGCCTCGGCCTCGCGGTGCACCCAGGCGATCGAGCTGCCGGGCAGGATGTCGTGGAACTGGTGCAGGAGCACGACCTTCCAGAGCCGGTCCAGCCGGTCGTGCGGGTAGGGGTGCCCGGCGTGCACGGCGGCGGTGGCCGACCACAGCTCGGCCTCGCGCAGCAGGTGCTCGCTGCGCCGGTTGCCCGCCTTCGTCCGGGCCTGGCTGGTGTAGGTGGCCCGATGCAGCTCCAGGTAGAGCTCGCCGGACCAGACCGCGGCGTCGGGCAGCTCGGCCCTGGCCGCCTCGAAGAACGCGTCGGGGGCCTCGACCACCACCCGCGGCGAGCCCTCCAGGTCGCGCAGCCGCCGCGCCTTCTCCAGCATCTCGCGGGTGGGGCCGCCGCCGCCGTCGCCGTGCCCGAAGGGCAGCAGGGAACGGGTGCCCGCGCCCTTCTCCGAATAGTTGCGCACGGCGTGCGCCAGCTCGCCGCCCTCGAACGTGCCGTTGTAGGTGTCGGCCGGCGGGAAGTGGGTGAAGATCCGGGTGCCGTCGATGCCCTCCCACCAGAACGTGTGGTGGGGGAACTTGTTCGTCTGGTTCCATGAGATCTTCTGGGTGAGGAACCACTCCATCCCGGCCAGCCGGGCGATCTGCGGGTACGCGGCGGTGTATCCGAAGGAGTCGGGCAGCCACACCCCCCGGCACTCGACGCCGAACTCCTGCTGGAAGAACCGCTTGCCGTGGACGAGCTGCCGGGCCAGCGCCTCGCCGCCCGGGAGGTTGCCGTCGGCCTCCACCCACATGCCGCCGACCGGCACCCACTGCCCGGCCTTGACCGCCTCGCGCATCCGCTCGAAGATCGCCGGGAAGCGCTCCTTGACCCAGGCGTACTGCTGCGCCTGCGGCCCCGAGAACACGAACTCGGGGTAGTCGCGGGCCAGCGCCGTGACGTTGGCGAAGGTACGCCCGGTCTTGCGCTTGGTCTCCCTGATCGGCCAGAGCCAGGCGCTGTCGATGTGCGCGTGGCCGGTGGCGGAGATCGTGTGGGCGCTGGCGTGCGCCGGGGCGGCCAGCGCGTCGGCCAGGCAGGCGCGGGCCCGCGCGGCTGTGCCGGGGACGTCGTGGATGTCGAGCGCGTCCATGCCGCGCTCCAGCGCCCGCAGGATCTCGTGACGGCGCGGGGAGTCGACGGACAGCTCCTGCATCAGCTCCGTGAGCACCTCGATGTCCAGCCGCAGGTGCCAGACCTCCTCGTCGAGGACGGCCAGATCGGCCCTGGCCAGGCGGTAGAGCGGCGCATCGCCCGCCGTGGCCTTGTCGCCAAGGGGGGTCGGGACGAAGCCGCCCGCGAGGATGTCGGGGTTCGCGGCCATCTCCAGCAGCAGCCCGACCTCGTCGCCGGTGACGGGGACGTACTGGTTCATCGGCTCGATGCCCTTGACGGGGGCGCCGTCGAGGTCGTAGACCAGCGCCTCCGCCTGGTTGCCCGGCCAGTCGCCGACGAACCCCAGGTCGAAGACGGCCTCCACGCGCCGTCCCGCCCACGCGGCGGGCACGGTGCCCGTCGCGCGCAGCCAGGTCGTCGACCAGGGCCTGCCCCACGCCGTGCCGACCTCGAACGGCGCGTAGTCGGCCCTGAGCGCCTCCTCCACGGGCACCGGCTCGTCCGGCACGTGCCACGCGGCCAGCTCCAGGGGCACCCGCGCGGCGTGGACCGCGGGAGCGATCCGCTCCCGCAGCACCCGCTCGACGCGCTTCTCGACGAGTGACCGGTCATCGTGCATCGGTCTTCTGGCTCCTTCCGCGGAGGTAGCCGAGTTGCGGCAGCTCACGTTCGTAGTGTTCGAGGAGGCGGCGGGCGACGCCGACGGAGTCGACCAGCGGATGGGTGGCGAAGGCGCGCAGCGCCGCCGCGCGGGAGCCGGTCTCGGCAGCCTCGATCACGGCCTGCTCCACCGCCTTGACGGAGGCGACCAGACCGAGGGCGTGGCCGGGCAGCGGGTCGACGGACAGCGGGCGCGCCCCGTTGGCGTCGACGAAGCAGGGCACCTCCACGACGGCGTCGGGGCCAAGGCCGTCGATGGCGCCGCGCCCGCGCACGTTGAGGATGAGGGTGGCGCGCTCGTCCAGCGCGATGGCGCGCATGAGGGCCAGGGCGACCTGCTCGTAGCCGCCCGACTCCAGGTCGCGGGAGGTGCGGTCGCCCGCGCCCGCGGCCTCGCGGTTCTCCGCCATGTAGGTGGTCTCCCGCTCCAGCCTGGTGCTGTCCCAGGCGCTCAGCGCGGAGCCGCCCGTGTGGGAGTAGAACCGGCTCTGCTGCTCGATGAGCAGCGCGCCCCTGGTGCGCGAGGCGGCGCGGGCGGCGGCGACGGCCTCACGGGTGAAGTAGTAGTAGTGCAGGTACTCGTTCGGGATGCAGCCGATCGTCCGCAGCCACTCCGCGCCGAAGAGCCTGCCCTCCTCGAACGAGGTGAGCGCGCCGTCGTCGCGCAGCAGCCCGGGGAGCAGGTCGTGGCCGTCGACCCGCACCCCGCGCAGCCAGCCCAGGTGGTTGAGCCCGGCGTAGTCGAGCCAGACCGTCGCCGGGTCCACGCCCAGCGCGCCCGCCACCCTGCGGCCGAGCCCGACCGGCGAGTCGCAGATGCCGATGACGCGGTCGCCCAGGTAGGCGGACATCGCCTCGGTGACCAGGCCGGCGGGGTTGGTGAAGTTGATCACCCATGCCTCGGGGGCCAGCGCGGCGATGCGCCGGGCCAGGTCCAGGGCGACCGGCAGCGTGCGCAGCCCGTACGCGATGCCGCCCGCGCCGACGGTCTCCTGGCCGACCACGCCCTCCTCTAGGGCGACGCGCTCGTCCACCACCCGGCCTTCGAGCCCGCCGACGCGGACCGCGGAGAAGACGAACTGCGCTCCGGTTACCGCCTCGTCGAGGTCGGTGGTGACGCTGACCTCGGGGGCGTCGGGGACACCCATCGCCTGCTCGGCGAGGACCCGGCGGATGGCCTCGATCCTGGCCGGGTCGAGGTCGTGCAGTACGACGTGCGTGACCCGCCCCTTGCCGTGGTCGTCCAGCAGGGCCTGGTAGACGAGCGGCACACGGAACCCGCCGCCGCCCAGGATGGTCAGTCTCATACCTCGATCACCTCAACGCCCGCGTCCCGCAGTGTCAGCAACGTCGCCGGGTCGGTGGACGCGTTCGTGACCACGACGTCGAGCTCCTCCGGGCCGCACACCCTGGCCATTCCCGTGCCCGGGAACTTGCCCACGTCGGCCACCAGCACCACCTGGTCGCTCGCCGCGATCATGGCGCGCTTGACCGGCACCTCCACCACGGTGGTGTCCATGACGTGGCCGCCGGGACGCACGCCGCTGGTGCCGAGGAAGAGCCGGTCGGCCTTGACCTGCCGCAGGTTGTCCTCGGTGAGGAAGCCCACGATCGACCGGTATTCGCGGCGGACCATCCCGCCGAGCAGCACGATCTGGATGCTCTCCTCGTCGAGCAGCTCCTCCAGCACCGCGAGGCTGCTGGTGACGACCGTCAGTGAACGGCCGCGGAGCCTGCGCGCCACCTGGTGAGCTGTGGTGCCGATGTCAAGGAGGATCGTCTCGCCGTCCTTGATGATCTCTGCGCATCTCTGAGCGATCTTGTCCTTCTCTTCCGCCCGCGTGGCCGCGACTTCCCCGAACGGGTCGTCGCGCTGGTCGTCGATCGGCATGGCGCCGCCGTACACGCGTCTGAGCAAGCCCTGCTCGTCCAGCTGGACGAGATCGCGCCGGACCGTCGCCGTGCTGATGTCCAGCCGTCCCGCCAGGGCTTCGACCGTGGTGGGGCCATCCGATCGCACGATGCGCACGATCAACTCGTGCCGTCGGTCCCGAAGCATGACACGGACCGTATCGCGCAAAGTCGCTCACGACTAGGGGTCAAAGTTAGGCATCTTTGGGCGAACTCTTGCTAACTTCGGCAAAGAGCGGCAGCATCCACGGTACCAATTCACCCACCCGGGTCAGAAGTGAGCAGCATGGTGTCCAGCACCTCAGACCAGCAGCCGCTCGACGTTTTCGTCTCCGGCCTCCTCTTCTTCGACGTCGTCTTCTCCGGTCTCGACCACGCGCCCAAGCTGGGCACCGAGGCGTGGACGACAGACATGGCGACGGGGCCGGGCGGCATCGCCAACTTCGCGTACGCGCTCAGCCGGCTCGGGCTGCGCACGGGCCTGGCGGCGGCGTTCGGCGACGACACCTTCGGCCGCCACTGCTGGGACACGCTCACCGACCAGGAGGGCGTCGACCTCACCCGGTCGCGCCGCTTCCCCGGCTGGGCCACGCCGACCACCGTCTCGCTCGCCTACGACGGCGACCGCGCGCTGGTCACCCACGGCGCCCCGGCCCCGCTGAGCCCCGACGAGATGATCGGCGACCCGCCCCCGGCCCGCGCGGCGATCGTCCACCTGCGCCCGGAACCGGTCACCTGGCCGAGCCGCACCGGGGGGCTCGTCTTCGCCGACGTCGGCTGGGATCCGACCCAGCAGTGGCCGCGGTCCATGCTCGACCAGCTGAGCACGTGCCACGCCTTCATGCCCAACGCCCACGAGGCCATGAGCTACACCAGGACCGACACCCCCACGGCCGCGCTGTCCAAGCTGGCCGAGCTGGTGCCGCTGGCGGTCGTCACCCGTGGCGGCGACGGCGCCCTGGCCGCCGACGCGACCACCGGTGAGACCGCCGAGATCCCCGGTCTGCCCGTCGACGTGATCGACCCGACCGGCGCGGGAGACATCTTCGGCGCCGCACTCGTCGCCGCGACGCTCGCCGGGCTTCCGCTCGTCGAGCGGCTGCGCTTCGCCAACCTCTGCGCGGCGCTGTCCGTGCGCCGGGCGGGCGGAGCGTCGTCCGCACCCACCCTGGCGGACCTTTCCCGATGGTGGAAAGGCGTCGCCGACCCCCAGGTCCGCCGTGACCACGCGTTCATCTCCGATCTTCTGGAGGGTTAGACATGGAACTTTCTCGCAGGAACCTGCTCCGGGCCGGCCTCTTCTCCATCGCGGCGGCCGGGGTCGGGGGCACGGCGGCCTGCGGCGGCGGCAGCGGCGGGGGGACCGCCGGCGGCGCCAAGGAAC
>NZ_QNFZ01000146.1 GCF_003313395.1 Nonomuraea lactucae | reverse complement strand
CCCCGCCGGCGGAGCCGCCGAGGCCAGTGGACCCACCGAGGCCAGTGGTGCCGCCGAGGCCAGTGGTGCCGCCGAGGCCGGTGGGCGCGACGGCCGGTGCGGCGGCCGACTCGGGGGACGGCGCGGCAGCCGGTGCGGAGACGTCCCCGGTGGCGTGGGCGGGCGACTCCAAGACGGACCCGATCGCGCACTCGGGCGACTCCAAGACGTCCCCGGTCGCGCACTCGGGCGACTCCGGGACGTCCCCGGTGGCGCGCTCGGGGGCGCGGTGGGTGAGCCAGTCGCAGACCCATGGGGGTGGCGCGGCGATGGGCAGGGCGCCGGCCGACCACAGCAGCAACAGCCCGAGCGCGTGCTTGCAAGGGAACTTCCTGCTGGGGCAGCTGCACCGGAAGGCGGGCTCGGTCAGGTCGACGCACGCGAGGTAGGGCGTGGCCCCGCTGCCTGCGCACTCGCCGAACACCACGGTGCCCGTCGTCCCGCGCACCGGCCACCTGGCGGGCGCGGCGACGCCCTGGGCCGCCCTCCGGGACGGCGTGTCGGGGGCGAGGGCGAGCACCTGGTCACGGCTCCACCGTTCGGTCACTTGGTCACACTAGCCACGCGGACCGACATTACGCGGTGCGTCGATCCGGCTCTCCCCTCGTAGACTGCCCGATGTGGAGTTGACGATCTATCCGGACGGCCCGACGACCGAGGTCGCCGACGAGGCCGAAGCTCTGGCCAGCGGGCTGGCGGGCCAGCTGGTCCTGGACGGCACCCGCTTCCTGCGGCGCGACGTCACGGGCGCCCCGATCGGGTTCGTCGAGCGCCCGCCCGTCGCCCGCGCTCTGGACCTGCTCCCCCATCCGGAGGGCGGCTGGTTCCGGGAGACCTGGAGGGCTCCGGTCACGTTCCGGCCGGAGGGCTATCCCGGTCCGCGGGTGAGCGCCACCGGCATCTACTTCCTGCTGCAGCCGGGTGAGGAGTCCATACCGCACCGGGTCCGTTCGGACGAGGTGTGGCTGTGGCACCGCGGCGGGCCGCTGTCTCTGACGGTGGGCGACGAGACGATCACGCTGGGGCCGCTGGTCGAGGAGGGGCAGGTGCCGCAGGCGGTGGTTCCCGGGGGCGCCTGGCAGTCCGCACGTCCGGCGGCGGACGAGGCCGTGCTGGTGAGCTGCGTCGTCTCCCCGGGCTTCGACTTCGCGGACTTCTCGACCTAGCATCGGCGACCCGCGGTATGCCCAGCGCGCGACCCGCGGGATTGCCGGGACTTGTCCTGTCCTCTACCTGCGCCGGACCGTAGGCCGGGCGGGGCGGGGAAGGCCAACGGGCATGGGGCGACTGCCCACGTACCACCCGATGCTCGCCCAGCTCGGCACCCTGCCTCCGCCCGCGCAGCACCACCTGTGGAGCGCGGAGATGAAGTGGGACGGCGTGCGCGGCCTGGCGTACGTCGAGGCGGGGGCGCTGCGGCTCATGTCGCGCAACTCCAAGGACGTGACCCTGGCCTACCCGGAGCTGTACCCGATGGCGGGGGCGGTGGGCGGGCGGGACGTCGTGCTGGACGGCGAGATCGTGGCGTTCGACGACGCGGGGCGGCCCAGCTTCGGCGCGCTCGCGCCCCGCATGCACCAGCGCAGCCCCGCCAAGGTGGCCGAGCTGGTCAAGGCCGTGCCCGTCACGTACATGATCTTCGACGTGCTGCACGTGGACGACCGCAGCGTCGTCCGCCTGCCGTACGACGAGCGGCGCGAGCTCCTCGAACGGCTGGTCACGCCCGGCTTCCGCTGGCAGACGCCGGTGTCGTTCCGCGGCGACCCGCGCGCCGCGCTCGACGCCAGTCGCGCGCTCGGCCTGGAGGGCGTGGTGGTCAAGCGCCGCGACTCGCACTACCGGCCGGGGCGGCGCGGGCCGGAGTGGACGAAGGTGAAGAACTTCTCCCACATCGAGGTGGTCATCGGCGGCTGGAAGCCGGGAGCGGGCCGGCGCGGCGGGCGGATCGGGTCGCTGCTGCTCGGCGCGTACGATCAGGGCGGCCGGCTGCTGTACGTGGGCCATGTCGGCACGGGCTTCACCGACGCCATGCTGGAGGCCCTCCACCAGGAGCTGGCGCCGCTGGAACGGCCGGGCTCGCCCTTCGGGGTGCCGGTGCCGCGCGAGTACGCCCGCGACGCCCGCTGGGTGGAGCCCCGGCTGGTGGGCGAGGTGCGGTACGCCGAGCTGACGGGCGACGGGCGGCTCCGTCACCCATCGTGGCGCGGCCTGCGCCCGGACCGTGAACCCGCGGAGGTAAGGATCGGGGACCTGTTCAGCGGGCACCCCGCCGGACGGAGCGGCCGCTCACCCGGTGACACGGTCGCCGGGTGACCGCTACGGGCGCACGGGGCCGCGTCGCAGGCGCACCGGACGGGGTGTCGCAGGCGCCACCCGGACGGGTGTCGCAGGCGGACCCGGACGGGGTGAGGAGCAGCGTGAGCGCTACGGGCGCACGGGGCCGCGGTAGGGCAGGGGCTGGCTGTAGACGACATTCGTCGTGGTGCCCCCGAACTCGGCCAGCTCGTCCACGATCTGTTCGAGGTGGCTCATCGAGCCGGCCGCCACCTTGAGCGTTTGACGCGCTCCCCAGCCTGAAGGCCGGAGATTCAGCCCGTTCCGCGTGTGCGGCACTTCTGATGGCTTCCTGCTTCGCCGGGTCCTGCCCTCCGCTACGCGGCGGGTCTTACGGTCCCTCCACAGGCGTTTGACTTGTCCGCCCGTCCAGCGGCCAAGATGTTGATCGCGGCGTTGATGTCGCGATCGTGGGATGTCCCGCACGAGCAGGTCCACGACCGGGTATTCAACGGCACCTTGTCTCGCAAGGCTCCACACGCCGAGCACAACTTCGACGACGGGAAGAACCGGTCGATCCTCGCGAAGACGCGGCCGTACCGCCTCGCCTTGTACTCCAGCATGCCGACGAACCGGGACCAACCCGCGTCGTGCACGCTCTTGGCCAGACGTGTGCGCCCCAGCCCGGACACGGCAAGATTCTCCACGTACACCGCTTGGTTGTCGCGGATGATCCGCGTGGAGAGCTTGTGTGCCCAGTCCCGGCGCGTGTCGGCCACCCCGGCATGCGCCTTGGCAACCTTGCGTGCGGCTTTGGCCCGGTTTGCCGAGCCTTTCTCTTTCCTGGACAGCGCCTTGTGCGCCTTGCGTAACCTGCGTTCGGCACGCCGCAGCAGGCGCGGGTTGGCCACCTTCCGCCCGTCCGACAGGACGGCGAAGTGGGTCAGCCCGAGGTCGATGCCGACCTCCACCGCCGTCTCGGGCAACGGCTCCTCGCCCGTCTCGACGACGAACGAGGCGAAGTACCGGCCCGCCGCGTCTTTGACCACGGTCACGGAGGACGGGTCCGAGGGCAGTGAACGGGACCAGCGGACCGGCACCTCCCCGATCTTCGGCAGGCGCAGCCTGCCGCCCGCCGTGATCGCGAACCGGGCATTCTTGGTGAAGCGGATGGCCTGCCGGTTGTCCTTGCGGGAACGGAACCGGGGGGGCGCCGCCTTGCGCCCCTTCCGCTTACCGGCGAGCGAGGCGAAGAAGTTGCGGTAGGCGCTGTTCAGGTCGCCGAGCGCCTGCTGAAGGACCACGGCTGAGACCTCGCCCAGCCACGAGCGTTCCGGCGTCGCCTTCGCCCGCGTGATCACCAGCTTGGACAGATCCCCGTCCGAGATGTATGGCAAGCCCTGCTCGTGGGCATCCTGCCGCGCCCGCAGCCCGTCGTTGAACACCGTCCGCGCACACCCGAACGCTCTGGCCAGGGCCTGGCGCTGACCGGCGGTCGGGTAGAGGCGGAAGTTGTACCGGAGCTGCACCCACTAATTGTACATCCATATACATGAAGATGCTTGCACGTACACTGACCCGCATGGAAACGGAAGAGATGAGCGTCGCCGACGCGCGCAAGCAGTTCGCGGACATCCTCAACCACGCCGCCGTCCGGGGCCGCATCACCTACATCACCAACCGGGGACGCAGGATCGCCGCTGTCGTCCCGGTACCAATCGCGGAAGCGGCCGAACCCGCACAGGGCGGACCCGGCTGACATTGCGGATCTCAGGCTCACCCCGCCCCTCGGCCAGCGGGACGCGGCCGTCTCACAGGCCGCCCATCTGGACACTCTGACGGAGGAACCATGACACCCGACGACGAACGATTCCTGCGCCGGGCCATCGAGCTGGCCGCCGAGGCGCGCGCGGCCGGTGACCCGCCGTTCGGCTCGCTGCTGGTGGGCGCGGGCGGCGGCGTGCTGGCCGAGGAGCGCAACACGACCGTCTCCGGCAGAGACATCACCGCGCACCCGGAGCTGAAGCTGGCCCGCTGGGCAGGCCGCGAGCTGGCCCCGGACGTGGCCGCCGCGACCACGATGTACACCAGCTGCCAGCCGTGCGGCATGTGCGCCGGCGCGATCGAACGCTCCTTCCTTGGCCGCGTGGTGTTCGCCCTGTCCACCGGGCAGCTCGCCGGCCTCAAGCCGCCCGCGCCGGCCGCCGGCGCGCGTCTGGAAGGTCCGTTCCTGTACGAGGAGGCGCGCGTCCCCGTCGAGGGCTACTACCGCTGATCGAGCAGGCGGGCGGCGAGCCAGGGCCGCAGGATCGGCAGCACGTTCGCGGGCTGCATGGCTCCGGTGTGGTCGAGGCCGTCCAGCACCCGCACGTCCCAGCCGAGCGCCTCCAGCTCGGCGCGCCGGGTCACCACCGGGCCGGCGATGTCGACGCGCACGCCGCCCCAGCGTTCGCCGTACTCGATCACGTCGGCGGAGCCCGCGAAGCACAGGCGCGGGCAGCCGACCGACGCCTGCGCGGCCCGGTCGTCGAACCCGCGCAGCTCCTCGTAGAGCGTGACGTACTGACGGGTCTGCTCGGGCGTCCTCGTCACCTCCACGGAATCCCAGTCGAACTCCTCTCCCGCCTTCGGCTCGGGTGCGGGGACGGCCTGGGCCGCCCCGGACATCGCGTGCGCCGCGGCGGTGACGGCGAGCATCTCCGCGTACGGCCCGCCGAGCGGCGGGAACCCGCCCATGACCAGCGCCGACAGGCGGTCGGTGCGGACGGCGAGCTGGAGCCCGCTGAGCGCCAGCCATGAGTAGCCGTAGTAGGCGAACCGCTCCGCTCCGGCCGCGTCGGCCACGGCGAGCAGGTCGGCGGCGACGTTCGCGGGGGTCAGGGTGGCGGGCTTGGGCGTGCTCTCGACGTGGCCCTCGTAGTCGAACGCGACCACCCGGAACACGTCGCTGAGCCCGTCGATGAGGGACCGGCCGAGGGCGGGGTCCACGCCCCACTCGCGCATCCTGTCGGCCTGCTCTCCTTCGGCGGGGTGGGGGTTGACCGGCAGCAGCAGGGCCGGGCCGCTGCCGTGCGCCTCCACCTCGATGCCGGCTCCGTCGTGCAGTCTGGCCTCGGGCACGAGATCTCCTTAGGTCGTAAAGAGTTTGCCGCGCCAGAATAGCTTATGTTGTAAGGAATTGCGCCGTCACCCGGCCACGCGGCCGAGCTCGGCGGGATAGTCGGGCAGGTCCACGATGCTGCTGACCTTCTGCCCTTCCTTGAGCATCCACCGCATGAGGAAGGGCCTGGACAGCAGGCCGTCGCGCAGGCGCATGCCGGTCACGGTGCGCGGAGCGAGGAACTTCCCGGTGCGGTCACCGCCCTTCTGGCAGCCCTCGGCGTAGCCGCGCATCAGGCTCTCGTACCTGCCGAAGGCGGCCCGGTGGTCGCCCCTGGCCCGCGCGAGCTCGCCGGCCAGCACGTACGCGGCGACCACCGCGGTGCCCGTCCCCATGCCGCCGATCGTGGCGCCGCACGCGGCGTCGCCGACGAGGCCGATCCGCCCGGAGGACCAGGTGTCCACGTCGGCCCGGCTGATGGAGTCGAAGTACAGATCGGGCGCCTCGCGCAGGGAGTCCAGCAGCCTGGGCACCTCCCAGCCGAGGCCGCGGAAGGCGTCCACGATGAGCCGCTTCTGCTGGTCGACGTCGTGGCGGTCGTACGACAGCTCGGGCGCCGCGAAGACGACGAAGGCGCTCGCCCGTCCGGGGTCGCGGGCGTCGGCGCCGATCGAGGCCAGCCGGCCCGGGGCGTTGTAGCCGATGGAGCCGCGGGTGAGGCCGAGGTGGTTGGGCAGCGACCACGTGGCGGCGTAGTAGCCCAGGTGGCGCACGTACCTCTCCTCGGGGCCGAAGGCGAGCCGGCGGACCTGCGAGTGCAGCCCGTCCGCCCCGATCACGAGGCCGAACTCGCGCGGCGCCCCACGCCTGAACTCCACCCGCACGCCCGACGGGGTTTCGGCCAGGCCGGTGATCGAGTCGCCGAAGACGTACTCGGTCCATGGGAGGCTGTGCCGGTGCAGGGTCCGGACGAGGTCTCCGCGGAGCACCTCCACGTCGCCGCCCGCGAACTCGGCGGGCAGGTCCAGCAGCACGCGGCCGTTCTCGGCCACGAAGCGCATCGGGCTGCCGCCGGTCTGGATCCGGCGCAGGTCCGCGAGGACGCCCATGCGTTCCAGCACGGTCAGGTGCGTGTCGCCGCGGAAGTCGACGGCCTGGCCGCCCTCGCGGAGCGCCGGGGCCAGCTCGACGACCGTGGGCTTGAAGCCGTAGCGCCCCAGCCAGCAGGCGAGCGCGGGACCGGCGATGCTCGCGCCGGAGATGAGGACGGTCTGGTTCACGGGGATCCCTTCCTTCAGCAGCACTGTGTCCAATGGACACAGTTAATTACTGTGTACGATAGACGCAGTTTTAGGTTCCCGGCAAGGCCGGAGGCGGGAGGGGCTGCGCGGAATGGCTGACGAGCACGCCGAGACGGTGCGCATCCTGTGGGGTCCACACCCCAGGCCGGCCCGCGGCCCGAAGCCGGCGCTCGACCTGGGCCGCATCGCGCGGGCCGGGATCGAGATCGCCGACGCGGAGAGCCTGCCCGCCGTGTCCATGCAGCGGGTCGCGGCGCGGCTGGACGTCACCAAGATGGCGCTCTACCGGTACGTGCCGGGCAAGGCGGAGCTGATCGCGTTGATGGTGGACACCGCGGTCGGCCCGCCCCCGGCCGGCGAGGGGCGGGGGGGCGGCTGGCGGGAGCGGTTGGAGGAGTGGGCCCGGGCGCTGCTGGCGGTCTTCGGCAGGCATCCGTGGGTGCTGGAGGCCACCGTCGGCCCGCGGATCATGGGCCCGGCGGAGCTGTCCTGGCTAGACCGGGCCGTCTCCGCGCTGGACGGCACCGGCCTCGACGGCGCCGAGCGGATGGACGCCGCCGTCCTGCTGGCCGTGCATGTGCGCGGCATCTCCGAGCAGTCCCGCGCCGCCGGGCCGGCGGGCTCGCCCGAGGCGCAGCTCGGCGCGCTCCTCGGGGAGCTGATGCGGGCCCACGGCGAACGCTTTCCCGCTCTCACCGCGGCGCTCTCCTCGGCCGCACGGTCCGGTGGGCAGGATCAGGCGTGGGAGTTCGGCCTGCGGCGCATCCTGGACGGCCTCGCCGTGCTCATCGACGAGCGGGCGCGCTGACCGCTCACTCGCCTCGCGGGCCGCCCCGGGCCGGGTGCTCGCCCCCGGCGCGCTCGCCGCCGACGTGCTCGCGCTGGAACGTGGCGTACAGCCACCAGAGCGACGGCAGCAGCAACAGCGCGCCGACGGCCAGGGAGCCGAGGGTCGCCGCCAGCACGGTGCCGTTCGCCGCCGCCTCCTCGACCGTCAGCCCCGGCAGCAACTCCGGATACTGGCCCACGCCCCACCCCCACAGCAGCCCCGTGACCGCGAGCGCCGCGCTCACCCGTACCGCGAGGTAGGCGCGGATCCACAGCAGCGCCAGCGAGGCCAGTCCCGCGGCCACCGACAGCACCAGGAACGGCAGGGCCCGCCCGGCGACCAGCTCGGCGAACAGGAGAGGCGCGTCGGCACGCAGCACGATCAGCCCGGCGGCCGACAGCACGCCCACCACCAGACCGGCCGCCAGGCCGCGCCGCCTGAACTGCTCCGCCAGATCGTCCTGGCCGGTGCGCTGGGCGTCGCGGGTGAGGTACACGGCGGCCAGGTAGGCGGCGGTGCCGACGGCCAGCGCGCCGGCGACCGCGGAGGTGGGGTTGGCCCAGCTGGTGATCAGGTCGCCCGCGGCGATGCCCGGTGGCACCCGCCCCGAGGCGACGCCCCCGGCGACCGTGCCCAGGAAGAACGGGGTGACCACCGAGGAGAACGCGAACGCCGCGCCGAACAGCCGCCGCTGCCACAGCTCCGTCGAGACCTTCCGGAAGGCGAACGCCGAGCCCCTGGCGATGACGCCCAGCGCCGCGAGGGTCAGCGGGATGTAGAGGGTGGAGGCGACCGAGGCGAACACCGGCGGGACGCCCGTCCACAACAGCACGATCACGAAGATCAGCCACACGTGGTTGGCCTCCCACACCGGCCCGATCGAGTGCTCGATCAGCTCCCGCTGCCGCCGGCCGCCCTCCGGCCCGCCCGCCAGCAGGTCCCACACACCTCCGCCGAAGTCGGCGCCGCCGAACAGGACATACGCGGTCAGCCCGATCCACATGACCGCGAGCAGCATCTCCGGCAACGGCATGATCAGACGACCTCGTGGCCGGAGGCGTCGCGTTCCTGCGGGGCGACCGGCACCGGCAGGTCACGGGCCAGGCGGCGCAGCACGTGCACCGTCGCCACCGTCAGCACCACGTAGACGGCGCTCACCAGCGCGAACCCGTACACCAGGCCCGGCGCCGGGTTCACCGCGTCCGAGGTGCGCATGACGCCGAACACGATCCACGGCTGGCGTCCCACCTCGGTCACGATCCAGCCCGCCTCCAGCGCCAGCGCCGCCGCCGCCCCTGACAGCGCCGCCGCGCGCAGGAACCACCTGGAACGGGGCGGCTCGCGCCGCCGCCACCAGGCCACCCCCAGCCACGCCGCCAGCCCCAGCAGCGCGAACCCCACTCCGACCATCACCTGGAACGCCCAGTGCACCACGTTGACCGGCGGCCAGTCACCGGGCGGCACCTGGTCCAGCCCCTGGACCACGGCGTCCGGGTCCCACCGGGCCAGCAGCGACAGCCCGTGCGGTATCTCCACGGCGTACCGCATCTCCCCGTCGACCACGACGCCACCGAGGTGCAGCGGCACCCCGCGGCCGGTCCTGAACACGCCCTCCATCGCGGCGAGCTTGACCGGCTGGAAGTCCGCGACGAAGTGCGCGGCCCAGTCGCCCACCCCGATCTGCGCCGGGGTGACGATCGCCGCCACGGTGAGCGGCAGCAGCAGGCCCAGCCGGTGGTAGCGGTCGCGCCGCCCGCGCAGCATCGCGACGGCGTACACGCTCGCCATCCCGAACCCCGCCACCATGAACGCCGCCAGGATCATGTGCACGGTCTGCGGCGGCGTGGCCGGGTTGAACATCGCCGCCCACGGGTCCACCGCCACCACCCGGCCGTCCCGGAGCAGGAAACCCGTCGGCTGCTGCATCCAGGCGTTGGCCGTGACGACGAAGAACGCGCTGGCCACCCCCGCGAGCACGATGGGAATCCCGGACAGCATGTGCTTCACCGGCGGCAGCCGGTCCCAGGCGTACAGGTAGATCCCCAGGAAGATGGCCTCGATGAAGAACGCGATGCCCTCCAGGGAGAACGGCAGCCCGATCACCTCGCCGAACGTGCCCATGAGCCCCGGCCACAGCAGCCCCATCTCGAACGACAGGATGGTGCCCGACACCGCGCCCACGGCGAACAGCACGCCCATGGCCCGCGCCCACCGCCGGGCCAGCAGGCGGTAGTGGTCGTCACCGGTGCGGTGGCCGCGCCATTCGGCCAGGAGCGTGATGGCGGGCATCCCGACGCCGAAACAGGCGATGACGATGTGCCAGCCCAGCGAGAGGGCCATCTGCATGCGGGCGGCGGCCAGGTCGGCGTCGATCAGGCGGAGGGCGGCCGCCGCCTCCAGGACGTGAGCGTCCATGGATCCTTCTCCTCCCCACCGGGTGTGGAAAGCCGCCCGGACCTCGCGGTCCGGACGGCAGCTGGTTCACGCGACTTCTAGGGTCGGTGGTGGTCTCTGTGACGGTCTCTGTCACGGCGGAACCTGCGGATGTCATCGTCCTGAAGATGACGAAGGCGACGCTCCCTGACCTGCTTGGCGAAGCATCTCGTCCTCTTCTGCGCGTCGAGGATGACGCCGCACGGTCTGGCGACGAACTGATCACTCGTCGTGAGCCGCGGCACCGGCTGCTGACCGGTGCCGGCTGAGGCTTCGGACACCTGAGCTGAGCCATAGAAGAACGCGGCGACCAGGAGCGAGCCCACGAGCATGGAGCGCGATCTTCGGTGCATGTCCTCCTCCTCTCTGCCAAGTGGTCGTGTGCCCTTCCGGACGTCCAAGTTTTCGTGCCCCGCCCGGCCGGTGTCCACCGAGCTGACCATCATCGGAGGGTTCCCACCCCCATTCGATGCCTGACCCTCCAGCCGTAGATCAGCGCAAAGGAGAAACAGACGGAGAACGGCAGTCTCGCCGGGAATATCCAGGGCCGCCAGACGACGCGGCCGGGTGAAAGCCGTGCCGTCGGGGTCGGGTTGGGAAATTTCCGGGGAGATGATTGTCTGGGCGAAGGAACTACGAGGAGGGCACCGGTGACCCGTCAGATCGTCTCCGTTGTGGGTGGCAAGGACGCCGCCAGCGCCAGCACCTACCAGTCGACCAACCCCGCGCGCACCAGCGAGGTCGTGGCCGCCGTCGGGATGGCCGACGCCGACACCTTCGCCGCCGCCTGCCGCACGGCGAAGGAGGCGCAGCGGGAGTGGGCCGAGGTGCCGCCGCCGGTGCGCGGGCGGGTGATCGCGTCGATCGGGCGGCTGGTGGAGGCCAACACCGAGCGGCTGGCCCGGCTGGTGACCGAGGAGATCGGCAAGCCGTACGCCGAGGCGCTGGGCGAGGTGCGCGAGATCGTCGACACGTGCGACTTCTTCCTCGGTGAGGGACGCCGGCTGTACGGGCAGACGGTGCCGTCGGAGATGCCGGACAAGAACCTGTTCACCTTCCGCAACCCGGTGGGCGTGGCGGCGGTGATCACCGCGGGCAACTTCCCGGTCGCGGTGCCGTCCTGGTACCTGGTGCCGGCGCTGCTGTGCGGCAACGCCGTGGTGTGGAAGCCCGCCGAGTACGCCGCCGCCTCCGGGCACGCCCTCTACCAGCTGTTCGCCGCCGCCGGGCTGCCCGACGGGGTGCTCAACGTGGTGTTCGCCGACGGCGCCGAGACGTTCCGGGGCCTGGAGCGGGCGCTGGAGGAGGGCACCGTACACAAGATCGGGTTCACCGGGTCGAGCGATGTGGGCCGGAAGGTGGGCGAGCTCGCCGGGCGGCACCTGCAGTCGGCCTGCCTGGAGCTGGGCGGCAAGAACCCGATGGTGATCATGCCGGACGCGGACCTCGACCTGGCCGTGGAGGGGGCGCTGTTCTCCGGGTTCGGCACGGCCGGGCAGCGCTGCACCAGCCTGGGCACGGTGATCGTGCACGAGAGCGTCCACGACGAGTTCGTCGAGCGGTTCACGCGGGCCGTGCGGGAGGCCAGGATCGGCGAGCCCGGCGAGGACGTGCTGGCGGGCCCGCTGCTCGACCAGAAGTTCGCCGACCGGTACGAGGAGTACCTGACCTGGATCGAGCCCCACCACCGGGTGGTGACGGGCGAGACCGGGAGGATCACCGGGGACAGCCCGCGCGAGGGCTTCACCGGCGAGGGCGGGCTCTACTACCACCCCGTCGTCGTGGACGGCGTGCGCTCCTCCGACCGGCTGTTCCTGGAGGAGACGTTCGGGCCGATCGTCGGCGTGACGACGTTCCGCACCCTGGACGAGGCCGTCGCGCTGGCCAACCTGCCTGGCTACGGCCTGTCCAGCTCGATCTACACGACCGACGCCGCGAACGCCTTCCGCTTCCGCGAGGGCGTCTCCGCCGGGATGGTGAGCGTCAACAACTCGACGTCGGGGGCCGAGGCGCACCTGCCGTTCGGCGGCAACGGCAAGTCGGGCAACGGCAGCCGCCAGTCGGGCATGTGGGTGCTCGACCAGTTCACCCGCTGGCAGGCGATGAACTGGGACCACTCCGGACGCCTCCAGAAGGCGCAGATGGATGTGGCCGACATCACACCGGATCTTTCCTTCCGGATCTAAGACCTTTCCTCCGCAAGGGGAAGAACGCCCTTCGGCCGAGCGGCGTGGGCGGCTGGGGCCGGTGGCGAGGTGCGAGCATGGCCGCGCCACGACTACGTAACGCAGTCACGGTGCGACAGTTCGCAGTTGCGGCAGGCTCAGGGAAGAAGAACAGGGAAGAAAAAGGGGAACGCGGGCCCCATCGGGGGTGCCCGCGTTCCCTCAGCCCGTCCTGGCCCTCAGCCGGTCCTGGTCAGGTCGGGTTGATCAGACGTGGCCGGCCGATCAGACCTGGCCGGCCTTCTCCAGGGCCGCGCAGCAGGTGTTCACCAGCAGGCGGGTGACCACGTACGGGTCGACGTTGGCGTTGGGACGGCGGTCCTCGATGTAGCCCTTCTTCTCCACCTCGACCTGCCACGGGATGCGGACGGAGGCGCCGCGGTGGGACACGCCGTAGCTGTACTTGTTCCACGGGGCGGTCTCGTGGTGGCCGGTGAGGCGGGACTCGATGTCGGAGCCGTACTGGGTGACGTGCTCCATCGGCTTGTCGCCCTCGCCGAGCGCCTCGCAGGCGGTGATGATGGCGTCGTAGCCCTCGCGCATGGCCTTGGTGGAGAAGTTGGTGTGCGCGCCGGCGCCGTTCCAGTCGCCGCGGGCGGGCTTGGGGTCGAGCGTGGCCTCCACGCCGGACTCCTCGGCCGTCCGGTAGAGCAGGTAGCGGGCGAGCCAGAGGTGGTCGCCGGCCTCGACGGGGCCCGCCGGGCCGATCTGGAACTCCCACTGGCCGGGCATGACCTCGGCGTTGATGCCGGAGATCTTCAGGCCGGCGGCGATGCAGCGGTCGAGGTGGAGCTCGACGATCTCGCGGCCGAACACGGCCTCGGCGCCCACACCGCAGTAGTAGTGGCCCTGCGGGGCGGGGAAGCCGCCGTCGGGGAAGCCGAGCGGGCGGCTGCCCTTGAAGAAGGTGTACTCCTGCTCGATGCCGAACCACGACTCCTGCTCGGCGTACTGCTCGGCGATCGGGCGCAGCAGGGCGCGGGTGTTGCTCACGTGCGGCGTGCCGTCGATCTCCTCGACCTCGCACAGAACCAGCACGTTGTCACCGCCGCGGATCGGGTCGGGACAGGTGAGGACGGGCCGGAGCACCCGGTCGGAGGAGTGGCCCTCGGCCTGGTTTGTGCTGGAGCCGTCGAAGCCCCACACCGGCGGCTCGACGCCATCGGCGAGGATCTTCGTCTTGGAACGCAGCAGAGCGGTCGGCTCGGTGCCGTCGATCCAGATGTACTCAGCCTTGTAGGTCACAACCCGGTCCTTTCAGGGGTTTTTCAGCCGCGCCGAGTCTTCCGGATGACCGTTTCCCAGTTTTTGCCCGGATGTGAACGTCGTGTTAATCGAGCGGACGAATCGTCCCGGTGCCCTGGACCAGGATCCTGGCGTTGGGACCGCCCTCCCCGCAGCCGGGGCCGTTCGGGAAGCGGCCCTTGGGAGTGACCTGGGCGGTGGTGTCCAGGAGCTTCTCGCGCCGCGCGCCGTACAGGGTGAGCCGGACTTCGACCGGCCGCTTGGGCAGCCCGGCGACGTCGCCGAACCCCGACTTGCTCGCCAGCGGCACCGCCGTGACCGAGCAGGTGTCCCCGGCGCAGGTCTGCTGCCCGGCGCGCGTGTCGGGGAAGAGCTCCAGGCGCGGCTTCCGGCAGGCGCCGTCCCAGCAGACCTCCATGGCGACCTCCCGCGCCTCGGCCGCCAGCGGCGGCTCGACGGTCACGCCGACGCCGACCGGGGTGCCGATGCCCGTGCAGGTGCGGGGCTCCGCGAGGCCGCACCCGGTCAGGGCGACGGACGCGGCGAGGATCACGACGAGTCGGTTCACGTATGTACGACGTGAGCCGGGCGGGGGCCGGTTCAGGGGTACGCGTGATCGGTCGTCCCGAGTCAGTTCCTTCCGCCGGGGTTCTTGCCGTCGTAGCCGAGCAGCCGCATGGCCGTGTCGGGGTCCATGGCGGCGGCCAGCAACTGGGCGCGGGCGTGGGCCTCGTCGCGTTCGCGTTCGGCCTTGGCCTGGGCCGAGCGCAGCCCCTTGACGGCGACCACCGCGAGTCCGGCGCCGACGATCGCGGCGACCACGACGACGAACAGCACGAGCAGCAGCCACGGCGAGGCGACGCCGCCGGCCACCGGGGCCGTGCCGGTCGGCGCGGCCATCCCGGTCACGGCCAGCCCGGCGATGAGGGCGAGCACCACGAGCACGAGCAGGCTCGCGATCACCACCCACGCCCGCGGGCTGCGCGGCGGCGGGGGCTGCTCGGACGGCGCCTGGTGGTACACGGGAGCGGGTTCGGGCGCCCAGGGCATCACGAACTCGGGACGCACCGGCTGCCCGGCCTGCTCGGGTCGCGCGAGCGGCTGGGGCTCCACGCCCTGCG
>NZ_QNFZ01000144.1 GCF_003313395.1 Nonomuraea lactucae | reverse complement strand
GGGCGGGCTGACCGAGCCGCGTTCGCGCAGCGTGGGTTGCTGGACGACGCGCCGGCGGCGGGCGCTGCCGTCGGCCGCCGCCGTCACCAGGCGGACGGCGGCCCGCATGATGCCGTCGATGTCCCAGTCGACGGTGGTGAGGCCCGGCGTGAGGAGTCCCGACATGGGGTGGTCGTCGTATCCCAGGACCGACACGTCGCCGGGGATCGACAGACCCAGCTCCGCCGCCGCCGCGTAGACCCCGTAGGCGATCGAGTCGGCGAAGCAGAACACGGCGCTCGGCCGGACGTCGTGAAGGACCTGGTGGGCGGCTCGCGTGGCCGCCGCGAGCCCGTGGGAGGCGGTGGCCACGGTGATGTCGAGCCCGAGGCGGTCGGCCTCGGCCGTGACGTGGACGTCGGCGGGCCGGTCGGGGGTGCTGGTCCAGGTCGGGGTGAGGACGGCGACGCGCCGGTGCCCCAGCCCCTGGAGGTGCTCGAGCGCGAGCGTGACGCCGCGCCGGTTGTCGAAGACGACCTCGGCCGCGGTGCCGGGCAGGGAGTCGCCGATCGCCACGACGGGCACGGACTCGCACAGCTCGGGCCAGAAGGCCGCCGCCGGGTCGAGCGGCTGCACGATCATGCCGTCGACGCGCTGGTCGCGTAGCTGCTGGGCCAGCACCCGCTCGCGGGCCGGATCGCCCACGGCGTCGACGATCAGCGCGTAGCGGTCCTTCTCGCGCAGGCCCCTGCTGATGCCGACGGCCAGGGACTGCTGCCAGAAGTCTTCGAGGGAGCCGCAGAGCAGCCCGATCATGCCGGTGCGCCCGCTGGCCAGCGCCCTGGCGATGGGGTCGGCCTCGTAGCCGAGCTCGGCTGCGGCGGCGCGGACCCGCTCCATGGTCTCCTCGGAGACCTGAAGGCCGCGCAGCGCGTAGGAAACGGCCGCCGGGGAGAGCCCCGTCGCCTGGGCCACTTCCCGGATCGTCGCTCTCTTCCGGGGCATTGAGCCAGCCTATTGCGTCGCGCCGACACAATCGGGAAAGCGAGCGTTACGGCACCGCGACCGCGTTGACACGAACCGGGGTGAAGCGGTTCACTGAACCGTATCACTGAATCGCTTCACCGAACGGATTCAGCACAACGGCCATCTAACCGATAAAGTCAGTAGGAAATACAGGGAGGAGGGCTTCCGTGACCATCGACGTGCACCAGCACGTGTGGACCCGCTCGTTCGTCGAAGCGCTGCGCGCCCGCACGTCGCCGCCGCGCCTCGACGGCTGGACCCTGCTCCTCGACGGCGAACCCCCCTACGAGGTCGATCCCGCCGACCACGAGACCCGCGACACCACGGGCCTGGAGGTGGCCCTGGTCTCGCTCTCCAGCCCGCTCGGCATCGAGTTCCTGCCTCCCGAGGAGTCCTGGCCGGTCCTCGACGCCTACCACGAGGGCGCGCTCGGCCTGGGCGAGCCGTTCGGGGCCTGGGCCGCCACCTGCCACAGCGACCCCGAACCCGAGCGCCTGGCCAAGGACCTCGACCGGGGCTTCGCCGGGCTCCAGATCCCCGCCACGGCCGTTCCGGACGACCGGCTCCTCGGGGTGCTCACCGAGCGCGACCTGCCGCTGTTCGTCCACCCCGGCCCCGCCGCGCCGGAGCCCCGGGCGGGCACGCCGCCGTGGTGGCCCGCGCTCGTGCCGTACGTGCAGCAGATGCACGCGTCCTGGCACTACTTCCACGCCGTGGTCCGCCCCCGGCACCCGAGGCTGCGCGTGTGCTTCGCGCTGCTGGCGGGCCTGGCCCCGCTCCACTCCGAACGGCTGATCGCCCGGGGCGGCACCGGCCGCGGCCTGGTCGACCCCGGCTTCTACGTGGAGACCTCCTCCTACGGCCCGCGCGCGATCGACGCGATCGTCCGCGAGCTGGGCGTCGACGTCGTCGTCAACGGCTCGGACGCCCCCTACGCCACCGCACCCGACCCCGGACTCGGCGAGGCCGCCGCGCACGCCATCCGGGTCACCAACCCCCGTCGTCTACTCGGCAGAAAGGAGACTCGAACGTGACCGAGACCGGCGAGCGCGCCATCGAACACGGCGGCAGCCAACTGATCCAGGACGGGGGCGCCTGTGCGCGGCTCCCGGAGCGCACGCTCGACAGGCGCGAGCTGCGCGACCTGGTGAACGACCTGGCCACCCACCCGGAGGAATGGGCGGAGCACGTGGACTTCCCCGAGGAGGGCGGGCGCCACTACGCCTCGCTCTACCGGGACGCGTACGTCGACGTCTGGCTGCTGTGCTGGCGGCCCGAGGACGACACCGGCTGGCACGACCACGACATCTCCTCGGGAGCGGTGCACGTGGTGCGGGGGACGCTGCTGGAGTGCAATCCGCGCATCGGCGGCGAGCACCTGGAAACGGTGGTGACCGAGGGCCAGTCGTTCTCGTTCGGGCCGGACCACATCCACCGGCTCACCGGGGCCGTGGACGGCAGCGTCTCGATCCACGCCTACTCGCCGCCGCTGTGGCGGCTCGGCCAGTACTCGATCGACGGCACGGGCGTGATGCGCCGCGTCTCGGTCAGCTACGCCGACGAGCTGCGGCCCCTGGACGACGCCGTGCCGCTCCCCCAGGACGGCGGCGCGGCGCGGCCCGCCGACGGCTCGGGACTGCGGCCTATGGACGACGCCGTGGCCTGAGCACGCAGCAGCTTCCGCAGGGCTCCACCTCGGGCAACGTGACCCACAGGCAGCAGGTCCTGCGGAAGTATCCCCCCTCGGCGGGCTCGATCAGCCCGTCGACGGGCCGGCCGACCTCCCTCAGCAGCTCCATGTAGTCGCCGGGGACCACGCCGGTCAGCGGGTGGGCGAGCGCCTCCGCGGTCGATCCCCAGAGGTTTCGCTCGCTCACCTTCGCCATCGCGCTGATGACGCGTACCAGGGGCTCCTGCGACTCGGCGAGCCCCTCGCGGATGGCGGCGGCGCCCGCGCCCCAGCGCAGCCGGGAGGCGGCGATCGTCACCCCGGCCTCCGACACCTTAAAGTAGGTGTCGGCGAGCGGCATGAGCGGGACGGGCGCGTCCAGCGCCCAGCCGAGCGCCATCGGCATCGTGTGCCAGTAGGTGTAGGTCTTCCAGAACAGCGTGGCCCCCACGTGGCGGGGCGCGTTCCAGCGGGCGGCCGTCTCGCCGACCAGCTCCCCCAGCAGCGTGTACGGCGGGCGGACCAGCTCGGCGGCGGGTGTCCAGCTGTCGTCGGGCGAGACGGTCAGGCCGGGCTCCAGCCCGATCACCCCGCCGCGCTCGGCGGCCACCCGGTCGAGCACCTCGGTCACCACGCCGGAAGCCCCTTCCCCCGCTGCCATAGGTAAGCCTTACCTAAGGTATCAGGCGGACCGGCGGGCGGGGCAAGCATCACTTACGCTGACATATGGTGTGACAACGTTGTCTATACGTTCGACATGGGACATGATCCAGGCGTGAGACCGACGATGAAGGACGTCGCCTCCGTCGCGGGCGTGGCGCTCAAAACCGTGTCAAGGGTCGTCAACGGCGAGCCTGGCGTAAACCCCGCCACCGCGGAGCGGGTGCGCGAGGCCATCACGAGGCTGGGCTACAGCCGCAACGAGAGCGCGCGGGTGCTGCGCAGGGGGCGGACGTCGACCGTCGGCCTGGTCATCGAGGACGTCGCCGACCCGTTCTACTCGACGCTGAGCCGCGCGGTGGAGGACGTGGCGATCAGCCGCGGCTGCCTGCTGCTGAGCGGCTCGTCCAGCGAGGAGCCGGCCAGGGAGCGCGAGCTGGTGCTCACGTTCTGCGCGCGCCGGGTGGACGGGCTGATCGTGGTGCCCGCCGGGGAGGACCACTCGTTCCTGCGGCCCGAGCTGGAGGCGGGCACGCCGGCCGTGTTCGTGGACCGGCCGCCGGGGCCCGGCCTGGACGTGGACACCGTGCTCTGCGACAACGCGGGCGGCGCCCGGCTGGCCACCCGCCACCTCCTCTCCCACGGGCATCGCCGGATCGCGTTCCTCGGCGACCGGCCGTCGATCTTCACCGCCGCGCGGAGGCTGCACGGCTACCGCGACACGATGGGGCGGCTGTTCGACGAGCGCCTCGTCTCGATGCGGGTGCCGTCGCCGGAGGGGGTGCGGGCGGACCTGGATCGCATGCTCGCCCTCGACGAGCCGCCCACCGCCCTGTTCACGGGGAACGGCAGGCTCACGGTGACCGCGCTGCGCGCACTGGCGGGGCGGCCGATGGCGCTGATCGGGTTCGACGACTTCGAGCTGGCCGACCTGCTCCGGCCGGGCGTGACCGTGGTGGCGCAGGACCCCTTCGGGATGGGCAGGATCGCCGCGGAGCTGCTGTTCCGCCGCCTTTCGGGCGAGAGCGGCCCGGCGGAGCACCTGAGGCTGCCGGTGCGGATCGTGCCCCGGGGCTCGGGCGAACTGCCGCCCTGACCGGCGGTCCCGCGCCCGAAGCGCACCACGGCACGGGCCCCCAGGTGTGAACAGGTCCGTCTGTGGCATTTCGGGGAGAAGGGGGCGCGAGGTGAGGAAGATCCCGTGAACGGTGCGAAGAAGCGGAACTCCGTGTCCGCCGCGGCGGCACTCGTGACGACCGCGGCCCTGGGGGGCTGCGCGGGCGGCGGCGACACCGGCTCGGCCGGCGGCGTGGAGAACGCCAAGGTGGCCTTCCTCATGCCCGACCGTGCCTCGACCAGGTACGATCTCGCCGACAAACCGCTGTTCGAGGCCCGGATGAAGCGGCTCTGCCCGAGCTGCACGGTCATCTACCACAACGCCGAGGCCGACGATGCCACGCAGCAGCGGCAGGCCCGTTCGACGCTGGCGGAGGGCGTCAAAGCCCTCGTCCTCGACCCGGTCGACTCGGCCGCCGCGGGGGTCATCGTCAAGTGGGCCCAGGCGCGGGGAGTGCCGGTCATCGCCTATGACCGCCTGGTCACCTCCGTGCCCGCCGACTACTACGTCTCGTTCGACAATGAGAAGATCGGCGCCATGATCGCCCAGTCGCTCGTCGACCACCTCAAGCAGCGGGGCGCCCTGGGCGGGCTGCTACAGGTCAACGGGTCCCCCAAGGACTCCGCCGCCGCCCAGCTCAGGAAGGGGGTCAACGACGTGATCGGCCCGAGCGGCTTCCGGCGGCTGGCCGAGTACGACACCCCCGGCTGGCGCCCGGAGAAGGCCCAGAGCTGGGTCAGCCTCCAGATCCCCCGCTTCGGCGACAAGATCGCGGGGGTGGTGGCGGCCAACGACGGCACCGGTGGCGGCGCCATCGCCGCGTTCAAGAAGGCGGGCGTGAGGGTGCCGCCGGTCACCGGCAACGACGCCGAGCTGGACGCGGCGCAGCGCATCATCGCGGGCGAGCAGTACAACACCATCTCCAAGCCGATCAAGGTCGTGGCCGAGGCCTCGGCGAACGTGGCCTACGAGTTCATGCGGGGCGAGAGGCCGCCCGGCATGACCATGCTGTACGAGACCCCGGCGGAGCTGTTCGTCCCCACCGTCGTGACCAGGAAGAACATCAACGAGGTGCTGTTCAGGAGCGGGATCATGAAGGCCTCGGACGCCTGCACGGGCGAGTACGCCGAGGACTGCGCCGAGCTCGGCATCAAGTGACCCCCCGCCCAGGCCCCCGGGAGAGGACCTCACGATGACCACGCTCGTGCTCGTACGCCATGGCGAGACCGTCTGGCACGCCGAGAACCGCTACGCCGGGCTCAGCGACGTCGAGCTGACCCCGCGCGGGCACGCCCAGGCCGAGCGGCTCGCCGCCTGGTCCGCCTCCGCCGGGCTGTCCGCCGTCAGGGCCTCCACGCTGAGCCGGGCCGCGGTCACCGCGTCGGCCAGCGCCCGCGCGG
>NZ_QNFZ01000138.1 GCF_003313395.1 Nonomuraea lactucae | reverse complement strand
CGCGCTGCCGGGGCTGGCCGGCAGCGACCGGCCGGAGGACGCGGCCGCGCTGGTCGCGCTCGCCACCCGGACCGGCGAGGACCGGCTGGGGCTGCGGATGGACGACACCCTGGCCACCCTCGCGCGCACCGCCTCTCCGCTCATGCAGGGGGCCGCCCTAGCCGCTCGTGTCCTGCTCGACCTGGACGGTTCGGACGTTCTGGGCGCCCGCGCCGCCGGATGGGTGGACACCGCCACCGATCCCGGCGCCCGTCGACACCTGAGCCGGAGGCTGACCGGCGTGCTCGCCGCGGCGGGTCCGCTGCTCCAGTCGGCGCCGGCGGCTCTCGCCCCGCTGATGGACCGCGTCGACGGGCTGGCGGACAAGGAGTTCCTCGACCGGCTGCCGGCGTTGCGCGGCGGGTTCGACACCCTGACGCCGGCCGGACGTACGCGGTTGCTGGCGACCGTGTCCGAGCGGCTCGGAGACAGGCTGGATATGGCGCTGAGCGTGCCGCCGGCACTGTTCGCCCTCTGGACCGCCGCCGACTCCGCCGGGCTCGCCGCCGTCCAGGCGCTCGGCCTCCTTGGCCCCGCCGGGTTGGCCGGCGTGGGCACTGCCGGGTTGGCCGGCGCGTCATCCGCCGTGCCAGACCCCGGGGACGGCGGTGTGACGGCCGAGGGCCGGGGAGTCCCGGATGGCGAGGTGTCCGCCCCCCAGGCTCTTCTGCCGGGCTCCCAGACCCTGCCGCATCCGCCGGCCGAGAGACCGGTCGCCTCGCGGAGGTTCGCGCCGGCAGATCGGTGGCGGCTGCTGCTCGGACGGGAGACCGAGCGGCTGCCGTCAGGTGCCCGCTCCTACGCGCGGGCGCTCGACGAGCTGTACGGAGCGGGCCGCGGTGAGGGCGCGAACGACTTCGGGCACGGCTGCGAGGCGGGCGGTGACTCCGGCGGCCAGGGGGACTCCTTCCCCACGGCCCGCGAGTGGGCGGAGGAGCTCGACGCGCTCTTCGGGGCCGACGTGCGCGAGGAGGTGCTGGCCCGGGCGGCCGACGCCGGGCGGACCGACGTGCTCTCCGTGATCGACCCGGCCGCGGTACGGCCGTCCGTCGAGCTGCTGACCTCTGTGCTGTCGCTGGCGGGTGGCCTGCCCGAGCAGCAACTTGCCAAGCTCCGGCCGCTCGTCAGGCGTCTGGTGGCGGAGCTCACCCGGGAGCTCGCGACCCGGTTGCGCCCCGCCATGACCGGGCTGGCGACGCCGCGCCCCACGCGCCGCCCGGGCGGGCGGCTCGACCTGCCGCGTACCCTGCGCGCCAACCTGTCCCACACGCGCCGGCTGGACGACGGCCGTCTCGTGGTAGTGCCGGAACGGCCGGTGTTCAGCACGCGGGCCCGCCGGGAGGCCGCCTGGCGGCTGGTCCTCGTGGTCGACGTGTCGGGTTCGATGGAGGCGTCGGTGGTGTGGTCGGCGCTGACCGCCGCGGTGCTGGCGGGCGTGCCCACGCTCTCCACCCACTTCCTGTCGTTCTCCACGCGGGTGATCGACCTGACCGACAGGGTCGCCGACCCTCTGTCCCTCCTGCTCGAAGTACGGGTGGGCGGCGGGACGCACATCGCCGCCGGGCTCGCCCACGCCCGCTCGCTGGTCACCGTGCCGAGCCGCACGCTGGTCGTGGTCGTCAGCGACTTCGAGGAGGGCAACCCCATCGGGGGCCTGCTCGGCGAGGTCCGCTCGCTCGCCGCATCCGGCGTGCACCTGCTGGGCTGCGCCGCCCTGGACGACAGGGGCGCACCCCGCTATTCCATCCCCATCGCCCAGCAGCTCGTCGCGGCCGGCATGCCCGTCGCCGCACTCAGCCCCCTCGCCCTGGCCCGCTGGGTGGGCGACCGCCTCCGCGGAGAGACCTCGTGACGACCACCAGAGCGAACGATCCCGCCGACACCGCCGCACCGGCCGGCGGTCCGACGGCCGGGCTTCCGCCTGTGGCGCCGAACGTGGTCGCCGCGGCCGTCGAGGCCCTCACGTCCCGGCTCCGGAAGAAGCTGGACGCCGCGATCGAACAGTACGCCGCCAGGCCCGTCGCCGTCGGCGGCGAGGGCATCGAGATCAGCTGTGGCGAGGACGCCCTTGTCACGCTCACGCCGGGGGAGTCCGGCGCGATCGTCGAAGAGGGCCAGGCGCGGTGCAGCTGCCTCCTGGCACCCCGCTGCCTCCACCGCGCCGCCGTGCTCAGCGCCTGCCCACTGGCAGACCAGGTGGCGGACACGGCGCCGTCCGGCCCGGTGGTGGACGTGGGGGGTGGTCACGGGCCGGGGGGCGACGCGGCGGCGGATCCTGCGTCCGCACGAGGGGGCGACGCTGCCGCGGATCCTGCGTCCGCGGCAGGGGGTGGCGCGGCGGCGGATCCGGGTGCGGCTGGTGGCGTGGGGGCCGGTGCCGCGGG
>NZ_QNFZ01000139.1 GCF_003313395.1 Nonomuraea lactucae | reverse complement strand
CGCCGCCCGCCGCCGAGTCGGCCCCGATCGGCCAGCCCGGCTGAGACGGCCCGGGACCACCGGGCTGGTGAGACGGGCCGGTGCGTGCAGGCGGGGCAGTGCCCGGGTCAGGCGGAGCGGGGCAGGTCAGGCCGCTGTGGGGCCGGAGCTGCCCGGGCTGGCGTGCCACAGCCTGCGCGGCGGCTCCACGATGGCGGGACCGAGGTCGGAGTAGGGCGAGAGTCTGAAGCCGTTGGCGTACTCGATCGGCCGCCCGCCGACGCCGCGGCCGTCGGAGCCCCGCTCGCCGGAGGCCCGCGCCAGGACCTCACGCACCGCCTCGACGCCGTCCGACCTCCAGAGCGCGTCGAGACGGGCCAGGTCCCAGCAGTCGAGCGCGCGGATCGAGACCGCTCTGGCGCCCGTGCGCCGGACCACGCCCCGGGCGACCATGAGCCACGCGCCGAACACCGTCGCCGCGCACCAGCCCTGGACCGACTCGAAGAACGTCAGGTCGACCGGCCCCGTCGAGTCGTCGAGGGTGGTGAAGATGACCCGCTGGCCCGACCGTACGGCCGGCGTCTGGGTGGCCACCTTGACCCCGGCGACCAGCACCTCGGCGCCGTTGCGCTGGGACAGCAGGTCCCTGGCGCGCACGACCCCGATGGCGTCGAGGAGCTCGTCGTGGAAGCTGATGACGTGGCGGCTGATGTCGATGCCGAGGATCTCCAGCTCGGCCTCGACCATCTCGGCCTCGGTCATCTCGGGCAGCTCGCCCGGCGGGACGTGTTCGCCGAACCCCAGGGGGAGCTGCACCGCCGGCGTCTCGCTCACGACCGGGCCGGGCCGGGCGGCCGGCGGGACGTAGCGCCTGGAGCGCCTGGCGGTGCGGATGCCCGAGGTGGAGGCGCGGTCGAGCGTGCCCACCTGGGCGATCAGGTCGCGGCGGGTGAGCCGGCCGGGCCGCCAGCGCGGGCCGCCAGGACGCAGGTCGTGCAGCGTGTCCAGCCCGCCCACCTGGACGATCCGCTCGACGATCGGGCGCGACGGGCGGGCGCGGTCCCAGAAGTCCGCGAGCGACGTGTACGGCCGGCCGGCGACCATGCGCTCGACCTCCGCCTCGCTCACCCCCTTGATCGCCGAGAACGGCACCCGCAGCGCGTAGCCCCTGCCGAGCTCCTCCGCCCTGAACTCGCGCCGCCGCGGCGGTCCGGCCTGCCCTGGCGCGCCTGACTGCCCGAGCGTGCCGGGGCGGACCCTGACCCGGACCGGGGGACGCGGCCCGAGCCGCTCCACCTGCCAGTCCTTGCCCGACTTGTTGACGTCGAGGGGCAGGATGGCGACCCCGCACTGCCGGGCCTCGTCGATGATGACGCGCTGTGGGTACATGCCGGGCTCGTGCGTGAGCACCCCGGCGAAGAAGGCCGCCGCGTGGTGGCGTTTGAGCCAGGCCGACTGGTAGGTGGGCAGCGCGAACGCCGCCGCGTGCGCCTTGCAGAACCCGAACCCGCCGAACGCGTCGAGCACCTGCCAGGCGCGCTCCACGGTGGCGTCGTCGAACCCGTTGGCCCTGGCCAGCGGCACGAACGTGTTGCGGACCAGCGCACGCCCCTCGGGCGTGCTCAGCGTGCGCCGCAGCAGCTCGGCGAACGACAGGTCCCGGCCCGTCATCACCTCGATGATCTTGAGCACCTGCTCGTGGAAGACCACGACGCCGTGCGTCTCCTTCAGCGCGTCGTGCAGCCGCTCGTGCGGATAGTACGGCTCGCGCCACCCGTGCCTGGCCTCCAGGTAGGGGGTGACCATGTCGGAGTTGACCGGCCCCGGCCTGAACAGGGAGATGTCCACGATCAGGTCGTGCATCGTGCGCGGCTCCAGCTTGGCGACGAGCTCGCGCTGGCCGGGCGACTCGATCTGGAAGCAGCCGAGGGTCCGGCCGGCGCAGATCATGTCGTAGGTCTCCTGGTCGTCGCGGGGCACGTACTCCACGTCCGGGTCGGGGCCGTCCTGCTCGTCCAGCTCGACCGCGATGTCGTCGACCCGGGCGATCTCGCTCAGCGTGTAGGCCATGGCCGACTGCATCCGCACGCCCAGCACGTCCAGCTTGAGCAGTCCCGCCTCCTCCACGTCGTCCTTGTCGAACTGCGACATCGGGAACTCCAGCAGGCTGCGCTCCACCGGCGTGCGGTCGCGCAGGGAGGCGTTGCCGATCAGCACCCCGCACGGGTGGAGCGCGATGTGCCGGGGCAGCCCGTCCAGCCTCTCCGCCAGCTTGAACACCTTGTCGAGCCCCGCCTCGCCGAGCCGGCTGTCGCGCAGCTCCGGCAGGTCGTTCAGCGAGGCGGTGATCTGCCTGGCCCTGATGTGCGGGAACGCCTTGGCCATCGCGTCGATCTCGTGCGGCGGCAGCCCCATCGCGCCGGCCACGTCGCGGATCGCGCTGCGCGCCCGGTAGGTCTCCATCATCGACACGCAGGCCACCCGCGCCTCGCCGTAGGCGTCGAAGATGGCCCTGTAGCAGTCGAGCCTGCGCGCGGACTCCACGTCGACGTCGATGTCCGGCAGCCCGATGCGGCCCTCGGACAGGAAGCGCTCCATGAGCAGGCCGTGGTGGAGCGGGTTGACCTCGCCGATGCCGAGAAGGTAGGTGACCAGGCTGCCGGCCCCCGAGCCGCGGATCGCGCAGCGGATGTCCATGCCGCGGATCATGTCGGTGATGCCGGACACGGCGACGAAGTAGCCGGACAGGCGCTTCTTCTCGATGATGTCCATCTCGGCCCGCAGGCGTTCCCGCGCCTCGCGGGAGCCGGAGAGGCCGCGCGCGGCCAGCCCGTCCTCCACGCGGTGACGCAGCAGGGGCACCGGGTCTCCGCCGATCTCGGGCAGGTGCAGAGCGGGCGGGTCGTTCTTCAGCGCGAGCAGCTCCAGCGGGTCGATCACGCACTGCTCGGCGACGCGCCTGGTGGCGCGCAGCAGCCCGGCGATCCGCCGCTGGTCGGAGCCGCAGATCCTGGCCGCCACCTGGAACATGTCCTTCGAGCTCTTGAGGTAGGCGTGGGACGTGGTGCGCTCCAGGTGGCGCGGGTGCAGCGGCACGAGCTGGCGGGCCGCGTCGAGCACGTCGCCGACCTGGTGGTCGGCCGGGTCGAGGTATCTGACGGCGTTGGTCAGCACGGCGGGCACGCCGAGCGACTCGGCCAGGGCGAGCATGCGGACGGCGACGGCGGCGTCGCGGAAGCCGTACTGGTCGACCAGCTCGACGGCCACGCCGGGCACCGTGGAGCGCCACCGGTCGAGCAGCGCCCTGGCGTGCTCGTCGCGCCGCTCGGCGACCGCGCGGCCCACGTCGGACCTCGGGCCGAGCAGCACCGCCAGCCCTCCGGAGCCCGCGCC
>NZ_QNFZ01000137.1 GCF_003313395.1 Nonomuraea lactucae | reverse complement strand
GGACCGGTCGAGGTGCCCGCGGGCGGCGTCGCGGGCACCGACCGGCCGCTCGGCACGGTGACCGGCGCGAGCGGCGGCTGGGCGGCGTTGTCGTTCGGCTTCGGCGACGCCGAGCTGCGGGTCATGGCGCCGGTGATGCCGAGGAGCGGCCTGTACGCCACCTACGGCGGCGGACCGTCTCCCACCGCGTCACGGTGATCCATCGCCGTGCGGTGGCCCGGCCGTAACTTCCGGGCCACCCGGGCGGCTTACCGTACCCGCATGATGATCCGCAGGCTAGTCGCGGGCGCGCTGGCCGTCCTGACGGGCGGTACGGTCGCCGTTGTGCTGTCCCAGTCCACTCCAGCCACGGCCGAGCGCCGCGGCCACGCCCCGATCGTGATCGGGCACCGCGGCGCGAGCGCCCACCGGCCCGAGCACACGCTGCTGTCGTACGAGGCCGCCATCGCGATGGGCGCCGACTACATCGAGCCCGACCTGGTCTCCACGAAGGACCACGTGCTGGTGGCCCGGCACGAGAACGAGATCTCCGGCACCACCGACGTGTCCACCCGGCCCGAGTTCGCCGACCGGCGCGCCACCAAGACGATCGACGGCCGGCAGGTGACCGGCTGGTTCACCGAGGACTTCACGCTCGCGGAGCTCAAGACGCTGCGCGCCAAGGAGCGCGTCCCCGATCTGCGGCCGGACAACGCCGCGTTCGACGGGCTGGCGGAGGTGCCCACGTTCGAGGAGGTCGTACGGCTGGCGCAGCGCCACGGCGTGGGCGTCTACCCGGAGACCAAGCACCCGAGCTACTTCGACTCCATCGGCCTGTCGCTGGAGGAGCCGCTGCTGGAGGTGCTGCACGCCAACCGGGTGCGCAAGGCCTTCATCCAGTCGTTCGAGACCGCCAACCTGCGCGAGCTGAGCTCGAAGACGCGGCTGCCGCTGATCCAGCTCATCACGCAGGGCGGCGCCCCGTACGACTGGGTGGCCGCGGGCGACAAGCGCACGTACGACGACATGGTCAAGCCGGAGGGGCTGCGCGAGGTGGCCGGGTACGCCGACGGGATCGGCGTGGACACGCGGCGGGTCGTCCCCGTGGGCCCGGACGGCAGGCTGCAGCAGCCAACCACGCTCATCTCCGACGCCCATCGCAGGCGCCTGGAGGTGCACGTGTGGACGGTGCGCAACGAGAACTCGCAGCTCCCCCTGGACCACCGCCTCGGCAACCCGGCGAGCCCCGTCTACAACCGGGCCACCGGCGACGTGATGGGCTGGCTGGGCAGGCTGGTGGAGCTCGGGATCGACGGGGCGTTCTGCGACGACCCCGCCATGGGCAGGGCCGTCGTCTCCCGCGGGGTCCGGCACCCGGCGCCCTGACCGGCGTCATCCGCTCGGGCGCCGCGCACAGCCGGTGGCCGCGGCGGGCCGCCTTGTTGGATCCCATGTGATGGGCGTTTGGTCTGCCCTATACTGCTTCGTCCAGTCGCCGGGAGGTCGAGATCGTGGCTGTCTCCGTGGGGGCCGTCCCGCCCGCGGCCCGTACGCTGCGCTACCCGGCGAGGTCGCTGGTGATCCTCACCGGGCTGCCCGGCGCGGGCAAGACCACGCTGCTGCGCCGCCTGTACGGCCTCGACGGCACGGAGAGCGCGCCCGTCGCGGCGGCGGACGTGACGGTGATCGACTCGACGCAGTCCCGGGCGCGCTGGGACGGGAGGCTCGGCTGGGCGCCCAGACCGGCGCGCACGGCCATCGTGTTCGCCACCCACCTCTGGCGCATCCGGCGCGCCCTCGGCGCCGGGCAGGCGGTGATGGCGCACAACCGCAGCTGCGGCCCAGCGGTGCTGCGCGGGTTCGCCTGGCTGGCCCGCCGCTCCGGCGCGGCCTTCCACCTGCTCCTGCTGGACGCGACCCCGGAGGAGGCGCTCGCCGGGCAGCGGGCCAGGCGCAGGGTCGTCGG
>NZ_QNFZ01000143.1 GCF_003313395.1 Nonomuraea lactucae | reverse complement strand
AGGAGCGGGCGGGCGAGCTGGCCGTCCTGGCGGCCCGCGAGATGGGCAAGCCCGTCTCCGCCGGGCGGGCGGAGGTGCTCAAGTGCGCGACGGCGGCCCGCTACTACGCCGCGAACGCCGCGCGGATGCTGGCGGCGACGCCCGCGGACGCGACGGCGGTCGGCGCCTCCGCCGCGTACGTCCGGTACGAGCCGCTCGGGCCCGTGCTCGCGGTCATGCCGTGGAACTACCCGTACTGGCAGGTGGTGCGGTTCGCCGCCCCGGCACTCATGGCCGGGAACGTCGCGCTGCTCAAGCACGCCTCGAACGTGCCGGGATGCGCCCTCGCGCTGGAGGAGCTGTTCCACGCCGCCGGATTCCCGGCCGGGGCGTTCCAGACGCTGCTGATCGAGGCCGCCGCGGTCGACGCCGTCGTGCTGGACCGGCGGGTCGCAGCCGTCACGCTCACCGGCAGCGAGGCAGCCGGGCGGTCGGTGGCCGCCGCGGCCGGGCGGGCCATCAAGAAGACCGTACTGGAGCTCGGCGGCAGTGATCCGTTCATCGTCATGCCGAGCGCGGACGTCCCCGAGGCGGCCCGGGTGGCGGCGCTGTCGCGGTTCCAGAACGCCGGGCAGAGCTGCATCGCGGCGAAGCGGTTCATCGTCCACCGCGACTGCCACGCCGAGTTCACGCGGGAGTTCTGCGCGCGGGCCGAGGCCCTGACCCCCGGCGACCCGATGCGCGAGGAGACCCGGCTCGGGCCGGTCGCGACCCGGCGCGCCGTCGGCGACCTGCAGGAGCTGGTCGACGACGCGGCGGCCCGCGGGGCGGTGGTGCGCTGCGGGGGCAAGGCCGGGCCTGGGCCCGGGTGGTACTACCCGCCGACCGTGATCACCGGCGTGACCGAAAGCATGAGGCTCTGGCGCGAGGAGGCGTTCGGCCCGGTCGCCGCCGTGATCGAGGTCGCGGACCTCGACGAGGCGATCGCCGTCGCCAACGCGACCGATCTCGGGCTCAGCTCGAACGCGTGGACCGACGTCGAGCGGGAGGCCCAGCGCATGATCGCCGAACTGCAGGCCGGGGCGGTGTTCGTCAACGGGATGTCCGCGTCCTACCCCGAGCTGCCGTTCGGCGGCGTCAAGGACTCCGGCTACGGCCGCGAGCTGTCCGACCTGGGCCTGCGGGAGTTCTGCAACGCGAAGACCGTCTGGGTCGGTTCGACCACTGAGGCTTAGGAGGGACGACCGGCATGCCCACCACCGTCATCACCGGAGGCACCGGGGGGATCGGCGTCGCGACCGCCCTGGCCCTGCTGGAGGCGTCGCCGGACCGGGCGATCGCCCTGGTGGACCTGGCGGCGCCCGCCGTCCCGGCCCAGCTCGGGGCGTACGGGCCGCGAGTCGCGCTCTTCGGGTGCGACGTGACGGACGAGTGGTCCGTCGCGGCGGCGGCGGCCGAGGTGCGCGCCGCGATGCCGCCCGTCGACTCACTGGTCAACGGGGCCGGCGTCGTGCACAACGACGCGAGCATCGACATCCCGATCGAGAGGTTCCGCGCGATGCTCGCGGTGCACGTCGACGGCACGCTGCTGTGGTCGCAGCAAGTGGCCCGCCACCTCGACGGGCCGGGCGCGATCGTCAACATCGGCTCGATCGCGGGCCAGTTCGGCCACCCGAGGCGGATCGCCTACGCCGCCGCCAAGGCCGCCGTCCACTCCCTCACCAAGACCATGGCCGTCGAGTGGGCCGACCGGGGCATCAGGGTGAACGCCGTGACGCCCGGCTACATCGAGACGCCGATGATGAAGGAGGTCTCGCGCCTCGGCCTGGTGGACGCCGGCGTCGCCGCGGGCTGGGCGGCGATGAAGCGCCTGGGCACCCCGGAGGAGGTGGCCGGGGCGATCCGGTTCCTGCTCGGCGGCGAGGCGTCCTTCGTGACAGGGCACATTCTCAACGTGGACGGCGGTTTCGCCGTCCTGAAGGCCGAGTAGCCCCTCGCCGCCCGTCCCGTCCCGCATCCCCTGGGTAGGCTGCGGAGCGGCGCTTCACGGAGACGAGGTGAGCGGCGGGTGACCGAGCAGGTGTCCGAGCAGGTGTCTGAGCAGGTGTCCGAGCAGAGGCGGGGCGACCTCTTCGACCCGGCCTGCCCGACGCGGCAGCTGCTCGACCGCATCGGCGGCAAGTGGGAGTCGATGGCGATCAAGGTTCTGGCCGCTGAGATGCCCGGTGAGATCCGCTTCGCCGAGCTGCGGCGCAGGATCCCGGGCATCTCGCAGAAGATGCTGTCGCAGACGCTGCGCTCGCTCGAACGCGACGGGCTGGTGGGACGCCGGGTCCAGCCGACCGTGCCGCCCGCCGTCCACTACTCCCTGACGCCGCTCGGCCAGTCGCTCGACGGCCCCCTCGCCGTCCTGCGCGACTGGGCCGAAAGCCACATGCACGCCATCGAGTCGGCCCGCACGGCATACGACGGGCGCGAGACAGCGTAGGCGGCCCGGCCACGCCGGGCCGCCGTGGGACTACCAGACCCGCTCGTCGCGCAGGTGGCGCGCGGCGGCCACCATGTTCGACAGCGACGCCTCCACCTCCTCGTACGCGCGCGTCTTCAGGCCGCAGTCAGGGTTCACCCAGACCCGGCCGGCGGGCAGCACCTTCAGCGTCTCGCGGAGCAACTGCTCGACCTCGTCGCCGCCCGGCACCCGGGGCGAGTGGATGTCGTACACCCCCGGCCCCAGCCCGCGCCCGAACCCGCCGACCGCGCTCAGGATCCGTCCCCCGGAGCGGGCGGACTCGACCGTGGTGACATCCGCGTCCAGGCCGTCGATGGCGGCCAGGATCTGGTCGGCGTCCGAGTAGCACAGGTGCGTGTGGATCTGGGTGGTGTCGCCCGCGCCCGAGGTGGCCAGCCGGTACGCCGCCACCGCCCACTCCAGGTAGCCCGCCTGCGCGGCGCGCCGGAGCGGCAGCAGCTCGCGCAGCGCCGGCTCGTCCACCTGGATGATCGACACGCCGGCCGCCTCCAGGTCGCGCACCTCGTCCCGCACCGCGTCCGCCACCTGGAGGACCACGTCCCGCAGCGGCAGGTCGTCCCGGACGAACGACCAGGCGACGATCGTGACCGGCCCGGTGAGCATCCCCTTGACCGGCCGGTCCGTCAGCGACTGCGCGTGACGGGCCCAGCGGACCGTGACGGGCTCCGGCCGGCTCACGTCGCCGTGCAGGATCGGCGGCCTGGTGCAACGCGAGCCGTACGACTGGACCCAGCCGTTGCGGGTGACCGCGAAGCCGTCGAGGTGCTCGGCGAAGTACTGGACCATGTCGTTGCGTTCCGGCTCGCCGTGGACGAGGACGTCGAGGCCCAGCCGTTCCTGCACCCGGATCACCCGCTCGATCTCGGCCTCCACCAGCCGCTCGTAGTCCGCCTCGGCCAGCGTGCCGCCCGCCAGCGCGGCGCGGGCCGCGCGCAGCTCGCCGGTCTGCGGGAACGAGCCGATCGTGGTCGTCGGCAGCACCGGGAGCCGCAGGTGCGCCGCCTGCGCTGCGGCCCGTACCGCGTACGCAGCCCGCTCCCCGCCCCTGACCGGCACTCCGGGGGTGGCGGCCTCGGAAGCGGCGCGGTCGGAGGCGGTGCGGTCGGAAGAGGCGCGGTCGGAAGAGGCGCGGTCCCAGACGGCGCGGTCGGACGCCCGGTGGCGGGCCGGGTCGTGGTGGGCCGGGCCGTGGTAGGGGGAGCGGGCCAGCTCGACGACCTCGTCGTGGTGGGCCGGGCCGTGGTAGGGGGAGCGGGCCAGCTCGACGACCTCGGCCACCTTCTGCTCGGCGAAGGCCAGCCGCGCCCGCAGCGCCGGGTCGAGGCCGGGCTCGGCCCCCACGTCGTACGGCACGTGCAGCAGCGAGCACGACGTGCTCACCACCACGTCCGCCGCATGCGCCCCGACGGCCCGCAGCGCCCGCGTGGCCCGTTCCGGGGATGTCCGCCACACGTCGCGCCCCGACACCACGCCTGCCACCACGGTCTTGCCCGCCAGCGCGGCGAGGCCGTCCGGCCCGCCGCGCACCAGGTCCAGGCCGATCGCCTCCACCGGGGTGCCCGCCAGCACCGGCAGCGCCTCGCCCAGGTCGCCGAAGTACGACGCGACGAAGAGACCCGGCCGCGCGGTCATCGACCCCAGCCGCTCGTAGGCCGCCCGCACGGCGGCCAGCTCGCCTGGCGTCCGGTCGGCCACCAGCGCGGGCTCGTCGAGCTGCACCCAGGCCACGCCCTCGGCGGCCAGCGCGGCGAGCAGCTCCTCGTAGCAGCCGAGCACGTCGTCCAGCCGGTCCAGCGCCGTGCCGCCCGCCCGGCTGACGGGGTCGGCCGTGCCGCCCACCCGCCCGACGGGGTCGGCCG
>NZ_QNFZ01000141.1 GCF_003313395.1 Nonomuraea lactucae | reverse complement strand
GGGCCCGATAGGCGGCCACCACCGCGTCCGGGCGGCGGGCCCGATAGGCGGCCACCAGCGCGTCGGGGTCGGTGGCGCGGCGCGGCGGCGGTGGCGAGGTCGGCCTCGGTGGCCGTGACCTGGCGTCCCGTCGGCACGAGGTAGAGGTTGGCCTCGTCGGCGTTGTGTCCGATGAGGAGATCGACTCCGGCGGTGCGGCCCGCGGCGACGGCGGGGGCGGCACAGGAACTGGCCTCGCCGCCCGCGGGCTGACCAACCGTGAGATCGGCGAACGGCTGCTGCTCTCCCCGCGCACGGTCAGCTCTCACCTGTACCGCTCCTTCCCCAAGCTCGGGGTCACCGCCCGGTCGCAGCTGCGCGACCTCGTCGAGGACGCCGGCACCACCGGGACGAGGTGAACCGGGCTCCGGCGGCCGGCGACGTCCTGTCGCTCTGACGAGAGCGCGTCGAGAGGCGCGCGTGGCAGGATCGGGATGACGTGGCCCCCCTCTGGAGGAGATCGACAATGTCGATGAACCCGGGCACCGCCTTCGACCATCGGACCGGCGTGGAAGCGTTCTGCGAGAAGGAGGACGCGTGACAGCGGCACGAGTGCTGGTGGTCGGTCTCGATCCCGCCAAGATCCAGGGCTGGGACCCGGAGCCGGTCCAGGCGGCGCTGGCACGCGGTCAGGCCCGTTTCGACGATCATGGCATCGAGGCCGAATGGTGCCTGGTGGCACTCGACGAGAACCCCGAAGGCGCGATCGTGGAGGCGCTGACCCGCGAAGACTACGCCTGCGTGGTGATCGGGGGCGGCATCCGCAAGCACGAGCCGTTGCTCGAACTCTTCGAGAAGGCGGTCAACCTGGTCCGGCGGCACGCGCCCGACGCGGCCATCGCCTTCAACAGCGGCCCCGAGGACTGCGCCGACGCGGCTCTGCGGTGGCTGCGGTGATGCCTCGTGTCGTCACTGACGTACGGGCCCGAAGCGGTCGGTCGCGGTGTAGCCGGGGTCGGCGGCGTTGATCCGGATGTCCGGCAGCGCCTTCGCGTACTGCGTCGTGAGCATCGTCACCGCGGCCTTCGAGGACGTGTACAGCGGTGCGACGAACTTCGACTCCACCCGGTCCGGGTCCTGGGTCAGGGCGAGTGCCCCCATGCCGCTGCTCACATTGATGATCGCCGGACGCTCCGACTGCCACGCTGCGTCGCGAGGAGCTCGCCGACCTCGCGGGCGTTTCGGTGGACTATGTCGTACGGCTCGTGCAGCCGCCCCGCGACGGCTTGATCAGCGACCACATCCCGCCCGGGGTGCAGCGCGTGCTCACCCACAGGCCGACGCCCTGGGCGCGACACATCTACGTGGCCCGTATCCTGGGCTCCACACTTTTTCGTCCAGCCTTCCTCAATCCGCATCGGCGTAATGACGTGAGTGATTTCTCAGCTTCCGGGCGGTCGCCCGACGGCGACGAGATCGACCGGAAGACTTCTCAGAGGTCTGGCGACTCGCGGATTCGGCAGAGCGGGTCGGCGCCGCTGACGGAGGATTCCGTCGATGCTTGAGGCGTTGGCTGAGCTGCGGCGGGACGCGCCGCTGGTGCACGGTATGGCGGTGACGGCCGTTGAGGTGCCTGCGGACGGTGTCGTAACGGGGGGCGGCGACGGGGCGCTATGCGTATTCGGTGCCGACGGCAGGCTGCGGCGGCGTTGGGCGGCGCATGTATCCCAGAACGGCACCGGCTCCTCCGTTACCGGGCTGGTGATCGTCGGCGATCTGATGGTTTCCGCAGGCGACAGCTCCATCGCCGTGTCCGACCGCCGCAGCGGAGACGTACGGTCGCGCCTGACCCTGGAGTACTCGGTCGGGCGCATCGCGGTGGCGCCGGATGGCGAACACCTGGCATGGATTCGTCGCAGTCCTGAGGGTGTCGCGCTGGGGCGGCTGAGCGGCGACGAGGTCGTGCCGGCCCGGGAGTTTCCGTCGCCGTACGGGGTGGCCTGGGACGTCTGTTTCGATCCGACGGACGCCGCCTTTACCTCGGCCACGGCGCGAGCGGCGTGGCCGCCATCGACACGACGACCGGCGCGGTGGAGCGAGACTGGTTCGCATCCCCGGATCCACACGGCGGCGGTGAGGTCTACCGGGTCGCCCTGGCACCGATCGGCGGCATCGTCGCTGCCGGCAACCGCGACGGCACCGTGACCATCTGGAATGCCGATACGCGAACACTTGTGCGCCACCTCACCGACGACGCACACGACGGCCAGCACCCCAACTCGGTGCAGTCGTTGACGATCTCACCGGATGCCACGCTGATAGCCGCCCGGGGCGTCACCGACGTGCGCATCTGGAACCTGGACAGGGGCGGCGGCTACCGGCGCCACAAGCTCCGGCATACGCACCACGGCGTCTGCCGGTTGGTCGACGGGCGCGGGATCTGGATCAACGAACCTGCCCCCGGCGCGGTCGAACTCAGAGACGCCGACACGTTCGCCCGCCTGGCCCCGGCCACGCCGACGCGGCCGGCACCCGACGGTGACGTGCTGGCCCTGGCGTTCACCCCGGATGCGACCCTGCTCGTCGGCGCCGCCGACCTGACGCGCTGGCAGCCCACCGAGCCCGCACTGGTCCAGGTGGACAGATCGCGCCAGGTGACCGGCCTGGCGGTGTCCGCCGACGGGCGCTACACCGTGCACGTCACCCAGGCGAAGAAGGTGACGGTCGTCGAGGACGGCGCCAAGCCGCGTACCCCGCGACCGGCCAGCCGGCTGCCGCTGACCCGCGGCGTGGCGGCGATCGCGTTCCACCCCCACCAGCCGTGGCTGGCCGTCGCCGGCGGCGACAGCACCGTACGCATATGGGACCTGCCCCGCGGCACCGAGACCATGTTCGACGTGACCGCGGTCAAGCCGCGATCGGTGGCCTTCTCCCAGGACGGCCGCTACCTTGCCGTCGGCAGCACCGGCCGGGTCACGTTCGTCTACGACCTCGACCAGGGCGCGCTACTGCACAAGGTCCAGCCCAGGTCACCGCGCCGGTCCGATCCCGACGACACCTGGCCGTCACGCTACGGCCCGGTTCACGCCGTCGCGTTCGCCCGCGGAGGGCGGTTGCTCGCGGCAGGCAGCGAGGACGGCTACGTGACCCTGTGGGATACCGTCACCGGCAAGCTCGTCCACGAGTTTCGCGCCCATCGACCCGACGAGCCGTTCAGCTATGGCTGGGCCCATAGCGGGCTGTGCGCTCTCGTCGTCCATCCCGACGGCGAGCACCTCGCCACCGGCGGCGGCGATCGGCGCATCGCCGTGTGGACCCTCGACGGCGAACGCACGGCCGAGTTCACCCGCGACGCGACCGTGCGCGCGCCCGCGGTCTCGGCCGACGGCGCGCTCCTCGCCGCCTCCGGCCACGACCGATGCGTCGGCATCTGGCACTGGAGGAACTCGGCTGCCACCTGACCAGCCTCTCCCGCCTCGCGGACGCCTCAGGCGGCGGCTTGGTCCGGGCTCCAGAGCCAGTTGCGCCGCTCGTAGAGGGGCTTGAAGCCCGCGCGGAGCATGTTGTTCAGCGAGGGGTTGGCGGATCCTTCGTCCGGCAGGGCCGTCTCGGAGATGAGCCACCGGCAGCCGGCCTCCGCGGCAGCGCGGGCGCGCGCCGCCAGCAGGGCGCTCTGCGCGCCCCGGTTGCGGTAGGCGGGCAGTGTGGCCCCTCCCGAGAACGCCGCCGCCTGTCCGAGGAACGACACGTACCCGGCGGCGACCATGTCATCGCCGTCCCATGCGGCGAAGGCCTGTACCTGATCATGCCGCGCTACCGAGACGAACATATCCGTCAGAGCGCCCTGCGGCATGCCGAAAACGTCCATAAGGAGTGAAGCCGCCTCGCTTGCCTGTCGGCTGTCCACGGCGCTGATGCGCAGATCGGACGTCCCGGACTGGAAGTCCTCGACCGGGCAGGCGAGCTTGACCCACTGTGTACCGGCCGTGAGGCCGTTCGCGGCGCAGATGCGCTCCCAGTCGGGCGGCAGCACCGAGGGAGCGAATTGCAGGTTGGCGCCCGGACTCTTCTGCTCCCGGAAGAAGTCACACACGTCGGCGATGAGATCACCGGTGACCGGTTCGGCGAATCCGAAGCCGAGCGCCTTGTTCCAGAAGCCGCCGACCGGGTCATCCCGCATGGCCAGCAGCACCCCTCCGCCGACGCGTGCCGAGGCCATGCCGAGCGTGGCCTTGACCGACGCCGGCGCCCCGTCCAGCAGGAGGAAGAGGTTCTCCGCTTCGGCTGACTCCGCGATCTCACTCAGCCTGTCGTCATGCATGACTTTCCCCCTGTGAATGGTTATGTATGGACCGTTGACCGTAGGCGGCTCCGGTGCTCACTTGGAAGTTCACTTTCTGGCCCATCTCATGTTTCCTGCGTCGCGTAGCGGACTGGCCGCGCTCAGCCCGTCTCGACCCGAAGGTCCGTGCCTCCGGCCGTACGCGGCCCTGGCCGGTGAGCCAGGGCCGCGTACGAGTTCCCGCGCCCATCACCTTGCCGAACGCCTTACGGAAGGCTCCCTTACGGAAGGCTCCGAGAATGGCGCTTGTCGTCGGTGAGGCTCCGCGGATACTGGACGTTCGGGAAGTCCCGTCGGGCCTGCTGGAACTGCTGCTCCCACTCATCCGGCCAGCCGAACGCGCTGGTGGCCAGCGGCTTGAGGTTCACCCCCGCGGCGCCACTCCAGAAGTGCACGAACTCGCCCCAGTTCAGGTCGCGGGCGTACTCGCCGTTGTACTGGGGGAAGTGCTGAGCGAGCAGTTTGAAGTAGGTGGAAAGTACGGCGGACTTACCGTGGTCCTTCCAGATGGGATAGAACCAGTCCTTGAACCAAGCGGACTTGGCCCGAGGATAGCCGTCCGTGTCGTCGATCTTATCCGCGTACCAGCGCTCGGCGTCAGCCGTCAGTCCGGCACCTAGAAAGGCGTCGTAGACGTAGATGTCTGCCCACTTGCTGTCCTCCCAGATCGGGAAGGACGGCGAGTTGTGCACGCCGTTCGAACCGCCTTCGACGATGTGCGCCATCTCGTGTGCGACCACGTCCCTGGTGTTGTTCTTGTTCTCTTCCCAGCTGGTAGCGGTCACGTCGATCTTGTTCCGGTAGTCGGCATCCGAGTCGAAGACCCCGTGGATGTGTCCGGCGACACCTCCGCCTGGATTCGGATGGAGGACGGCGGCCAGCCGGGGGTTGCTGAAGCTGCCGTAGTTCGACTTGGTGTACTGCCACAGCTTGCGGACGTAGTCGTTGACCCATGTCTGCGACCGGTCGAAGTCACTGGTGCTGTAAATGGCGACGTCGTTGTCGTAGTACATCCGGGTCAGCGACTTGTCGTGCTCGTGCCAGTGCTCCTTCCAGGTTGCGGGCAGCCCTGGGTCGCCGGTCGTCGCGTTCGCGGTGTTCGAGTAGGCGGACGTGCCCGCGGTGTTCTCGGCGCGTACCCGGTAGTGGTACTGGGTCGTGCCGCTCAGTCCGAGGTCGTGGTAACGGGTCGTTCCGACCGCCAGGCTCCTCGACCAGTTCCAGGTGCTGCCGTCGGCCGACCGCTCGATCCGGACGGACTTCTCCCAGCGGGAGTTGTCCTTCCAGGTGAGGATGATCTGGTCGCCGGAGACTGCCCGAGCCTGCAGGCCGCTCGGCGCCTCCGGGAGAGGCGGGGCAACGGGGGTGCCGACGCCGAAGAGGCCCCACTCGGCGAGCTGAAGGTCGGGAGAGCCGTTGGTGGCGGTGATGTTCAGCCGGTAATGGCGGTACGCCGTGGTGTTGGCGAACGAGAAGGAGCGCTGTCGGAACCGCCCTGAGAACGCCTCATTCGCACGGCTGTCGAGCGTTACCCACGTCGTACCGTCAGCCGACCCCTGAAGAGACCAGCTGCGCGGATCACGCAGTGGGGCGTCATCGGCGGAGGTGATGCTGTAGCGGTTGGCGACCGCCGCCGTGTCCAGTGCGTACCGCAGCCACAGGGTGTCGTGAGTGGTGTGATACTTGCTGTAGACCGTCTGGTCGATCGCCTGGTCTCGCCCCTGGCTGTCGGACTTGTCGTACTGGTCGGTTATGGTGCCCGGCATCTGCATGAGATTCCGCGCACTGCCGTTGTCGTCATTCCCGTCGCCCACGACGGTGGTCACCGGGGCAACGTTGGAGTAGGCCGTGGTGAGACCCCCTGCGGCGACCGCGCGTACCCGGTAGTAGTACTTCTTCCCGGCCGTCAGACCGGTGTCGGTGTAGAAGTTGATGTTGGCGCCGGTGGCGGCCAGTGGTGTGAAGGCGGTCCCGTCGATGGAGCGCTCGATCTGGAAGCCGGTCTCGGAGTAGCCGGTCTCCTCGTTGGAGTTGTCACGCCAGGTCAGATCGACCTCGCTGGTGGTGACCGCCGTCCCCAGCAGGGTGCTCGGCGCTTGCAGCGCGCGGTCGCCGCCGGCCCACAGCTCCCATTCGGCGAACTGCATATCGGCGGCACCGTTGGTGCCGGTCACGGCGAGCCGGTAGTAGTCGTAGGCGGTGGTGTTGGGCATGCTGTAGCCGCGCGTCATGCCGCGCCGTTTGAACGTCTGCCCGGTCCGGGTGTCCAGCGTCGTCCAGGTCGCGCCATCGGCCGAGCCCTGCAGGGTCCACTTGCCCGGATCACGGTCGGCGGCGTCATCCGCCGAGGTGATCGTGTACCGGTTGACGATGGCTCTGGTCGGGGACCGGTACTGGACCCAACCCAGCGATGGCTCGGAACGGAATTTGGTGGTGGGGCTGTTGTCGATCAGTTGTGTGTGCCCGTACTCGCCTTCTCGCGGGTACTGGGCGGAGATCGTGCCGCCGTGGTCGGTGAGATCCACCGCGGTGCCGTCACCCACCAGGGCGGTGTTGGAATAGACCGAGGTCAGACCGCCTCCGGCGACCGCGCGTACCCGGTAGTAGTACTTCTTCCCGGCAGCCGCGCCGGTGTCGGTGAATCTGGTGGTGTTGGCCGCGGTGGTGGTCAGCGGCGAGAAGCTCGTTCCGTCGGTGGAGCGCTCGATCTGGAAGCCGGTTTCGGCGTAGCCGGTCTCGTCGTTGGAATTGTCCTTCCAGGCCACATCCACCTTGCCGGAATCGACCGCCGTCGCCAGCAGGGTGCCCGGCGCCTGTAGCAACCGGTCGTCGACCCACAGCTCCCATTCGGCATACTGCAGATCCGGCGAACCGTTGGTATCGGTCACGGTGAGCCGGTAGTAGTCGTAGGCGGTGGTGTTGGGCATGCTGTAGCCGCGCGTCATGCCGCGCTGTTTGAACGTCTGTCCCGTCCGGGTGTCCAGCGTCGTCCAGGTCGCGCCATCGGCCGAGCCCTGCAGGGTCCACCTGCTCGGATCACGCTCGGCGGCGTCATTCGCCGAAGTGATCGTGTACCGGTTGACGACGGCCTTTGCCGGGGAGCGGTACTGAACCCATCCCCACGATGACCCGGAGAAGTACTTGGTGGCCGGATCATTGTCGATGAGGCGCAGGTGGTTCTCGGACTCTTCACCTGGATACTGGGCGGTGATCGTGCCGCCGTTGTCGGAGATGTCCACCGCGGTGTTGCCGCTCACGAAGGCGGTGTTGGAGTGGACCGAGGTCAGACCGCCTTCGGCGACCGCGCGTACCCGGTAGTAGTGGTTCTTCCCGGCTGCCGCGCCGGTGTCGGTGAATCTGGTGGTGTCGGCCGCGGTGGTGGTCAGCGGCGAGAAGCTCGTTCCGTCGGTGGAGCGCTCGATCTGGAAGCCGGTTTCGGCGTAGCCGGTGTCGTCGTTGGAGTTGTCCTTCCAGGCCACATCCACCTTGCCGGAGTCGGCCGCCGTCGCGCGAACGTCGCTCGGCGCCTGTGGCACGCGGTCGCCGCCGGCCCACAGCTGCCATTCGGCATACTGCAGATCCGGTGAACCGTTGGTGCCGGTCACGTCGAGCCGGTAGTAGTCGTAGGCGGTGGTGTTGGGCATGCTGTAGCCGCGCGTCATGCCGCGCTGTTCGAACGTCTGTCCCGTCTGGGTGTCCAGCGTCGTCCAGGTCGCGCCATCGGCCGAGCCCTGCAGGGTCCACTTGCTCGGGTCACGGTCGGGAGCGTCACCCGCCGAGGTGATCGTGTACCGGTTGACGACGACCTTGGAGGGGGAACGGTACTGGACCCATCCCCACGATGACCCCGAGAAGTACTTGGTGGTGGTGTCGTCATCGAAGAGGTTCGGGTAGTTCTCAAACCCAGCACGCGAGTACTGGGCGGTGATCGTGCCGCCGTTGTTGGTGATGTCGGTGCCCACGTTCGCGCTGACCTGCGGTGCCGTGCCGACCAGAAGGCCGGCGGTGAGGATGGCGACAACAGGTAACGCTACCCACTGGCGGGTGGTTCTGCTCCGGAGAACCGGATAGGGCCTCACGTGTGAAGTCCTTTCTGAGGCCAGGCGAACTCGGCCGGCCCCATGTCAGAGATGACCGGAAATACTGAAGTACCGCCACGGCTGTATCGGACTCCCATCACGTCCGATGGGCGCCGTCGAACAGCGCTCGGTGATTCTGGGGCGAGGCGGTGCTCACCGCAAAGCTCGATCCGTTGCCCAAGCACTGCCCGGCTGCGCCCAGTGGTGCGCTCGCTTGGTCTCGACGCGGCACCCGCCTGCCGGACACCGCGCTCATCGGTCCGATGCGCCGGCACGCGCGTCGAACCAGGCGACCAGGCCTCTGTCCTATCTCGGTGCCGGTTCTGGGCATGGTGATGCCACGGTGGCGCCATCTCGGCAGAGGTGATGAGGGCCGCGCGGGACCGCGCGAGAGGAGCTCAAGCGAGGGCTGCCTCGCGAGCGGGGTGAGGTGGGGGAGGGTGGTGCCCGATCAGGCAGCCGGTTATCGCGAGTACTCGCGGTTGAACAGTTTTTTCGACCAGAGGTATCCGCCAAGGGCGATGAGGGCGCACCAGGCGAGCGCGATCCATGCGTTGTTCCCGATCGGCTTGTCCATCAGCAGGCCGCGCAGGGTTTCGATGATCGGCGTGAACGGCTGGTACTCGGCGAACCAGCGCAGCCCGGCCGGCATGGAGTCGGTGGGGACGAACCCGCTGCCGAGGAAAGGCAGCAGAACCAGCGGCATGGGCAGGTTGCTCGCGGTCTCAACGCTCTTGCTCACCTGGCCGAGCGCGACGGACAACCAGACGAGTGCGAAGGTCACCGTCACCAGGAAACCGGCCGTGGCCAGCCACGCGCCCAGCCCGGCGACGGGCCGGAAGCCGACCAGCAACGCCACGCCGATCACGATCGCCAGGCTGAACACCGCCTGGATCACGCTGCCCAGGACGTGTCCGGTCAGCACCGAGACGCGGGCGATGTGCATGGTGCGGAACCTGGCGATGATCCCTTCGGTCATGTCCATGGCGATCGAGATCGCGGTCCCCTGGACCGTGGCCGTCACCGTCATCAGGATGATCGCGGGCGCCACGTAGTTGGCGTACTCGGCCCGCCCGTGGGCCGCGCCGCTGTGCATCGGCCCGCCGAGCCCGGCGCCCAACGTGCCGCCGAACACGTAGACGAACAGCAGCAGGAAGACGATGGGCATCCCGACGAGCATCACGGTCATCGACGGGTAGCGCAGCATGTGCTTGAGGTTGCGGCGCAGCATCGTCGCCGAGTCGCGTAGCGGATGGAAACGCGGGCCCGCCGGAGCCGGGCCGGTGAAGGCGTGGGTGCTCATTGAGTGGTCACCTTCTCGTTGGTGGAGTTGCCGGTGAGGGCGAGGAAGACGTCGTCGAGATCGGGGGTGTGCACGGACAGCTCGTCGACCTCGATGGCCCGGTCGTCGAGCCGGCCGATCAGGGCCTTCAGCGAGCGCAGGCTGCCGTCGCTGGGCACCCGCAGGGCGAGCGCGTCGTTGTCGCGCGAGGTCTGACCCAGCACGCGCATGGCCGCGTCGAGGCGCTGCGGGTCGGCGAACCGCAGGCGAACGTGTCCACCGGGGATGCGGCGCTTCAGTTCCTCCGCGGTTCCCTCGGCGACCATCCGACCATGGTCGAGGACCGCGATCCGGTCGGCCAGCTCGTCGGCTTCCTCCAGGTACTGCGTGGTCAGGAAGATGGTGACGCCGCCTGCCACCAGGTCCCGGATGATCTGCCACATGTTCCGGCGGCTGCGCGGGTCCAGTCCGGTGGTCGGCTCGTCGAGGAAGATCACTCGCGGGCTGCCGACCAGGGTCATCGCCAGGTCGAGCCGCCGCCGCATGCCCCCGGAGTAGGTCGATGCCGGCTTCCTGCCCGCCTCGGTCAGGTCGAACTGTTCGAGCAGCCGGGCGGCGCGCCGCCGGCCTTCGCGCCGGGCGAGGTGGTGCAGATCCGCCATCAGCAGCAGGTTCTCCGTGCCGGTGAGCAGGTTGTCCACCGCGGAGAACTGACCGGTGACACCGATCGCGGCGCGCACCGCGTCCGGTTCGCGGGCCAGGTCGTGCCCGGCGACCTGGACGTCACCGGCGTCGGCACTGATCAAAGTGGACAGAATCTTGACCGTGGTGGTCTTCCCGGCGCCGTTCGCGCCGAGCAGCGAGAAGACCGTTCCCTGTCGCACGTTCAGATCGAGACCGTCGAGCACGACCTGGTCGCCGAACGATTTCCTTAGCCCGGTCGCGGCGATCGCCGGCCGGGACTGCTTGATGGTCATGGTTTCCCTTTCTCCAGGGCCAGAAGTGGATCAGGAACGGCGGATGATGACGTCGCCGTAGGAGGTGCGGCCGCGCACCTCGACGGTCTCGTCGGCCTCTTCGGGCCGGGTGGCGTTCTCCAGCAGGTTGCGCATGTGCCCGAATCCGGTGTTCACCGCCAGCCAGGCGGCGGTGCCCTCGGCGATGCCGATCTCCAAATCGCCCATGGCGGTCTCGAGCGAGACCGAACCGCGGGCCACCTCGCCCAGGCGGATGCTGCCGTTGGACGTCTTCGCGTTAACACCGGCGCCGGCCCGCTCGACCCGGATGCCGCCGTTGGCCCCGCGCACCCGCACGTCGCCGGTGACCACGTCGATCGTGGTGTCGCCGTTGGAGTTCTTGACCACCGCGGTGCCCTCGACCTCGCCGATCTGGACCTTGCCGGACCCGGTGGAGATCTCGGCGTCGCCCGTGATGCCGTCGGCGGTGACGTGACCGGCCGACGTGTCCAGGCGCAGCGGGCCGGTCCGTTCGAGCCAGAAGTTCCCGGCGGAGGTCTTGAGCCCGCACTCCCCGAGCCGACCGGCACAGCGGAAGTCGCCCACCTGCATCTCGGCGGACACCCGGGAACCGCTGGGAAGTTCGATGGACACGTCGACCGACCTGGTCTTGCGGGAGAAGTCGAAAACGCGCGCCTTCGGACCGGTGACCCGGAGCATGCCGTTGGTGTAGTCGACACGGACCTGCTGAGCGGCCTCCACGTCGGACTCGTCGGCTTCGTCGCTCGGGCGGACCTCGACGACGGTGTCGGTCCGGTCGCTCGCGGCGATCCGCACGTCGCCGACGCCGAGTTCGAGCGTGACGGAAATCGGTTCGGGCGTCTCGTAATTGGCATGGCTGTCTCCACATCATGGGTAGGTGAGCCGTCCCCGCAGGTCGGGGACGTGGTGTGAGGAAAGCGGGCGGTGCGGCTAGCGCACCCAGCCGGTGAAGCCCTGCTTGGTCCGTTTGCCGGTGCCGCGGGGCTCGGGACGCTGATCGCGATCGGACCGCTGCAAGGCTGCGGCGGCCGCCCGGACCAGCCAGGCGTTGACCGAGCGCCCCTCCTTGGCCGCGGCCTCCTCGATCGCGGCCTTGAGCTGCTCGGGCATGCGTACGTTGATCCGCGCTGCGGGGCCGTCCTCGGCGATCAGCAGATCGATGTCCGGCGCGCCGGCTTCCGCCGCCGCGGCGTCCTCGGCCGCGAGCTCGAGCGGCTCCGCGGGTGGCGAGGTCACGACGAAGTTCGGCTCGCGACCGCGCAGGCGCAGCTCCACCGAGCCCGGAGCCAGGTCCCGGGTGATCTCGTCGGCGGCGGCCGACAGCGCGTCCAGCAGCGTCATCCGGATCGCCGACTCGAGCGACCCGGTCAGGCGCTCGACCAGCGCACGCGCCTCCTCACCGCCGGCTTCGGCAAGCGTGGCGAATTCACGTCCGAGGTTGCTCACATACGAGGTCAAGTCCATGGTGCCACTTTGGCACACTCATGGCACCAACACAAGTCATCATGGCTCAGCAGAGGTGGCACATATGGCACCACTTGGCGTGTCCGGATGAGAATGCGCAGGTCAGGCGTTGACGGGGTTGTTCCTCCAGGTAGGCATTTCGTGACGGCACTGTGGCTCTACTCGAACTCGACGGCGAGCCACATGAGCGGCTGGGCACCGCACGGCGCCGGCTCTGGCTGGGTCTGTCCGGCGTGGAGCGGCTTGCCGTGCGGCATGCCGTACCGGCCTGATCACCGGCCCGGCTCCCCCATGAGTCCCCGACCTTTCAGCCGCTTTTACCGCTTTACCGCTTTACCGCTTTACCGCGGGAGCAGCGGGAGCGCCGGGAAGGTGTGGTCCTGCCACAGCAGCCGCGAGCTCTCTTCCGGGTAGGAGGTGACCGTCGACGGGGTGTCGATGAGCTGTGCGAGGCGCTGGTCGGCGTCGTACGGAGGCCAGCCCGGGTCGCCGTGAGCGGCGAACGCCGTCCACGCCCTGCGGATCTGCGCGGACAGCTCCTCCGCCACCGGGGAGGGCGGGTCGCCGATCAGCATGGCGGGCTGTCCGCTGCTCAGGTTGCCGAAGAGGAGCGGCACGTCCAGGCCGTGGCAGGCGCCGAGGGCACCGCCCAATCCCGGGGCGGACCAGGTCAGTTCGTAGAGGTGGGCCTGGCCGCCGCCGGCGATCTGCGCGTCGGCGAGGTGAAGGCTCGGCATGCGGAACAGCCAGTCCGCGTTGACCAGTTCGTACAGCTCTTCATCGGCCGCGGCCGGGAAGGCCTCCCGGTATCGGCGTGCGCCGTCCGGGCCGGGGGCGAGCAGGTGCAGAGCGGTCTCGGTCTGCTCGTGGGTGACCTGGCCGAGCACGCCGTCGATCAGGCTGAACAACCGGTGCTCGTCACGAGTGTGCCCGACGAGAAGTCCGACGTCCCGGGCGGCGCCGTCAGCCAGCGCCTGCCAAGGGGTCGCCGGCAGGACGTCACCGTCGACCACCGGTGAGAACAAGATCGGCCGGTGTGTGATCTGCCCCCAGCGCTCCCGCCATTGGACCGTCTTGGCGAAGATCGCGTCGCCCGCGGCGGGCAGCCGGGCCGGAGCCACCGCCGACAGGCCGGATACCGTGGGCCGTACCCCCAGCTCGGCGGCGCAGGCGGCGGCGATGTCGGCGGCCAGCTCTGGGGAGAAGAACGTCCCCGGCACGCTCTGCGCGACCGCCCGGCGGAAGAGCCCGGCGGCGCGCGGCATGGCGAGCAGCGCGGCGACCGATCCGCCACCCGCCGACTGCCCGAAGACCGTGACCCGGTCCGGATCGCCGCCGAACACCCGGATGTTGTCCCGCACCCACTGCAGGGCCGCGACCTGGTCGAGCAGTCCCCGGTTGGCCGGAGCTCCGCCGATCTGCGCGAAACCCTCCATACCGAGACGGTAGTTGAGGGTCACGACCACGGCTCCGCTCCCGGCCAGATGCCCGGCGTCGTATTCCGGGAGGCTGGAGTTGCCCATGACGTAACCGCCGCCGGGGATCCACACCATCACCGGGAGCCCTGACGCCGGATCCGGTTCCGGTGTCCAGACGTTGAGCGTCAACCAGTCGTCGCCGGCGACGTCCTGGGACACCCCGAGCACGCCGGACTGCGGGGGCGGCGGGCCGTACGTGTCCGCCCGGCGCACACCGTCCCAGCTGCGCACCGGCTGCGGCGCGGCGAACCGGAGGGCGCCGACCGGTGGCTCGGCGAACGGGATGCCGCGGAAGACCGCCAACCCCGCCTTCCGGCCGCCGCGGAGGACGCCGGCCGCCGTGCGGACTTTCGGCTCGGACTCGGACGGCTTCCTGGATGCGGTCACGGCCACTTTGCGGTTTCCTCTCCCTTCCGGCTCGGCCGAGCATCCCAATGCGCGCCGTCTGCGGGCAAACCATTTAGGGGGCAGTCCTGCACATCGCGCCGGTGCGCGTCGCGGTGGGCACCGAGGCGCGGTCGGGGTACCCCGTATCGGCCCCCCGGGGCTCTACCGGGCGGGCGGGTAGCCGCGCGTCCGGTGCCGCCCGAGCGCCGCGAAACAATCGCCGTGCTGGCGGAGGGGGTGCCGGATCAGGTGCTCGGTGGTGAGACCGGACCAGTCGCACGCAGGTGTCGGGTCAGGAACTGGGCCGCACGCTCGAGGGCTTCGTCGGCTTCGTCGAGGACGCCGGCGAAGGACTGGAACACGTGCGGCACATCCGCGGTGATGTCGAGCGTCACGCTGACGTCGGCGTGTGCGGCGCGGCCTGCCATGCGCGTGGAGTCGTCCAGGAGCACCTCGTTACCGCCGACCTGCAGCAGCATCGGGGGGAACCCGGTCAGGTCGGCAAGCAGAGCCGGGCTGGCCAGTACCTGGCGAGGGTCCTCGCCACCCAGGTACATGGCCGCGATGGACTGGAGGTACTCCCGAGTGAAGATCGGGTCGAGGCCGGCTCTGGTGTCCATGCTGTCCCCGCTTCCGGTGGCGTCGAAGGCCGGGGAGAAGGCGACGATCGCTGCGGGCAGCGGGAGTCCCTGGTCACGGGCGGCCAGGCAGGTGGTCACCGTGAGGCCGCCGCCGGCAGAGTCGCCTACGAACGCCATGCCGGCCGGATCATGCCCGTCGTCGAGCAGGACCCGGTAGGCGCTGAGCGCGTCATCGATCGCGGCCGGGAACTGGTGCTCCGGAGCAAGCCGATAGTCCACCGAGTACGACCGGAAGCCGGTTCTCGTCACGAGGGCACCTGTGATCGAGAGGGCTGTTTCCGGGGAACCGGCCACCCAGCCGCCGCCATGGAAGTACAGGATCGTGCCGACGCCTTCGCCGACCGCGTCGGCGTCGACCTGCAGAGCGGGCCTGCTGCCGAGCATCGTTTTCCGGATGCGGATGGTCTCGGGCACGATCATCTGAGCCATCATCGCCGCGAAGCGGGCGCGGGATGCTTCGATGGACCGGTCGCCTGCGGACTCACCGCTGATGCGCGACCAGCGCAGTATCGCGTCAACTCGAGCGCGCTGTTCGCTACTCATGCGATCCGTTCCCTTCGGTCTCGGTCGCGCCCCGCGGCAGTCTCGGTCGCGCCCCGCGGCTGCGGAGACTCTTCGTGCAGCCACGCGAATTCGTCGGCGTACTGGCGCTGAACGGCATCGGGGCGGTCGTCGCCGAGGTGGTCGTTCCCGACGTCGTACCCTTTCCGGTTCAGGTCCCAGGCCAGGAATCGGTACGAGGGACGGTAGGTGGCCAGGATCTCCGGGTCGACATCGAGGCGAGCGCCGGGGATGGTCGCGCTGAGAGTGTCTTTCTCGTAGATCGACGTGACCCGGACGATTCGCCAGCGACCGTCGGGGCCGCGCCGCGCGCGGTATTGGGAGCGGCAGGCGGAGGCGATGTCGGCCTCGACACCATCTACGTCGATTCGTCGTTCGATGACGAGCGGGAGTTCGAGGAGTGCACGGTTCCCGTGCAGGCGAACGGCCGGCGGGCTGAGCCGGTGGACAGCGAGGTCGCCACGCCCGGCCATCGCACGGGTCGCCTCGACGAAATCTGCACCGGTGCCGGAGAACCAGCTCATCTCGACAAACGCGTCGTCGGCGAAGCAGTCCGCCATGTCGTCATACCAGCCGCGGTCCCGGCTCTGCCGCTCCCGCAAGACCAGTTGTGCGACGTCGAATGCGCTCATGACTGCTCTCCTTCCCGTTCCGTGCCAGGTTCGGGCCTCGTCTGCTGTTCCGAAGACCTGCTCGAGCAGGCCTCAGTCCTCGACGCCACGCGCGATGACGGTCCCGGTGAGGCCGATGCCGGCCAAGGCGGCCGTGACGACATCGTCCGGGGTCGTGCACGGACGCGGGTTGAGGGCGTGCAGAACGTCACCGAGGCGTCGTGCGCCGCTGACGGCGCGCGCGGTAGTAGGTGCGGCGTCGATGCCGAGGTCGGTCATGGCCGTGGCGAAGATGTCCATGTCCAGCAGTTCGACCTCGGTCAGGTGCGCCACGGTCGCGCCGAAGTCCGCGGGGCTACGTGTCGGGAGCAGTTGCAGCGCCCTGCTTGACCCGCTGCCGAGCTTCGCCGCTTCGACGAATGGGATCGGGTCGATGCCGCCGGCTGTCAGCAGTTCGATGACGTCGGCGACGTTCGCCCGGTTCATCATCAACAGCGTGTTGTTGATCAACTTCGCGAGCTGCCCGGCGCCGTGAGGTCCAAGGTGGAGCACATGGGCGGAGAAGGACCGGAACACGGATTCGCAATGCTTCACAACGGCTGCTGGGCCGCCGACCAGGGTGGTCAGGGTGCGCGCTTCTGCGCCGGCGCGGGCACCGCTGACCGGTGCGTCGAGGAACTCCACACGACGGTCGGCGCAGAACGCGGCAAGATCCTTCGCGGTCTTCGGGGTGCCGGTTCCGTGGTTGACGATCACCGAGCCCGGGCGCAGGTGGTCGGCCAAACCGCCGGTGACCAGGCCGCTGACATCATCGTCCGTGCTCACACACAGGCCCACGATGTCGCACGCGGCAGCGAAATCCGTCAGATCCTCGTGGCCGACATGGCAGACATCTGACAAGGCTGCCAATGAATCCGGACGACGCCCCCAGGCGTGCATGGGGTACCCGGCGTCGGCGATCGCGATGGCCATCGGCAGGCCCTGGTCACCCAGACCGATAAAGCCGACGGTAGGAAGATCGTTGTCTTTCACTTATTCACCAGGCCTTTCTTCACCATACTTTCTGCGGCGGCGACGATCGCTTCTTCCGGATCGCGCGACGTCCACCCCAGCACGCGCCGCGCCTTCTCATTGGAGGTCTTCTTCGCGTAGCCGAGGTCGGGCGCGATGGATCGGAACTGCGGGGAGAACACGGAGGCGATGCGCACGATGATGTTCGGAACCGTCCGGGTGGGCACGTTCCTCGCCGCCGCACCGAGTCGGGCTCTGATCGTTGCGCCGATGTCCTTCATCTCGACCGCCGGGCCGTTCGACAGCAGGAACCGCTGCCCGGCGGCATCCGGAGTCGTCATCGCGAGAATGTGTGCTCGTGCCACGTCACGGACGTCGACGATCGGGAAGAACAGGTGCGGAAATGCGGGCATCCCGCCGTTGAGAATGCTCTGGATGAGGTGGTTCGAACCGGACACATCATTGCCCATCACCGGTCCCATGACGGCGACGGGAAGCATCGTGACCAGCTCCATCGGGCCGGTCGTCCCTTTCATGAACTCCCACGCGGCCTGCTCGGCCAGGGTCTTGCTCTTGCCGTACGCGTCGACGCCGGGGCCGTCGAGCACGGTCCAGTCGGCCTCGGTGAAGACGCGGTCAGTGTGGGGGTGACCCCAGCTGACAGCGTGGAACGCCGAGGTCAGCACCACCCGCTCAACTCCGGCGTCCCAGGCGGCGCGCAATACACGCAGCGCCCCCTCGCGTGCCGGGACGATGAGGTCGTCCTCATCGTCGACGTGGCCGGGTTGCACCGGCGATGCGACGTGCAGGACGAAATCGACGCCCTGCATGGCCTCCGCCCACCCACCGTCGCGCATCAAATCCGCGGCGACAAAGCTCAAGTTGTGTTCATTCACCATTCCCGCATCAATGAGAACGGAACGCACGGACGCCTCCCGCGTCAGCGAGCGAACCGTGGCGCGAACCTGATATCCCGACGCGAGCAACTGCAGGATGCAGTGCCCCGCGATGAAACCGGAACCTCCGGTCACGAGAACGCGGGTGGTCATGTGCTTCTCCGAATCGTCAGGGTTGCCGTGGGATGCCACTCTCGGCGCTCCCAGCTGGTGCTGCCAGTACTCTCCGGATCCTGGTAGTCCGGCGACCACCCTCGGAACGAACATCGCGGTATATCGTGAAGCGTGACCAATTCGCCGAACCCGCTGGGCGACTTCCTCCGTGCCCGCCGCGAACTGGTGACACCGGAACAGGCCGGCATCCCCACCGGCGGCGTGCGCCGCGTTCCCGGGTTGCGACGTGAGGAAGTCGCCATGCTCGCCGGCATCAGCAACGAGTACTACCTACGACTCGAGCAAGGCCGATACCGAAACCCTTCCGCACAGGTACTCGAAGCCGTCGCGCGCGTGCTGCGGCTCGACGACGAGAGCGTGACGTACCTCCTGCAACTCGCCGCCGAGAAGAGCCGCACCGGGCGTCGGCGCCCACGACAGGAAACCGTGCCATCCGGAGTACAGAAGTTCGTTGCAGCCCTTCCCATGCCCGCGTTCGTCGAAGGTCGCTACCTCGACGTCCTCGCCGCCAACGCCCTGGCATCCGCCATCTCGCCCCGGCTGGTCGCCGGCGCCAACCGGCTCTACGACGTGTTCCTCGACCCGGACGAACGCGACCTGTTCATCGACTGGGACATCGCCACGGAAGGACTGGTGGCTGCCTTCCGCCAATCCGTCGGAACGAGACTCGACGACCCACGCGCCGTCGAACTCGTCGGCCAACTCTCCCTCGCCAGCCCACGCTTCCGCCGGCTTTGGGGACGCCACGACATCGGCGGCCGACGAGGCGCGATCATGCGCCTTCAGCATCCGCTCGTCGGCGAGCTGCACCTCAACCGCGAAAAGCTGATCGTGGGTGAAGCCCAGAACTTGACCATTGCCGTGTACCACGCCGACTTCGGTACCGAGGACGCCGACAAACTCGCTCTGCTTGCCTCAACTGCGGTCACCTCAACACGAGACCATACGTCGCCGGGCAGAACGAAAGACCGTCCCCATCGCTGAGCGCACCTTCGAGGGTTTTTGTCGACGCGGTCCGAGGCCCTCATTTTCGGGCTCTCGAAGCCGATCCTCCACCGCGTTGTGTTGCTCAGCGATGAGAGAAGACCGAGGCGCCGTCCGCCAACAGCGGCCCAACACCCTTGAACCGCAGTGCGACGTGGATCCTTTACCAGTCCATCACGGGCGCCACCGCCAGGTCGACCTCGATGACTCACGTGTGGGCGCGGTGTCCACCTGGACGAGCACGATGCCGCGGCCCCACACCGGTGAGTTGACCAGCCGGGCGAATACCTCGCCCGATGCTGTGGTTAACCCGCTCTGATCAGCGCATTTGCGTACGAGCACGGCTCCGCCTGCCCCACCAGCCCCGTGCCGTCGCCTCGTACAGATAAGCGGCGTTCTCATGCCGTACCGTTCACCCGGAAAGGTGCGTCCGTTCTGTGCGATGTTCGTGATCTCAGCAGTCAGATCATCGCAGGTCGGAGGCACCCAAGTCCTTGCGGCGCCGGTCGGGACTGGACAGGCCCGTAAGCGGGGGCGGGTCGCTCCAGCGGCCATGGAGTGTGGTTGGCCGGCCAGCTCGCGGGTCAGGCCACACCAGCGCGATGGTGGAGAACTTCCCCCGCGGCCGGGCCGGCAACGGGTGCGCCGTCACGGTCCTGGACCGACGCGGCGGTGACGATCACGCACAGGAGCAGTCCGAGCGTGTCGACCGCGACATGCCTGCTTCCAGGTCTTCATGCGTTGAAACGAGACGCCTTCCTCAAGGTCAGGGCGCATGCCTTCATGGCTGATGTCCAGCGTGAAGGTCCTCGGCCGTCCGCCCTCTTCGCTTCCGGCATGCCCTGCTCGGACAGCAGCACGAGCTGAGCCCGCCGCCGAGCCACCACTGACCCGAACTGCGACGGATGATCGCAACAGACGTCTGCCCTCGTCTTCGCCGATCTCCCGAACCCGTGCACTGTGCCACCCGCCTGGCCTGGCGGCCCGCCGCCGCCCGAGCCATCACCCGGGCAGCGCGTCACATCACAACAGGGCGGACACTGCCCTGATTCGGCACTAGAGGGTAAGTACGATCTTTCCCCGGGCGTGGCCGGTCTCGCTCAACTGGTGCGCCGCGGCCGCGTTCTCGAGGGTGAAGGCGGCCGCGACCGGCACGGTGAAGCGGCCCTGCTGGGCGAGGGCGGCGGCCGCGGCGAGTCCTTCGACCGCCTGCGGGTCTGCTCCGGGGCCCGCCGAGCGTGATAGGTGGACTCCGTACTTCGCGGCGTTCAGGTCGGCTACGGTCACCACCCGGTCCGGGCTTCCGGTGAGGTCCACCAGATCGGGCAGCGAGCCGGAACCGGCGCAGTCCAGGACGACGTCGACTCCGTCCGGTGCCAGGGCGGTGACCCGCTCGCCCAACCCGGGGCCGTAGGTGGTCGGTGTCGCCCCCAGCCCCGTGACGAACTCGTGGTTGTGTGCGCTGGCTGTGCCCAGGACGGTCGCGCCGCGGGCCGCCGCGAGTTGGATGGCGACCGTGCCGACCCCGCCGGCCGCGCCCTCGATCAGCAGGGTCGTGCCGGTGCCGACCTTCAGCCGGTCGAGGGCGCGCGTGGCGGTCTCGACGTTCGCGGCCGCGCCCCCGGCCTGCTCCCAGCTCAGCGCGTCCGGCTTCAGCGCCCAGGCTGCCAGGACGGCGTACTCGGCGTTCGCGCCGCCGAGCTCCGCGAGATCGACGATGCCGAAGACCGCGTCGCCCGGCCGGATACCGGAAACCCCTGTGCCGACCTCGTCGACCACACCCGCGGCATCCACGCCGAGCACGTGGGGCAGGCGCAGCGGCATCATGTCGCGGAATCGGCCCGAGCGCAGGTAGCAGTCGGCGGGAGTGACGCCCGAGGCCTGTACGGCCACCCGGATGCGGCCCGGTCCCGCGTGTGGTTCCGGTACGTCGGCGACCTCAAGGACGCTTGCTGGACCGTACTCCGAGAAAGTCAGTGCTCTCATGGCACCGGACGCTATCGGAACACCCCGTCCGTTTAGCTAAAGTGAGAGCGGTGACGAACCGTTTACCTCACTCCCTGCGCTACTCCCTGCGCTCCGATGCCCGGGACAACCGCGAGCGCATCCTCGCCGTGGCCCGCACGACGTTCGCCGAGCAGGGGCTGGACGTGGCGATGCGCGAGATCGCGCGGCGTGCCGAGGTCGGCCCCGCGACCCTCTACCGGCACTTCCCGACCAAGGCGGCTCTGGTCACCGAGGTCTTCACCGAGCAGATGGCGGCCTGCACCGCCATCGTCGACGAGGGGCTGGCCGATCCGGACCCATGGCGCGGCTTCTGCCGGATGATCGAGCGGGTGTGTGAACTGCACGCACGGGACCGGGGCTTCTCCGCGGCGTTCGTCTCGGCATTCCCCCATGCGATCGACTTCGCCGCGGAACGGGAGCAGGCGCTGGGCAAGGTCGCCGAACTCGCCCGCCGGGCCAAAGCGGGGGGCAAGCTGCGCCCGGACTTCGTCCTGGACGACCTGATCATGGTGCTCATGGCCAACAGCGGCATCCGGACCACCTCGCCAGCCGCCGCGGCGGCCGCCTCCCGGCGCTTCGCCGCGCTGCTGATCCAGGGCATGCGGGCCGAGCCGGCCATCCCACCGCTGCCCCCGGCGGTCCGGCTGCCGCTGGCGGTTGTGACCTAGTGGCGCATCAGGCAGCGGGCACCGAGGACGAGCGCCTACGCACAGCCGTCAACAGGGCGAACGTCGCCTGATCCTCGACCAGATGCTCGGGTACGTCCAGTGCCGCAACGCCCAGCAACGTGGCCGGCGGTAGGGGGGTGGCCCCAGCTTGGCTGCCGTCCGGGTGATCCCCTCCATGAGCAGGGGCACCTTGTCGGGGGTCCAGACGACGACGTGGACGTTCAGCTTCGCCACGCCGTCGAAGCTGCCGCCGGCCTCGGCCAGGGCAGTGGCGATGTCGAGGTAGCACTGCCCGACCTGAGTGGCGAGGTCACCTTCACCGACCGTGACCCTCTCAGCGTCCCAGGCGACCTGCCCGGCGATGAACACCAGCTTCGACCCGGTCGCGATCGACACCTGCCGGTAGACGCCGATTTCCGGGGAGAGTGGCTACTGACATGGAAGAACGCACTTCTCAGTGTCTGGGGAACCTCATGGTGACCAAGCAGTTCAGCGGCTCGGTCGAGGACGCGGACCTGCGGCGCGCGGACTCACTGGGGCGGGAGATCTTCTCGGACGTCGCCAACAAATGGGCGCTCCTGATCATCGAAGCCGTGGGTGACGGCACCCTGCGCTTCAGCGAGCTGCGCGACGAGGTCGAGGGCATCAGCCACAAGATGCTCACCCAGAACCTGCGCATGCTGGAGCGCAACGGCCTGGTCGAGCGGGAGGTGCACCCCACTGTGCCGCCGCGGGTCGAGTACTCCCTCACCGAAGCGGGCCTGGCCCTGCGTGTGACCATCGATGGCATGTGCAACTGGACCCGCCAGTACCTCGGTCACATCGAGGAATCCCGGCGCCGTTTCGACGCCTGACTTCCCGCATCAGGAAGCGCCGGATGCCGGTTCTACGGTGTTCGGAGGTCGTTGAACCGCGTCCGCGCGCGGCGATGACGCACAGACGGCGCAACACAACCCAACCCCGGTCACCCGCAGCTACTTTTCCCGTATCGCCAGGGCGAGAACGCGCGAGCCGCCGACACCTCAACCGTCGGCGGCAAGGCGGTCCAGCCACTCCCTCAGCAGATGCTGCTCCGCGCTGCTGAGGGGCGTCTGTTCAGGCAGTGCGGCGCGCAAGGCACGGGCGGCGCCTGCCGGGCCCGCGTCCTGCACGGCCGGCTGTTGGCTGGTGACGGCGGCGACCATGGACTCCCGCAGCGCGGTCAACAGAGCCTGGTCGCGCCGGTCCTTGGGCAGCGACAGCCAGGTGAGCACTGCGCCGCGCGCCGTGGCATGGATGATCTGGGCCGCGAGTTCCTCGTCGACGCGGAGCCAGCCGCCGGCGGCGAGGCGCCGGATACGGCCCATCAAGATCTCCATGCCGGCCTTGAAGGCGGCCGAGGTCGCCCTCGCAGGTTCGCTGTACATCAGTGTGTACAGCGCGGGATTGGACAGACCGAACTCGACGGCGACGTCCCAGCCGGTTCTCAGGTCCTCGATGGGGTCCCGCGGGTCGGGGTCGACGTGCTTGGTGGCGAGAAACGCGGCGAAGCCGTGCTCGGCTACCGCGTCGAGCAGCCCGTCCTTGTCGCCGAACAGCCGGTAGATGGCCGGCGGCTGCAGGCCCGCCGCGTCAGCGACCGCGCGGGTGGTGACCGCGTCGCGCCCCCCACGCGTCAGCAAGTCGATGGCGGCCTCGATCACGCGCTGCCGGGTCTGTTCGCGACCGATGGCTGCAGCGTCGGAAGCGCTGCTCCCGCTATGGGAACGAGGTGACATGTATCAACGATACCGCAGAAGAAGTTCCATCGTTAGTATCAGTGATACAGTGGAAATGTTTCCAGTGGAATCAGATCGTAGAGGAGCATCGCATGTCTGACAGACTGCGGATCATCGCATTGGAAGAACACGTCGTCCTGCCCACGATCATGCAGGCGTGGTCGCGGTCCGGGGTGCCCGAGCTGCCGAACTTGGGGTTCGGCGACAGCGCCGTCGCCCAGCGACTGCGCGACACCGCGGACACGAGGCTTGCGCACATGGACGACCAGGGAATCGACGTGGCAGTGCTGTCGATCTCGACACCGGGCGTGCAGAACCTGCCTGACTCGGATGCTGTCGCCGTGGCCCGCGACACCAACGACCAGCTCGCGGAGATCGTGGCCGGCAATCCCGACCGGTTCCAGGCGTTCGCGGCGATCCCAACACAGTCGCCGTCGGCCGCGGCCGCGGAGCTGGAGCGGGCGGTCACCAAGCTGGGCTTCCCGGGCGCCATGCTGTACGGGCGCACCGGATCCAAGCTCGCCGACGACCCCGACTACGACGAGCTGTACGCCGCTGCGGAGCGGTTGCGGGTTCCCCTCCACTTCCACCCGCAGATGCCTGTGCAGGCGGTGCTGGACGCCTACTACTCGAACATCGGCCCCATCGGGACCGCGCTGGCAGGGCCTGCGATCGGCTGGTACTACGACCTGGGCGTGCAGTACCTGCGGATGATCTTCTCCGGCGTCTTCGACCGGCATCCCGATCTCCAGGTGATCGCCGGCCACTGGGGAGAGGTCGTGCTCTTCTATCTCGACCACACCGGGTTCTTCGCCGACGCCGGTGGCCTGGCCCGCCCGCTCGCCGACTACTTCAAGCAGAACTTCTGGGTCGCCGGTAGCGGCACCGTCAGCACCCGCTACCTCCGCTGGACAGCCGAAGTCGTGAGCACCGAACGGATGCTGTACTCCACCGACTACCCCTTCACCTACGGGTTCCGCCCCGCTGGCTTCCCCTTCGTGGACACCAGCGCCGGCGTCGCCCGGTCTTTCCTGGAGAACGCCCCCTTCACCGACGAGCAGAAGGCCGACATCGCGCACCGCAACTGGGAACACCTCACGTCCGGCGCCAAAAACGGCGCTGTACGGTCGTCTTCGGCTCGTCGACGAACGTGACCTAGACCGTCTCTCGCGAGGAGATCCGCCCATTCCCAGGACTGGAAAAGGGTGCCACCCTAGTGAGTGACACCCTGCTCGACCAGCGAGAATCTGGTCGGGACGACAGGATTTGAACCTGCGACCCCTTGCCCCCCAGGCACATCAGGTGGGGGCGGGATCACGGCCGATTCCCGCCCCTACCTGGGGTTATGGTCCCATAAGGTCTTCTGGAATCCATGGCCGTCCGGGGCGATCGTCACTCAGTTAGTCACCCAGCATCGGGGCTGTGGTCTGGGGCTGCTGCCACACGTCGCGACCGTTACTCCACAGCTCGGAGGCGTGGTACGCGAACCGGTCGAAGAGGCCGTCCTCCTGGTACCGGCGCAGGTGCAGCATCGGCGAGTCGTGCCCGACCAGCTTGGCGAGATGAGGCGTGACGAGCATTTCGGAGTCGAACCGGAACACGCTCATGGCGATGTGCTCGTCACCGTACCGGGCCTCGACTCCTGGGACGTCGCGTAGCTGCTCGATCTCCGACAGGGTGATCCGGATGCGCGTGGAGACCGTTAGTGGGACGTTCTCCACCTCCTCGCGGCGGCGGGTGACGTCGCTCTCCGGGTCGCCGATGAGGAAGCGGATCTTGCAGCCCTGCTGAGACTTCCGCTTGAGGACCTTCGCGAGGTTGGGGTGTTCCAGCCACAGGAAGTAGTTCGTGTAGCCAGCGAAGACGATCTCGTTGCGCGCCGCGTTGATGAGATTGCGCCAGATCGATTTCGGACATGCGGAACGATACGGATAAACGGTCAAGACTTCCTTGTCGGGTCCCGTTTTTACCGTATTGCGAATTGCGTCTGGCCATAACACGGCTGTCTCAACTCCTAGTGCCTCTGCAGCGGCCCACTGGTGCCGCAGGTGCGGAACACGAGTCTCGTCTTGCAACCAGCGTTCTACCGTCTTGACGTCCACCCCACACCGGTCGGCCAGGTCCTGGTTCATGACCTGGGCGTTCAGCATGGCTCGGCGTAGGGCGACGTTGGCCACGGTACACCTCGGTAGCTGAGGACGTCAGGGACGTTTTGAGCGTAACGCCGTAACGTCCTGGACGTCTCGATAACGCGGTGGGTTCGTCACTCGCAAGTAAGCACGCTGATCACATGTCAACGCCGGTGATTCTCGAAGACCTGCAAGCGGCCTTTCCGGGCTGGTGCATATGGCGCAGTTCCGCAGGGCGTCTATGGGCAACCCGGAACGGTCGCCGCCTATCCCCTCAGGAAATAGATCACGGACTTTGCCAGACCCTCGACGCCGACGACGTCGCCAAACTCGCCGAGCAGTTGAGGGAACAAGAGACGGCGGAGCGGACGCAATGACGGCTGCCTCGTCACGGGTGGGGTGCCGAGTCAAGATCGTGGACATGATGCACAGCCCGACGCGCACGCGAGCCTCCAAGGGATGGCTACTGGATCAGCGCGGGACCGTAGTAGGCGTGCTCCGTGACGGCACTCTGGCCTTGATCGAACTCGACGGCGAGCCACACCAGAGGCCGGGCAGACTACGGCGCTGGCCGATTCACTGGGACGACCTGCTGGTGTACACCATCCAAGCGGGACCAGACGAACAAGCTTGCAGCTACCGGCTGGGATTGTCCGGCGTCAAGCGGAATGCCGTGCAGCATGCCGTACCGGCCGACCGCCAGACCAGCCTGTGCGACGAACCAGTACAGCCGTTGCCCACCCTCGACTGGTCCCTGCCGTTCCTTCCCACGGCTACGCGAGCCTGCCCGGCCTGCGTCCGCCTGATCTATCAGTCCATAGACGAGGCGGCGGCACGCGTTGCCTACCGGCGTCATCAAGTGCGCTGAGAACCGCTCTGGCGATGTCACCGCCTTCTGGTGAAGTGGCCGGTGCATCCCACGGCCACTCTTCCCCCGCCCCCGATAGCTGCCCGATTGTGTGTCCCGACCGAGGTGTCAACTCCGTCTTCCAATGCCGTGGCCCTGCGGCTTCCACATGACCCCGCCCATGCCGCACAGACGGAGTTGACGCCGACCGAGGGACACGAACAATGCGGTATCGGGGTCGGGGGTACGGACCTCGACCCGCGAACCCTGTGTGATCGGAGTGGAGCGGCCGGCGCCCATGCGAAGCACCCGCTGGGGCCGCGAAGCGGTGGGGGCCGGCGGCGGAACGGCCACGATACTCAAGAGGTCCTTGATCATGACCTTGTTGATCGTTGCGCCGCCGTGGAGCGGGGGCGGTGCGCGCCGGGACCGGCCCTCAGGCCGCAGCCCGGCGCGCTGGCCGCCCGGAGCGGG
>NZ_QNFZ01000140.1 GCF_003313395.1 Nonomuraea lactucae | reverse complement strand
GCCGCCCAAGCTCGACTTCCTCGGGCGTCGTGAAACTTGACACAAACCTACAGAAACCAGCGACCGAAGATCGCTAGGAGGGCTCAATGCCGCTGATGTACTCGATCCAGGGTTGGAGTGCTTCGGTCAGCACTCCAGATCCATTGGAGACGTCGTCGCCAAGGACGTGGACCGCGAATATGCGACGGCTGATGTAAAGTCCAGCGCCCGAGTCTCCAAGTCCGGGCACTCCGGATCCGTTGTACACATACTGAATGGCAGTGTCTCCCGATCCTATCCTCGGATCGTTGTACCGGTACCGGTTGACTCGCATGCTGGCGATCTGAAGCCGGGTCGCCGGGAGGTGGGTGCCAGGCGAGAGCTCGGGCTCAGTCCACCCCCAGCCACTGAGCGACACTTTGGCATTCAGTCCTGGAGATCCGATGCCGTAACCGACGACAACGTTTTGGTAGTTGGGTACGTTATTCCACAGATTCAGCAGGGCGGCGTCCAAGGAGGGATGCTTGTAAATGCCGGCTATGATCATTCGATGGCCCTCGCCTATGTGGCGGGATCCCGCATAGATCGAGCTGTTGTGGACGGTGGCCCCGCGGTCCTCGATGCAGTGTTTGGCGGTGAGAACCCAGTTGCCGCCAATCAGAGTGCCACTGCACGCAATATTTCCATTGACCCAGAACTGCACCTGGCCCCTGAGCTTACCGGCGTTCTTGCCGCCGATGATGGCGTTCGCATTCGGCGCTATCGTAGTACTGGTGACCATGAGCGCCATGAGGAGCCAAGTCAGTACCTTCACGCGGCGTAACATTCTTATCCAAATCCTCTCGGACACGCGGGTGGGGGGTTGGTTCGGCGATCGGAACGGCGCGCCGATACCGGACTGCGGGTACGCACAGGGGCGGCGGGGCCGCGGTGGCACTGTTGGGCAGAACGTGACCACGAATGTTTCGGGGGGACCTGCGTGGAGCGCCTCAAACGGTAAGTGACGGCTCAGCCGCACCCTCCGCATTCAGGCCTTCTGATCAAAAATCGGCGAGGTGCTCACTTTCCAGGCCATTTTCTGTCCAGTTCGACCTCGGGGCCTGTGACTCCTGAGGCCGTGCTCGATGTCGTCATGGTGGGGTGGGGATGAGCCTGGAGCCTGTGAGGCAACAGCCCGAAGCTTTCGAACCTGCGGCACGTCGCGGTTTTTTGTCGCTCGACTACAACCTTTGCGCGTTGGGCGGTTCCGTCGCCGGCCACCTTACGGGTAGGGACGGATCCAAAGGCTTTCTGTGGGCGCGCCTGCTCGCCGCTGGGCGCTTGTCATCGGGGGCCTGAGGCCGATGCGGCGGGCTACCAAACCCGCAGAACCGGGGCAGCATGTCCCCAGCCAGGCCCAGCGGGTACGGCGGACGGAGCGGCCCGCCGTACCTGCCCTGAACTGCACGGTGGCGATCCCCTCGGCCAACGCCGAGAGACGGTCTCAGACCTCGAGCACCACCGGGATGATCATCGGTCGACGCCGGTAGGTGTCGCTCACCCACCGCCCGACCGTGCGGCGGACCACCCGCCGGATCTCCTGCATGTCGACCACCCCGTCGGCGGCCTTGGCCTCCAGCGCCTTCTCGATCTGCGGGATGAACTCGTCGAACTGCGCCGGGTCGATTCCCGACCCACGCGCGTGGATCTCCGGGCCCGCCGTGAGCTTCCCGGTGTTCGAGTCGACCACGACGACGACCGAGATGAACCCTTCGTCACCGAGGATCCTGCGGTCCTTCAGCGAGGTGTCGGTGATCTCACCGACCGACGAGCCGTCGACGTAGACGTACCCGGCGTGGACCGCTCCGACGATCTTCGCTCGGCCGTCCAACAGGTCGACCACCACACCGTCCTCGGCGATGACGATGTGGTCCTCCGGCACGCCGGTGAGTGCGGCCAGCTTGGCGTGCGCCCGCAGGTGACGCCACTCGCCGTGCACCGGCATGAAGTTGGACGGACGCGTCAGGTTGAGGACATACAGCAGCTCGCCGGCGGCCGCGTGGCCGGAGACGTGCACCTTGGCGTTGCCCTTGTGCACGACACGGGCACCCCAGCGGGTCAGCCCGTTGATCACCTTGTTGACGGCCGTCTCGTTGCCGGGCACCAGCGACGAGGCCAGCAGCACGGTGTCACCGGGAGCGATGCGAATCGGGTGGTCGCGGTTCGCCATCCTCGACAGGGCCGCCATCGGCTCGCCCTGGGAGCCGGTGCAGATCAGCACCACGTCCTGTGGCGGCCACTCCTCGATGTCGCGCGAGTCGACGATCAACTCCGGCGGCACCTTGAGATAGCCGAGGTCACGGGCCACCCCCATGTTGCGCACCATCGAACGGCCGACCAGGGCGACCTTGCGGCCATGCCGGGCCGCGGCGTCCATGACCTGCTGGATGCGGTGCACGTGCGAAGCGAAACTGGCCACGATGACCCGCTGCTCCGAGGTTCGGATGACCTCGTCGATGACCGGCCCGATCTCGTGCTCACTGGTGACGAACCCCGGCACCTCGGAGTTGGTCGAGTCGGACATCAGCAGATCGACGCCCTCGCTGCCGAGCCTGGCGAACCCGCCCAGGTCGGTGAGACGACCGTCACTCGGCAACTGGTCCATCCGGAAGTCGCCAGTGTGCAGCACGATGCCGGCGGGTGTCCTGATGGCCACCGCCAGCGCGTCGGGGATCGAGTGGTTGACCGCCAGGAACTCACACTCGAACGGCCCGAACCTGTGCCGCTCGCCTTCGACAACCTCGATCTTGGTGGGCTGGATCCGGTGCTCGGTGAGCTTCGCCTCGATGAGGGCCAGCGTGAGCCTGGATCCGATGAGCGGGATGTCGCGCCGCTCGCGCAGAAGGTAGGGCACGGCACCGATGTGGTCTTCATGGGCGTGCGTGAGCACCAGGGCGTCGATGTCGTCGAGCCGGTCCCTGATGTACTCGAAATCGGGCAGGATCAGATCGACGCCCGGCTGATCCGGCTCGGGAAACAGAACGCCACAGTCGACGATCAGCAGCCGGCCTTCGTACTCGAAGACGGCCATGTTCCTGCCGATCTCCCCGAGACCGCCCAGCGCGACGATGCGCAGGCCGCCGTCCGCAAGCGGCGGAGGGGGGCCGAGCTCCGGATGAGGATGGCTCATACCTGCCCCCCATGGTCAAATCGTGTTCTCAAAACTCCCTATTCCTCCCCATTCCTATACGTCTGCCAACTTCACCCCGCCTGCTACCAGGCAGGCACGCAGCTCGGCGTTCTGCTTCTCGGTCGCGGCCACCAGCGGCAGCCGTACCGGTCCGACGGGCATGCCGACCATGCCCAGCGCAGCCTTCGCCATGATCGCGCCCCCCGCGCTCAACATGATCCCTTCGACCACGGGCGCCAGCTGGCGATGCACGGTGAGGGCCTGCGCGACATCGCCGGCACGGTGGAGCTCGATCATGCGGGCCAGCTCGGCGCCGACCACATGTCCCACGACGCTCACGAACCCGGCCGCGCCGACCGAGAGCCAGGGCAGGTTGAGCAGATCGTCACCCGAGTAGAACGCGAGGCCGGTCACCGTCATGACCTGGCTACCGGCGAACAGGTCGCCCTTGGCGTCCTTCACGGCCACGATGCGCTCGTGCTGCGCCAGCCGGATCAGGGTCGTGGACGTGATCGGCACGCCGCTTCGGCCCGGAATGTCATAGAGCATCACCGGCAGGTCCGTCGAGTCGGCCACGGCGGCGAAATGCTGATAGAGCCCTTCCTGCGGGGGCTTGTTGTAGTACGGCGTCACCACCAGCAGGCCGTGCGCTCCAGCCCGGGCCGCCGCCTTCGCGAGTTTGACACTGTGATGCGTGTCATTGGATCCGGCCCCCGCCACCACGCTCGCCCGATCCCCGACCGCCTCCAGCACGGTGCTGAGGATGCGTTCCTTCTCCTCGTCGGAGGTGGTCGGCGACTCGCCGGTCGTCCCACTCACGATCAGACCGTCGTTGCGCTGCTCGTCCACCAGGTAGCTGGCGAGCCGGCGTACGGCCGGGTAGTCGACCGCGCCGTCGGGGGTGAAGGGCGTGACCATCGCGGTCAGCATGCGGCCGAAGGGTGCGTCCGTGGTTCGAGTCGGCGGTGCCATAGTGCGAACGCTACCTGGATTCCCAAAAGCGGTGGACGCCGCCACCCCGTTTTGCCAGCCTGGGGCCACCCTTTGTCACGCCGTTCCATGCCATCTGAGGGCTTGTCCCGCCAGACCGGGACTATGGATCTTTACGGCATCTCTCGAGGGCACATTGGTAGAGGCCGCCGATATGTGCTCGGGGGTACACACATCGACGACCTCTACCGGTCCATCGCCACCCCTTACGTCTGCGTTACACGGTTTCTCTGATAATTTTGCCGGTCGCAAAGTTGGGGCTCCAAGCGTGCTCGATGACGGTCGGTTACTTGTCGAATACGGCAACATAGGGCAACGCCTCACACGAACCCCCAGGGATGGACTAGTGGCCACCTCAGATCCGGTCTACCTGCGTGTCGTCGAAGACATTCGGCGGCAGATCAACGACGGCACCCTTCCCCCCGGCGCGCCCATCCCCTCGCGGGCGCAGCTGACCCGCAAATATCAGGTCGGCGAGACCGCGGCCCGGCATGCCCTGCGCGTTCTCGCAGGCGAGGGCCTCATCATCGGCCGGGTGGGGTCGGGCCATTACGTCAGAGACCGTCCTGTCCTCGCTCCGCTGCACCGATGGCGGTTCCTTGATCATCCAGCGCCGTTCGCCGCCGACCTGCAGTCCCAGGGCAGGCGAGTGACATGGGACTGGCACAGCGAGCCCGTCGAGGCGGGTCCCGAGCTCGGCAGGCGGCTTCGGATCGACGCGTCCACCAGACTCACCCGGACGCACTACATCTTCCGCGGCGACGGCAAGCCGCTCCAACTCGCCACCTCGTACGAGCCCATGGACTTCGCCACCCATGGGGACGAGGAGCGACGGAGCCTGATCACCAGGATGTACGCGTTCGGAATCAAGATCACTGAGATCGTCGAGAGCGTACACACCCGGGTTCCCCGACCAGCGGAGATGGACGCCCTGCAGTTGGCGGCGGGTGTTCACGTTCTGCATGTCGAACGCACCCACTGGGCAGGCGACCGTCCGGTGGAGACGAGCGACATCGTGATCCCCGGTGATCGCTTCCGCGTCATGTACAGCATGCCCCTCTGAGGGCGACGCAGGGGCACCCGCTCCGGGCTGGCACCCGCCACCTCAGGCCCGGAGCGCACTTCCCCCACGGACCCGACGGGCCCGTCAGATAGCAGGCCAGGCCGCCAAGTGATCCGCGAGGCGGAGATTCCGTGGTGCCCCGCGCCACGGAACCGCTTGCGCCACCGCCAAGGCGCCCAGGCCTGACGCCGTACCGGTTCCTGCCCCCGACCGGCGGCCCAGATCCAGGCACGCCCTGCCATCATTTCGGCTGCCGTGCGCGTGATCTGGAAGCCGTACACCAAGATGCCATCATGAGTTCCCGACTCCTCCCCGGCGCCCCGACCATCCACCGGATCAAGGTCACGTTGGTCGGGTCCCGGCCCCCGATCTGGCGGCGGCTGGAGGTTCCGTCTGCGATCACGCTGCGAAACCTGCACGGGGTTCTGCAAGCCGCGTTCGGCTGGGAGGACTACCACATGTGGGTCTTCGAAAACCCTCTGGGCCGCTACGGCGTCACCGACGGCGAGCTGCGGATCGCCAGTGCCGCGGCCAAACGGCTCCACCAGGTCACCCCTGCGTCTGGAGATCGGCTTGGTTACACCTACGACTTCGGCGACGACTGGGAACACGCCATCCTTGTCGAGGCGGTCGCCCCAGCCGAGCCAGGCATCGCCTACCCACGCTGTCTCACCGGACGCCGCGCCTGCCCACCTGAAGACTGCGGCGGCATCTGGGGTTATGACCATCTGCTGGAGATTCTCGCCGACCCCGCCCATGAGGAGCACGAGGATCGGCTGGAATGGCTCGGCCTCGACTCAGCTGACGAGTTCGACCCGGCAGCCTTCGACCTGGCCGGCACGAACGCCACGCTGTCCCACATGGCAGCCGTACTCGTAACGCGCCAATGCAACAGAACACCGTGAGCCCGGCGTAACCGGCGGAGGCAGCCAGGGCACCTTGAAGCCAGTGCTCCGCAGCGACGCAGAGTCGCTACACCCGACTTCGCCTACCCGAGTGACGCACAAGCCGGCACACTCCACCTGGCAGGAAGGCGAGCGCACCACTCCCATCGCGTGACTGGGCGCGACAGAGCAATCACGATCAGTCAGAGGTTGTCGGTGCTCGTTGATACAACCTTGGGGTGCGAGTCAAAGACCTGCCCAGGCGGGAGCGGCCACGGGAGCGGCTCATGACGAGCGGGCCGGCAGCGCTCGCCGACCGGGAGTTGCTGGCCGTCCTCCTCGGCTCGGGGTTTCGCGGGGCGAGCGCGATGGACCTGGCCGCCCAGGTGATCGAGCACTGTGGCGACCTCGACGGCCTGGCGCGTTCCGAGCCGCACCGGCTGCTCGCGGTTCGGGGAGTGGGGCCCGCCAAGGCGGCCCGGGTGGCGGCGGCGTTCCATCTGGTACGGCGTGCGCAGTCCGAGCCGGAGCGTCCCCGGGTGACCAGCAGTTCCGACCTGGCTGCCGTCGCCGCTCCCCTGCTCCGCGGCCACTCCCGCGAGCGGCTGGTGGTGGTCGTCTGCGATCCACGGGGCGCGGTGTTGAGACGTACGGTCCTCACGGAGGGCGGGGCCGATCACACGACGGTGCCGGTCAGAGAGATCATCACAGCGGTCCTCACCTCCGGGGGCGCGGCGTTCGGCGTCGCCCACAACCATCCCAGCGGCTCGCTCGACCCGAGCGACGACGATCTCACCGCCACCGCGCGCGTGGCCGAAGCGGCACAGACAGTAGGCCTGCGCTTCCTCGACCACCTGATCATCACCGACACGGCCTGGCGACGTGTCCCCTGCGCCAACTCCGGATCACTCCACCTTTAACCCTCGCTCGGGAGCAAACCTCATGATCCCCCAGAAAGCGCTGAACGCCAGCGGCAGCTCGAAACGCCATGCCATCCTGTTTTCGCGGGTCGGCCGTGGTGGAGGTTGCGGGCCGACTCCTGCCCGGGCGTGGTCCCGCGCCTCCCGGAGAGCGCGGGGCCACGCCCTTCGGTTACCGCCTCGCCTGCGCTGCCCTGAGGGCGCATGGCAGGCGATCCGAAGGATCGGGAACCCTCGCAGGTCCCTGGGGAGCGACTACAGGGACCTGCGAGGGGAGCCTTCTGGGCGAGTGCCTGCGGTGGTTAGTAACCCAGCGACACATCGCGATCATGGTTGAGACCTGCGCTTGTAGTGGCAGCGGCGGGCTGATTCTTGGTGACGGCGGCGCCAGTCTGACCAGTGCAGGATGTCGCAATCGAGCGGTGCCGGGTCAGCACGAGCGCGGCCAGCAGTCGGCGGATCCCGGGTGGCGTCAGCGGGATGTGGCTTGCAAGGACTCTCCATCGCCGACACCCTCCTGCAGCACAGTGCCAACGAAGGCCTGCCGCCCGTCTCGTTCGAGCGTCACATGATCGAGAAGAGACACGCCTCATCGGCCCAGCTGAGGACCTCTGTGGCATAGAACCGTCTCCACGCTTTCTAGGGGATTGACCCCATCGACGCCAGGTGACCAACATGCGGTGAACTCACCACAGCGCTCTGCTGGATCATCGCGCCCATCCCGCCAACAGCAGCCGCCAGGTGTGATCCGCCTCTGTAGTGATCATCCATGGAGATTCCTCCCTCAACGCACATCCGCCTCGCCTAGTGGTCCTCGCTACGAGACACAGACCGCCCGCCTGGCACAGCTCATAGAAGACGGGATGACAGACGCACGTGTATTCGCGAACGCGTACGCGATCGGTGCGAGCCAGCTCAGGCAACCATTCGATCAACATCGGCGTGTCCACCGGCGACGCCACATGGAGCCCGAGGCAGTCGTCTGTGTCAAAAAGCACCACCGAACCATAGCTCATACATATCTCTAGGTCTAGTCCGTATCCATAGGTTCAGGTGAACGTCTGCTTTGTGCTTCGATGTACGGTTTGGTCTATAATCCCTGCGTGCTTGATCGCGACGGCCCCGTCCCCCTCTACAAGCAGGTCGCGGACCTGATCCGCGAGCAGATCGAACGCGGCGACCTCAAAGCGGGCGACCCGGTGCCGAGCGAGGCGAAGCTCGAAAGGGATTACGACATCGCCCGCACCACCGCCAGGCGGGTGGCCAGAGAACTGCGCGAGCAGGGCATGGCGTACACCGTCCAGGGCGAAGGGACGTTCGTCGGCGAGCCCGGCGGACCCCGAGCGCCACGGAAGATCCCGATCTATCAGCAGATCGCCGAAGAGATCGCCGAGCGCATCCGGCGAGGTGAGATACCGCCGAACAGGGCCATCCCCGGCGAGAAGGTCATGATGCGGGAGTACGGCGTCGCCAAGGTCACGGCGCGTCAGGCGGTCGCCCACCTGAGGGAGCAGGGGTGGGTGTTCACCGTTCCCTATCGGGGCACCTACGTGGCCGGGCCGGACAAGTGGCCATCCACAGAGAGTTCCTGATCGCTCACGATGCGCATGGCTCGCGAATACCCTGGGACGCATGCTCGACCCCCAGGGCGACACCCATCTCTACATGCAGATCAGCGAGATCATCCGGTCCCGGATCGTCAGCGGGCTGCCTCCCGGTTCACCGGTGCCCAGCGAAGCTGAGCTGCAGAAGGAGTTCGGCGTCGCCCGCACCACAGCGCGTAAGGCGATTCGGATTCTGCGCGACCAGGGGCTCGTCCACACCGTCCGGGGCGAAGGCACCTTCGTCGGCTTTCCTGACGCGGCACCCCGCTCCCCTCGGAAGGTCCCGCACTATCAGCACATAGCGGGCGAGATCAGCGAACAGATCAGGGCAGGCGAGTTACGTCCGAGGCGGCCGATCCCGGGAGAGACGGCGCTCACGCAGCGCTACGAGGTCGCCCGCGAGACGGTACGGCGGGCCATGGCGCTGCTTCGCGATCAGGGTTGGATCTACACTGTCCCACGACGCGGAAGTTATGTCGCACCGGAAGAGCGCTGGCCTACTCGCTGACCAGGCGGTAACGGAGGCAGACCACTGTGGACGAGTCGTCGACCGGGTGGCCCTCGGCTGTCCAGTAACAGCGGTGGGCGTCGCGCCAGTGGTCGATGGAGCGGAAGCCCTCGCCCTCCGCCTGGGCGAAGTCCCAGGTGACCTCGGCGAACGGGACTAGCTGGACGTCGACGACCTCGAGTTCGGCCACCTTGGCGCCCGAGTCCGCGACCAGGGCGAGGCGTTCGCCGACGTGCTCCAGCGGCTCGCCCTCGGCGTGGTAGTCGAGCGCCAGGAGGCCGGCCGTGGCGGTTTTGACGCCTGCCAGGGTCAGGTCGGTCAGCTGCCGGCGCATCTCACCCGGGGTGCCGAGCTCGATGACGCGCAGCCCTTCGATACGTCCCCACATGGCGGTGATCGTAGATCAGAAGACCGGGATGATCTCCTCAGGGTCGATGAAGTCGACCGGCACGCCTTCGAGGTCCAGTTCGGGGATGGCGGGGAAGGCGATGCCCCAGCGTTCGACGATGGCGCGGACGCGGGCCATGGCCACCCGCCAGTTCTCGGCCTGCTCCTCGTACGACAGCACGCCCAGACCGGCCTCGCGGGCATGGTCCATCAGGACGCGGTGGTTGGCGAGGAAGTACGGCGGGAGCTCCCAGAAGCCCTCCGGCGGCTCCCAGAGGATCATCGACAGGAACACGAACCCAGCCCGGAGCTGGCGGGTGATGAGCGTGCGGGTGTCGTCGGTGAGGCCGGGCCACTCGTTCTCCAGGATCGTCATGCAAATCTGGAGATGTCGGGACTCGTCCCTGCCGATGCGCTGGAACATCTCACCGAACACCGGATGCCGCGTCCCCGACGCCATCCCCCTGAAGAGGGTGGAAGCCGCCATCTCGCCCATCATGAAACTGGTGAACAGCACCGGCAGGGAATACTTGCCGACCGCGGCGGTGTAGCCGTTCCAGTAGCGGCCGCCGTTGTGGTAGAGCCAGCCGATGTTGTTGTGCGCCGCCTTCTCCAGGTCGTCGGACGGGGTCCAGTCGAGCGGGCCGCCCGGCCAGAGCTTGGCGATCGTACGCTGGCAGCACTCCTCGTGGTTCATCTCGTCGCGGGTGATGGAGAAGAAGCACTTCCTGACCGGATCCTCCTCGTGCTTCTCGAACGCCTGGATCGTCGCGCGGGCGAACACGGCCGGGCCTGAGGCGTCGAAGTTCGCCAGCACGGCGAACCAGTACATGATGCCGAGCCGCTGCTCGCGGGTGAAGTCGGCGGGGTCGAGCCCGTCCCAGGCGAGGTCGGCGGGGTTCCAGACCGTGCGCTTGGACTTCTCGTAGATGGCCGCCAGCTTGGCGGTCTCGACCCGCCACTCCATCGGGTAGATGTTCGGCTGCGGGATTTCAGGGGCGGGCCAGAAGCCGCCCTCCGGAATGGTGAGGTCCGTCATGTAACACCTCCCACCCTCCATCCTGCACCGTGCAGCCTTTACGTCCACATCCTGTACATCCGCACTTCATAGTGCGCCGGTCAGCTGTCAGCTGTCAGCGTGCGTGGCTGGCGTCACGCCTTTCACGCCGCAGACGTTCGAGGGGCGTCGCGACGTGGCCGAGCTGTGGCTCGCCAAGGGCTCCAGTCCCCAAAGGGCTGTGGGGATCCAAGGCTGTGGGGATCCAAGGGCTGCGGTGCGATGCGGTCGTCGTGTCCGGCCTGCGATTGTGGTCCCGGGTGCCGGTTCAGGGCTTGTGGTGATGGCCACGCATACGAGTACGGCCAGTGCCCGCCACCGTAGCTGGGCCGAACCGCTCCTCGCGCAGGAACCACGCCCAGACCAGGGTGCGCAGCGGCTGGGTGAGCTGGGTCTGGCCGGCTCTGGCGATAGGGAGACGACCAGGGCATAGGAGATCACCTGCCAGCCTGGGGTGTCGCGGGAGAGCCTGCCTCCTTCCGTTGTAGCCGACGGCGGCCCACAGCAGGGCACCCACCAGCAGGAGGTCGGCTCAGGCCGTCGCCGCGCCGGCATGGCCGCGCGTGAGGGTGAAGGCGGTGATGGCGATGATGGCGATGGCGCCGGCCGTACAGGCTGCCCAAGCGCGACGGTCCCAGCGATCACGGTCCGGCCAGCCGCGACGAGCCGTGGGTCGAAGCCGCGCGCCTCCCTCGGGCCGCGCGTCTCCCTCGGGCCGGGCGGCTCCGTCGGGGCTGACGCCTGCGCATCGCGGCCGAGCACGTGCCGGAGCTGGCGGAGGGTGTGCGGCGGCTGGGCGAGGCACTGGACCGCCTGACATCGCCGCCGCGAACCGCCCTGACACGGCGAACCGCCTAACGCGAGGTGCTGGCGAAGACCTCGTAGTGGTCGACGGTCCGTTCGCGGTCGATCAGGAACCTGTCGTCCTCCGGGTAGAACACCGCGGCCCCGGGGTCGTCGCCCGCGAACGCCCTGACCGCGTCCCACGAGTCCCACATGGTGATCAGGAAGAACTCGGTCCTGTCGCCGGCGTCTCGCCGCGTGAAGTACGCCCCCCGGTTCCCCGGCGTCGAGGTGTAGCCGGCGAACCCGGTGCCCATCAGGTACGACTCGTAGGCCGCGGCGTCGTCCGGCCGGGTCCAGCCCCGCCAGGTGCGAACGATCATAGGGCCCATCATGCTGCAACCCCCTACTGCCATACAGTGGTGACATGCTGGCGCCCCCGGAGATCGTGCGCGACTTCCTCAACACGCTCGACCTGGAGGCCGACACCGATGAGCTCGCCTCCCCGGCGGAGCTGGCGGTGTGGCTGCGCGAGCACCGCCTCATCGGCCCGCCCGACCGGGCGACCGACGACGACCTCGTCACCGCGCTCGCGCTGCGCGAGGGGCTGCGCGCCGCCCTCAGAGGCGAGGCGGCGGATCTGCCCGTCCTGCCGCTGAGGGTCGCGATGAGCGGAAGGAACGGAACGCCACGGCCCGGCACCCTCCGCAGCCGAACCGCACAGCCCAGCGCCGCCCGAAGCGGCACGCCACCACCCGACGCCGCCCGAGGCGGCACGCCGGAGCTCGTTGCCGTCGAGGGCGGCGTCCGGGGTGGCCTGGCCGTGATCGCCGCCGCCGTGACCGGCAGGTCGTGGGACCGGCTGAAGGTCTGCGCGGAGATCACCTGCCAGTGGGCCTTCATCGACGCGTCCAAGAATCGATCACGATCGTGGTGTTCCATGCGGGTCTGCGGTAACCGCACCAAGACACGCGCTTACCGGGCGAGGAAGCAGGGTTCGCGTCGTCTCCAAGGCTCAAACACCGATACGGTGTAACTCGTGCCTTGTGGCATGAACAGCAGGCGAAGGAGCGGGCCGAGATGGCAGACGTAGGCGTCCGGGCGGCCCGGCGCGAGGATGTGCTCCAGGTTGCGAATGTTCAGATCCGCGCCTGGCGCTACGGCTACCGGGACTTCCTGCCCGAGGGCCCACTGGAGCAGATGACCGGTCCGGCGGCCGAGAAGATGTGGCTGCGGCAGTGGGACGAGGCGATCGTCGCCCCGCCCACCTCCAGGCACCGGGTGCTGGTCGCGGTGGAGACCATCCTCGACACTGAGGGCTTTCCGGCGCTCGGCGTGGGCGGCAGCGGCGTCCCCGCCACCCCGCGTGGCGGGGAGCGCGTGGTCGGCCTCGCCTCGCACGCCCCCGCCGAGGACCCCGATCTCGATCCGACCGTGGTGGCCGAGATGCTGACGCTGCTGGTCGACCCCGACTTCGTACGGCGTGGCCACGGCAGCCGCCTGCTCAACGCGACCGTCGACCACCTGCGCCAGGACGGCTACCGGCAGATCGTCACCTGGGCGTTCGCCGACAACTACGCGATGCTGGGCTTCCTGGAGTCGGCGGGCTGGGGCGAGGACATGGCCGAGCGCGTGCTCGACATGGGCCGCCCGATCCGCATGGTCAGGCTCACCACCGACATCAGCTAGAGGGACTACTTCGACATGGCAACCCCCGGCCAGTGGATCGCCGGCGCACGCCCGCGAACCCTGCCCAACGCCGTCGTTCCGGTCATGGTCGGCACCGGCGTGGCCATCGGCCAGGGCGGGTTCGTGTGGTGGCGGGCGATCGTCGCCCTGCTCGTCGCGCTGCTCCTGCAGATCGGCGTCAACTACGCCAACGACTACAGCGACGGCGTCCGCGGCACCGACGACCGGCGGGTGGGTCCCATGCGCCTGGTGGGCTCGAAGGTCGCCCCGCCGCGGCAGGTGCTGGCGGCGGCGCTCGGCTGCTTCGCCGCCGCGGCCGTGCTCGGGCTGACGCTCGTGGTGGCGACCCGCGCCTGGTGGATCCTGCTCGTGGGCGCCGCGGCGATCGCCGCCGCATGGTTCTACACCGGCGGCCGGAGCCCGTACGGTTACCGCGCGCTGGGCGAGGCGTCGGTGTTCGTCTTCTTCGGGGTAGTGCCGGTGGTCGGCACCGCGTACGTGCAGACCGAGCACCTGTCGTGGGCGGCCCTGGTGGCCTCGATCCCGGTGGGGCTGCTGTCGTGCTCGATGCTCGTGGTCAACAACCTGCGTGACGTGGGCACCGACGGCCAGGCCGGCAAGCGGACGCTGGCGGTGGTGCTGGGCGCGGAGCGCACCCGGCGGCTGTACGCGGCGTGCCTGATCGCGCCGTTCGTGATCACCCTGCTCATGGTCCCGTTCGTGCCGCTGGTCGCGCTCGCGGTGTTCTCGGCGCCGCTGGCGTTGCTTCCCGTCAAGACGGTTCTGCACGGCGCCGTGGGGCCCGCGCTGGTCGGCGTGCTGCAGCAGACGGGCAAGTTGCAGCTGGCGTACGGGCTGCTCTTCACGATCGGCCTGGCGATCAGCCTGTAAGGAGCGTCCGAGCTGCCGTCAGCGGCCCCCACCCACCGTCAGGCGCGCAGACCGCCGTCACGCGCGCACCAACGCCGTCATGCGCGTACGACCGCCGTCATGCGCGCACGACCGCTGTCAGGCGCGCATGACCACGCGCGGCGCCACCTCGATGCCCAGCTCGCGCTCGTGCTCGACCAGCGCCCGCAGTTGCGGCCCCCACTCCGTCTCGGGCATCACCGTGAAGCCGTGGCGGGCGTACCAGGGCGCGTTCCACGGCACGTCCCTGAACGTGGTCAGCGTCACCGCGGGCGCGCCGATCGCCAGCGCGTGCTCGCGCACCGCCGTGATCAGCCGCCCGCCGATGCCCTGCCGCATGCGGGACGGACGTACGGCCAGCTGGTCGAGGTGGAGGTTGGCGTCGACCCGGCCGATCAGCGCGAACCCGGCGGGCGGCACCCCCTCGACCAGCACCGAGGCGGGATCGTCCGCCTCCTCGATCTGCGTCGTGCCCGGCGGGAACCGGATGCCCACCTGCTCGAACAGCCCGTCGGCCGCCAGCTCGATCTCCACCAGACCCGGCAGTTCGCCGGCCGCCGCCCATCGCACCATGGCGACACGTTCTCATGTTCGTGGCAACCGGCGCCTCTGGATTAATGTGAAGATCGTGTGCTCGGCCGTGCGGGGCCGAGCCCCCCTCCGCACTCCGTGCCCACCACCTTTCGGGAGGTGGTGGGCACGATGCGTCTCCAGCCGGTCAAGGTGTCCGGCCGGCCAGGGGCTTCAGAGGTCGAGCAGGTGCTCCAGGCCGACGGTCAGGCCGGGCAGCTCGCGCACCCGCCGGACGCCCAGCAGCACACCGGGCGTGAACGCGGTGCGGCTCATCGTGTCGTGCCTGATCGTGAGGGTCTCGCCGTCGCCGCCGAGCAGCACCTCCTGGTGGGCGATCAGCCCGGCCAGCCGTACGGCGTGCACGCGCACCCCGTCCACGTCGGCGCCGCGCGCGCCGTCGAGCTCGGTGCTGGTGGCGTCGGGCATGGAGCCCAGCCCGGCCTTGGCGCGCGCCTCGGCCACCAGCTCCGCGGTGCGGCGAGCGGTGCCGGAGGGGGCGTCGGCCTTGTTCGGGTGGTGCAGCTCGACGATCTCGACGGACTCGAAGTATCTCGCCGCCTGCTGCGCGAAGTGCATCATGAGCACGGCCGCGATGCCGAAGTTGGGCGCGATCAGAGCGCTGGTGCCGGGTGAGGCGGCCAGCCATCCGCGCACGGCGTCGAGCCTGGCGGCGTCGAACCCGGTGGTGCCGACCACCGGATGGATGCCGTGCTCGATGGCCCACTGGAGATTGCCCATCACCACGTCGGGGTGGGTGAAGTCGACGACCACCTCCGCCCCTTCGAGGCCCTCGATGCTTTCGTCCTTGTCGAGCGCGGCCACCAGCTCCATGTCGGGAGCCGCCTCGACCGCCTTGCACACCTCGACGCCCACACGACCCCGGGCGCCGAGCACACCTACCTTGATCACACGGTCAACCCTATACGGCGACGCCGCGCGGGCCCACACGAGGACCCGCCCGGCGCGAGCGCACACCCGTCGAGGGCCTCAGGAGATGGCGCTGGAGAAGTCCTTGTCGCCGTACGGGCCGATCACGGCGAGCGTGAGCGGCCGGTTGAAGACGTCGGCGGCGACCTCGCCGACCTCGTCCGGGGTGACGGCCTCGATGCGCCCGAGCACCTCGTCGACGGACATCAGCTCGTCGTAGACCAGCTCGTTCTTGCCGATCCGGGACATGCGCGAGCCGGTGTCCTCCAGGCCGAGGACGAGCCCGCCGCGCATCTGGCCCTTGCCGCGCACGATCTCGTCGGCGGACAGGCCGTCGCTCACCACCCTGGCCACCTCGTCACGGCAGATCTTGAGCACGTCGTCTATCTTCGACGGCAGGCAGCCGACGTAGATGCCGAACTGCCCGGTGTCGGCGTAGGCGGAGGTGTAGCTGTAGGCGGAGTAGGCCAGGCCGCGCTTCTCGCGGATCTCCTGGAAGAGCCGGGACGACATGCCGCCGCCGAGCGCGGCGTTGAGCACGCCGAGCGCGAACCGGCGGTCGTCGGTGCGGGCCATGCCGGTGGTGCCGAGCACCAGGTTGGCCTGCTCGGTGGGCCGGTCGAGCACCCTGACGCCGGAGCGGGTCTCGGCGCCCGGGCCGCTCGTGCGCGGCGGCTCGCACTCGGCGGGTCCGGCGAGCGCGCCCGCCCGCTCGTACGCGCGCGAGACCAGCTCGACGACGACCTCGTGGCGGATGTTGCCCGCGACGGAGACGACCGTGCGGCGCGGCTGGTAGTAGCGGCGGTAGTACTCGGTGATCCGCGCGCGCCCGAGCGCGTTGATCGACTCGACCGTGCCGAGGATGGGCCGCCCGATCGGCGAGTCGCCGTAGAGGGCGGCGGCGAACTGCTCGTGCACGACGTCCGACGGGTCGTCGTCGTGCATGGCGATCTCCTCCAGGATCACGCCCCGCTCCGACACGACGTCGTCGTCGGTGATCAGCGAGCTGGTCACCACGTCGGCGAGCACGTCGACCGCGACCTTGAGGTCCTCGTCGAGCACCCGCGCGTAGTAGCAGGTGTATTCCTTGGCGGTGAAGGCGTTGATCTCCCCGCCGATGCCCTCGATGGACGCCGAGATCTCCATGGCGTCACGCGTGGGCGTGCCCTTGAACAGCAGGTGTTCGAGGAAGTGGGTGGCCCCCATGTGCTCGGGGGCCTCGTCACGCGAGCCGATGCCGACCCACATGCCGACCGCGACGCTGCGCACGGTCGGCATGGTCTCGGTCACCACGCGCAGCCCACCGGGGAGGACGGTGCGCTGGACGACCCCGGCCCCGTCCCGGCCGGGGTGCAGCGTAGTTGTCTTCGTCACGAGTTGCGGTCGTCCCCCTCGTTGCGCGGCGCGCGCACGCGGGTGCGGGTGCGGCGGGGCCGCTCCTCGCGCGGCTTGTCCTCGGCGGCCGTGTCGGCCTCGGGGGCCTCGGCGCCGGCCTCGCCCCTGGCCTCCTTCTCGGCGGCCTCCTTCTCGATGACCTCGACGGGCACGAGGGAGAGCTTGCCGCGCTGGTCGATCTCGGCGATCTCGACCTGGATCTTCTCGCCGACGCTCATGACGTCCTCGACGTTCTCGATGCGCTTGCCGCCGTGCAGCTTGCGGATCTGCGAGACGTGGAGCAGGCCGTCCTTGCCGGGCATGAGCGAGATGAACGCGCCGAACGCCGCGATCTTGACGACCGTGCCCAGGTAGCGCTCGCCGACCTCGGGCATGTGCGGGTTGGCGATGGCGTTGATCGCCGACCGCGCGGCCTCGGCCGACGGGCCGTCGGTGGCGCCGATGTAGATCGTGCCGTCGTCCTCGATGGTGATCTCGGCGCCCGAGTCGTCCTGGATCTGGTTGATCATCTTGCCCTTCGGGCCGATGACCTCGCCGATCTTGTCGACCGGCACCTTGATCGTGATGATGCGCGGCGCGGTCGGGTTCATCTCCGCCGGGGAGTCGATCGCCTCCTGCATCACGTCGAGGATCGCCAGGCGGGCGCCCTTGGCCTGCTTCAGCGCGCCGGCCAGCACCGAGGCGGGAATGCCGTCGAGCTTGGTGTCGAGCTGGAGCGCGGTGATGACGTCCTTGGTGCCGGCGACCTTGAAGTCCATGTCGCCCATGGCGTCCTCGGCGCCGAGGATGTCGGTCAGCGTCACGTAGGTGTCGCCCTCGCCGATGAGGCCCATGGCGATGCCGGCGACCATCTCCTTGAGCGGCACACCGGCGTCGAGCAGCGCCATGGTGGAGGCGCAGACCGAGCCCATCGAGGTGGAGCCGTTGGAGCCGAGCGCCTCGGAGACCTGGCGGATCGCGTACGGGAACTCCTCGCGCGACGGCAGGACCGGGATCAGCGCCCGCTCGGCCAGTGCGCCGTGGCCGATCTCGCGGCGCTTGGGCGAGCCCACGCGGCCCGTCTCGCCGGTGGAGTAGGGCGGGAAGTTGTAGTTGTGCATGTAGCGCTTGGTCCGCTCGGGGTTGAGCGTGTCGATGACCTGCTCCATGCGGAGCATGTTGAGCGTGGTGATGCCCATGATCTGGGTCTCGCCGCGCTCGAACAGGGCCGAGCCGTGCACCCGCGGCACCACGTGGACCTCGGCGGACAGCTCGCGGATGTCCTTGGTGCCGCGGCCGTCGATGCGGACGCCCTCGTTGATGACCCGCTCGCGCATGAGCTTCTTCATCACGGAGCGGAAGGCCGCGCCGATCTCCTTCTCGCGCCCCTCGAACTCGGGCAGCAGCTTCTCCGCGGCCAGCGCCTTGACCTTCTCCAGCTCGGTCTCGCGCTCCTGCTTGCCGGCGATGGTCAGCGCGGCGGCCAGCTCGTTCTTCACCGCGGCCTCGACGGCCGCGTAGACGTCGTCCTGGTAGTCGAGGAAGACGGCGTACTCGGCGGTCTCCTTGGCCGCGACCTGCGCGATGCGCGACTGCGCCTCGCACAGCACCTTGATGAACGGCTTGGCGGCCTCCAGACCCTGCGCCACGGTCTCCTCGGTGGGCGCGACGGCGCCCTCGGCGACCAGCTTGAGCGTGTCCTTGGTGGACTCGGCCTCGACCATCATGATGGCGACGTCGCCGTCGGGGAGCACCCGCCCGGCCACGACCATGTCGAACGTGGCCCGCTCCAGCTCGGAGTGGGTCGGGAAGGCGATCCACTGGCCGTCGATCAGCGCCACGCGGACGCCGCCGATCGGGCCGGAGAACGGCAGCCCCGCCAGCTGGGTGGACAGCGACGCGGCGTTGATGGCGACGACGTCGTAGAGGTGGTCCGGGTTGAGCGCCATCACGGTGGCGACGACCTGGATCTCGTTGCGCAGGCCCTTGACGAACGACGGGCGCAGCGGCCGGTCGATCAGCCGGCAGGTGAGGACGGCGTCCTCGGAGGGACGGCCCTCGCGCCGGAAGAACGAGCCGGGGATGCGGCCCGCGGAGTACATGCGCTCCTCGACGTCGACCGTGAGCGGGAAGAAGTCGAAGTTCTCCTTGGGCTGCTTGGACGCGGTGGTCGCGGACAGGACCATCGTGTCGCTGTCGAGGTAGGCGACGGCGGAGCCGGCCGCCTGCCGGGCGAGACGACCGGTCTCGAACCTGATCGTGCGCGTGCCGAACGCACCGTTGTCGATGACCGCTTCGGCGGTGTGGACACCCTCCACGGGGGACCTCCTTTGGTCGGTCTCCCGCGCCCTCTTTCTCACCGGCACCCTCGTTAGGTGCAGCGCCGGTCTTCGATCGAAGCGCCCGGTCTTGCTACCGGAAGCCACTACCGAGGACCGGCCCGCAGGCGTCGCGGGTCGCATGGTGCTGAACGGACGCGGGGGCTGTAAGTGTCTCGGATCTTCAGTTGTATGCCAGGCGCCCGCCGGTTGATGCGGCGACGCGCCGGGCCATAAGCGAAGGGAGCGGCGCGCGCGCCGCTCCCTTTCATGCTATCGGCGCAGGCCGAGCCGCTCGATGAGCGAACGGTAGCGCTCGATGTCGACCTTCTGCAGGTACTTCAGCAGGCGGCGCCGGCGCCCGACGAGCAGAAGCAGGCCACGACGGCTGTGGTGGTCGTGCTTGTGCGTCTTCAGGTGCTCGGTGAGCTCGCTGATGCGCTTGCTGAGCAGCGCGATCTGCACCTCGGGCGATCCGGTGTCGCCCTCGGCCGTCGCGTATTCGGCGATGATGGTCTTCTTGGCAGCGGTGTCGAGGGACACGGCTCTCCTTTTGATCTACGGGCACGCGCCTGTGAACAAGGAAGCGAGCGACCGTGCGTGCCTACAGTCGCCGCAGCGAAGGCCTCCAGGGCAGCGCGCGGCGGCGCCGTCACCGAGCCGACATGCAACAGTACCACCATGAGTGGCCTGCCCGCGTACGCCGCGTGATCCCGCCCACGCCCATCCTCCCACATCCCGCTACGGGGACGCGTACCGCGCGGCGTACTCCTCCGAGGGCGCGGTGGGCGTGATGACGTCGACCAGCACGCCGCTGGGGTCGGCCACGATGAAGTGCCGCTGCCCGAAGTCCTCGCTGCGCAGCTCCAGCTCGGGCGCGAGCCCCTCGCCGAGCACGAGCCGCCGCCACTCGGCGTCGACGTCCGCGACCTCGAAGTTCAGCAGCAGGCCCCTGACGGGCATCCGGTACGCCTCGGGCAGCGTCGGGTGGCCGTGGTCGAGGAGGGCCAGCTCGTACGCCCCGCGGCGCAGGCTGACGTACCAGTCGGCCTCGAACGTCACCTCGAACCCGAACAGCCGGACGTAGAAGTCACGTGACTCCGCGAGCCGCTCCGTGCAGATCACCGGGTAGAAGCCGCTGAGCTCCATGGGTCCCCCCTTCATTTCGCATACCGACGGTATGTCAGGGTACGGTATTGACGTACCATCGGTATGTCAACGTGAGGGCGCGTGGATGACGACCAGGGCTGAGCAGCGGGAGCGCACCAGGCGGACACTGATCGCCCAGAGCAGGAGGCTGTTCGCGGCCAAGGGCTACGCGGCGGTGGGCCTGGCCGAGATCGTGCGCGAGTCAGGGGTGACCAAGGGCGCGCTCTACCACCACTTCGAGGGCAAGGCCGATCTCTTCCGCGCGGTGCTGGCGCAGGTCCAGGAGGAGGTGGGGGCCAGGGTGGCCGCGGCGGCCGAGGCCGCGGGAGGCGACTCCTGGGCGCAGCTGGAGGCGGGGTGCGCCGCGTTCGTGACGGCGGGCGCGGATCCCGAGGTGCAGCGGATCATGCTGATCGACGGGCCCGCCGTGCTGGGCTGGAACGAGTGGCGGGCGATCGACGAGGCGACCTCCGCCAGGCACCTGGCCGAGGCGCTGACCACGCTGGCCGGGGACGGCACGATCCCCGCCCAGCCGGTCGCGCCGCTGGCCCGCCTGCTGTCGGGCGCGATGAACGAGGCCGTGCTGTGGCTCGCCCAGTCGGGCCGGCCGGACGACCTCGCCGACACGCTGGCGGCGCTGTCACGCCTGTTGGGCTCCCTGCGCCGGCCGGACGGGGGGTGACGGAGCGGGTCAGGCTGTCAGCCGGCGGGCCTCGGCGACGTCGGCGTGGATCTGGTCCACGAGGGCCTCGATCGAGTCGAACCTGGTGTTGCCGCGCAACCTGGCCGCGAAGTCGACCGCGACGTGCACGCCGTACAGCTCCAGGTCGTCGCGGTCGAGCGCGTACGCCTCGACCGTGCGCGGGACGCCCTCGAACGTCGGGTTGGTGCCGACCGAGATGGCCGCCGGCCACCGCTCGCCCTCGTAGACGACGGGAAGGTTGGCCACGGGCACGCACTCGAGCCAGCCCGCGTACACGCCGTCGGCGGGGATGGCGGTGTGCGGCTGGGTCTCCACGTTGGCGGTGGGGAAGCCGAGCTGACGGCCGCGCTGGTAGCCGCGGACGACCACGCCCTCGACCCGGTGCGGGCGGCCGAGGTCGGCGGCGGCGCCCTCGACGTCGCCCGCCACCAGCCGTTCCCGGATCTCGCCGCTGGAGACGGTCCCGCCCGAAGGGCCGCCGAGCAGCGGCACGGCCTCGACCGTGAAGTCGTACTTGTCGCCGAGCGCGCGCAGCGTCTCGACGTCGCCGGCCGCGCGGTGGCCGAACGTGAAGTCCGCCCCCACCACGACGGTGGCCGCGCGGAGGCGGTCGGCGAGGACGGCCTGGGCGAAGTCGCCGGGGCTCATCCGCGAGAGCTCCAGCGTGAAGTCGAGCACGCACACCTCGTCGACGCCGAGCCCGGACAGCAGCTCGGACCGGCGCCGCGCCGTGGTCAGGCGCGCCGGGTGCGAGCCGGGCCGCACGACCTCCGCCGGGGGCGGCTCGAACGTGACGGCCACACTGCGCGCTCCCCGCTCGCGGGCGGCGGCGACGGTCCGCTCCACCACCCGCCGGTGGCCGAGGTGCACGCCGTCGAACACGCCGATCGCGACCGCGGACCTCTCCGAACCCTGCACGCCGGCCCCATTCGCTCGTGGCGGATCAATCCACTCAAGCCTGCCATGCGGCCCGGCGTGACCTCCAATCGAGGGGGGATAGCATCGGTCACACCATGCCTCGCTACGCGCTGTTGATCCTGCCCGCCTTCAACCGGGTCTACGGGGAGAGCTCCGTCCGGCTGACCCTGTCCGAGCTGGCCTTCTTCGGCGAGCGGGCGCTGAAGGCCGAGGTGTCGGGCACCGGCGAGCAGGTCATCGGCGGCCTGCCGTACGTGGGGTTCGAGACCTCCGAGCCGCTGTCCGGCGCGGACGTGGCGCTGCTGTCCAACCTGTCGTCGGCCTACGCGCTGTTCGGGGTGGAGGGCGAGCTGCTCCGGCCGTTGACCATGCGGCCGCTCGACCGGCTGAGCAGCGATCTGATCACGATCCAGAAGTACGCGGGCAAGACCAACGAGCACTTCACCAAGCTGCTGCTCAACGTCACGGTGCTGGCCTCCGGCTTCCCGCTGGACGCCAGGCTGGCCGTGTTCGACCCGATGTGCGGGCGCGGCACCACCCTCAACCAGGCCCTCATGTACGGATACGACGCGTTCGGCGTCGACGTGGACGGCAAGGACTTCGAGGCCTACTCCGGGTTCCTGCGGACCTGGCTGCGCAACAAGCGGCTCAAGCACACGGCCGAGACCGTGCCGGTGCGGCGCGAGCGGGCGCTGGTGGGGCGGCGGCTGGAGGTGTCGTTCGGGCTGTCGAAGGAGGCGTTCAAGGCGGGCGACGTGCAGCGGCTGTGCGTGGTCAACGCCGACACGCTGCGCAGCAGGGAGTTCTTCAAGCCGCGCTCGTTCGACGTGATCGCGACCGACGCGCCCTACGGCGTGCAGCACGGCAGCAAGGGCGGCCGTGGCCTGTCGCGCAGCCCGCTGGAGCTGCTCCGGGAGGCCGTGCCCGGCTGGGCCGAGCTGCTGCGGCCGGGGGGCGCGCTCGGCATCTCGTGGAACACCTACGGCGGCACCCGCGACGAGCTGGCCGGGATCCTCGCCGCCGCGGGGCTGGACGTGGTCGAGCACCCCGGTTTCGAGCACTGGGTGGACCAGGCGATCGTGCGCGACATCATGGTGGCCCGCAGGGCGTAGACATCCGATGCCTTCTGCACATTGACACCACTCGCCGACGTTCACCGTCAAGGAGCGCGGCTGCGGCGACGTCGGCGACCTGACGTTCCGGCTGACCTGCTCTACCGCCAGCGGCGACCAGCGCGCCGAGCGCCGCTACGCCACCTACTCCAGCGGCACCCGCCAGTTCGAGGGCCACTTCCGCATCACCAGCCTGCCGGGCACCCGCATCAGCCTGAAGCAGACGTTCAAGACGACCGGCCCGTACTTCATGATCGCCGTCGAACGCGGCGGGCGCCTGTACGCGGTCCACGGCGGCAACACAATTTCCACCGGCGCCACGGTCGGCACCACCGTCCGGGTCAACACCGTGCACGTGGTGGGCAGGACCCACCGCACCTACATCAACGGCTCGCTCCGGCACACCGTCTCCAGCCAGAGCGGCAGCTTCTACGACAAGTTCGGCGCCTACCGCACGAGCAGCGGCAAGGGGCCGGCCACGGTGGTCTGGAGCGGCATCCGGTTCTGGCGCAGGTAGCCGGACAGGGGTGTGTGATGAGAGCAGTGCCGGCGGTCGGCGCACTGGTGATGGGGCTGCTCGCGGGCGCGTGCTCGGCCCCTCAGCACAGGCCCGCCGCGCCGTCCGCAGCCCCTGAAGGGCGGGCGTCACCGCGGCTGTCCGCGACGCTGGACTCGCCGACCGACATCACGCTGCGCTGGCGGGGCGGCGAGCCGGGCGCCGCCGGGCACGTGGTCGAGTTCGCGACCGACCCCAGCGGGCCGTACACGATCCTGGCCTTCCTGCCGTCCGGCCAGACCACCTTCACCCACCCCGACCTGATCCCTCGGACGAGGTTCACCTACCGGGTGCGCCGTACCAAGGGCCGGCCTCGCGCCCGGTGGACGTGACGGTGCCGGGCGGGCGCGGCGACCAGGAGAACACCGGCTGGACGACCCCCCGGACCCTCCCGCTGCCCGCGCGCGACCCACCCCGTCGCCGACGAGGCCGCCACGCCCACGGATCTGACCTTCGGCCTCATCACCCTGCCGGAGGAGCGGCGCGCCACGTACCGCGTGCGCGCGTTCAGGCACGGTCCGCCGTCCAACCTCGTCCACCGGACGACCGGAGGCGACCTCTAATCGGGCTTCGGGCTCCAGTCGGGCTTCGGGCTCCAGGCGGCTTCGGGCGATCGATGAGCTACGAGGCGAACACCGCCAGCGGCCTGGCCGCCCGGCCCCGCTCCTCCACGAGGGCGAGCAGCTCCCCGTCGGGGCCGAACACCCCGATCGGGCCACCGCCGAGCCCGGCCGCGGGGAGCCGGCCGCCGTGCCTGACCGTCCTGGCCTCCTCGGCCGTCACGTCACGCCTGGGAAACGCCGCGGCCACGGCCTCGCCGATGGGCAGGATGGCGCACTCCGCCGCCAGCTCGTCCAGGGTGCGGGCCATGGACAGGTCGTACGGCCCGACCCGGGTGCGGCGCAGCCGCGTCAGGTGGCCGCCCGCGCCCAGCCCGGCGCCCAGGTCGCGGGCGAGCGCCCGGATGTAGGTGCCGCTCGAACAGGTGATCACCGCGTCCACGTCGACGGCGTCGCCCTGCGCCCTGACGTCGAGCACCTCGAATGACCGCACGGTGATCGGGCGGGCCGCCAGCTCCACGTCCTCGCCGGCGCGGGCCAGCTTGTACGCCCGCCGGCCGTCCACCTTGATCGCGCTGACCTGCGGCGGCACCTGCATGATCTCGCCGGTGAGGGCCGCCACGCCCTTGTGGATCTCCGCCGGGGTCAGTCCCGCCGCCGACGCCGTGGCGGTGACCTCGCCCTCGGCGTCGTCGGTGTTCGTGGAGACGCCGAGCCGCATGGTGGCCGCGTAGACCTTCTCCGTCAGGGCCAGGTGGCCGAGCAGCCGGGTGGCCTTCTCCACGCCGATCACCAGCACGCCGGTCGCCATCGGGTCGAGCGTGCCCGCGTGCCCCACCCTGCGGGTGCCCGCGATGCGGCGCATCCGCGCCACCACGTCGTGCGACGTCCAATCGGCCGGCTTGTCGACGATGACCAGGCCGCTCTCGGCCATCAGACCTTCCTCAGCAGCTCACGGAACCTTGCCATGGTCTTCTCGACACTCTCGTGCGAGGTGAACCCGGCCGCGTTGTGGTGGCCGCCGCCGCCCAGCGCCGCGCAGACCGCGCCCACGTCGACCGTGCCCTTGGACCGGGTGGAAACCTGCCAGGCGCCCTCGTCGTCCTCCTTCAGCACCGCCGCGACCTCGGCCTCGTCGGTGCGCCGCACGATGTCGATGATGCCTTCGAGCTCCGCGTACGGCAGGCCGTACGCGGCCCGGTCCACCCGCGTGACGTACGTCCACACCAGCCCGTCGCCGAGCACCACCCGGTCGAGCGCGGCGGCGAGCACCTTGAGGTAGCCGAACGGCGAGCGATCCCACAGCTCCCGCGCGATCTCGTCGGTGCGCAGCCCGGTGGCGACCAGCCGCGCGGCCATGCGGTGGGCCGCGGGCGTGGTGGAGGAGTGCCTGAACGACCCGGTGTCGGTCACCAGCCCGGCGTAGAGGCACGTGGCGATGTCACGGTCCAGAGCGCCGCCGAGCCGGAGGATGAGCTGCTCGACGAGCATGGCCGTCGCCGCGGCGTCGGGGTCGACCAGGCCGACCGTGCCGAAGCCGGAGCTGGAGGGGTGGTGGTCGACCACGATGACCTCGCGGGCCGCGGCCGCGTTGGGGCGGAGCAGGCCGAGCCGGTCGGCCGACGCCGAGTCAAATGTGATCATCAGCTCGGGGGCCGCCGGGAACGACTCGGGTGGGGTCAGCATGTCCTGGCCCGGCAGGAAGCGCAGCAGCCGGGGAACGTCGAACCGTCGGTCGCCGAAGGAGGCCACGACCCGCTTGCCCATGGACCGCAGCACGAAGCCGGTCGCCAGCATGGACCCGAGCGCGTCGGCGTCGGGCGACACGTGGCAGGCCAGCGCGACCTTGTCTGCCCGGGAGATCAGCTCCAGCGCCCGCGCCCACGCGGACTCGGCCACGCGGCACTCGGGCGGCTCCGCGGTGCCCACCCGCCCGCGGGCCGGGCGGTCGACTCGGTCGCGCACGTCGGGCGTCACGGCGCCTCGTGTCCCGCCTGCTCGTCCTCGTCCGGTTTCCGGTAGGGGTCGGCGTCGCCGGCGTAGGCGGCGCCCGCGGCCTGGCGGGCCACCTCGGCGTCCTTGGCCCTGGCCGCGCTGATGAGGTCGTCGAGCTGGCGGGCGCTGTCGGGCAGCGGGTCGTGCTTGAACGTCAGCGTCGGGGTGAAGCGCACGCCGGTCTGGCGGCCCACCTCCGACCGGATGATGCCCTTGGCGCTCTCCAGGGCAGCCGCGCTGTCGGCCCGCTCCGCCTCGGAGCCGAACACCGTGTAGAAGACCGTGGCCTCGCGCAGGTCGGCGGTGATGCGCGTGTCCGTCACGGTGACGAAGCCCAGGCGCGGGTCCTTGATCCGCCGCTCCAGCATCTCGGCGACGATCTGCTGGATGCGGTCGGCGAGCTTGCGCGCTCGTGCTGCGTCCACCATGTTCGCTCCCCCTCACGCACGACGGCCGTCGTGCAGTCGTTCAGTCTTCGTCGTTGAAGAGCCGCTGCCTGGCCGACAGCAGCTCGATCTCGGGGCGGAACGCCACCATCCGTTCGCAGGCGTCCATCACCTCCTTGCAGTTGCCCGGCGAGGCGGAGACCACCGCGATGCCGACCTCGGCCCTGCGATGCAGGTCGAGATGGCCGGTCTCGGCCACGGCCACACCGGGAAAGCGCCGGTGCAGCTCGGCGACCAGGGGCCGGACGACGGAGCGCTTCTGCTTCAGCGAATGAACGTCGCCGAGCAGGATGTCCAGGGTTAGAGCACCCACATACATCGTTGGCAGCCACCGCTTGTGCTGGTGAGTCGAGCGCACGCCGGCCCGCTGCGGTGGGGAGCAGGCATGGGCGTGCGAGAGGCGCCCGGCGGATGTTCCGCCGGGCGCCCGGCCGGGCGCTATGCGCGCGGCTTCTCCCGCATCTCGAACGTCTCGATGACGTCGTCGATCCTGAGGTCGTTGTAGCCGACCCCGATGCCGCACTCGAAGCCCTCGCGGACCTCGGTCGCGTCATCCTTGAAGCGACGCAGCGACGAGACGGTCAGGTTGTCCGCCACGACGACGCCGTCGCGGATGATCCTGGCCTTGCTGTTGCGGACGATCAGGCCGGAGCGGACCAGCGAACCGGCGATGTTGCCGATCTTCGGCACCTTGAAGATCTCGCGGACCTCCGCCGTGCCCATCTGGACCTCTTCGAACTCGGGCTTGAGCATGCCCTTGAGCGCCGCCTCGATCTCCTCGATCGCCTGGTAGATGACCGAGTAGTAGCGGATGTCGACGCCCTCGCGCTCGGCCAGGTCGCGCGCCCGGGGCTCGGGGCGGACGTTGAAGCCGATGATGACCGCGTTGTCGTCGGCGACGGCCAGGTTGACGTCGTACTCGGTGATCGCACCGACGGCGCGGTGCAGCACGCGCAGGCTGACCTCGTCGCCGACGTCGATCTTGAGCAGGGCGTCTTCCAGAGCCTCCACCGAACCGGACACGTCACCCTTGATGATGAGCTTGAGCTCGTCGACGCTGCCCTTCTCGAGGTCCTTCCAGATGTCCTCGAGGCTGCGGCGGCGGCTCGACTTCGCCATGTCGGCGCTGCGCTTGCGCGCCGCGCGCTGCTGGGCGATCTGCCTGGCCATGCGGTCGTCGGTGACGACGATGAAGTTGTCACCGGCGCTCGGCACGGCCGTCAGGCCCATCACCAGGACCGGACGGGACGGGGTGGCCTCCTCGACCGCCTCGCCGTTGTCGTCGAGCAGCGCCCGGACGCGGCCGAAGGCCTCGCCGCAGACGATGGAGTCACCGACGCGGAGCGTGCCGCGCTGGACCAGGACGGTCGCGACGGGGCCGCGACCCTTGTCGAGGTGGGCCTCGATCGCGATGCCCTGGGCGTCCATCGTCGGGTTGGCCCGCAGGTCGAGCTCGGCGTCCGCGGTCAGCAGGATGGCCTCGAGGAGGTTCTCGATGCCCGTGCCGTTCTTCGCCGAGATGTCGACGAACAGCGTCGAGCCACCGTATTCCTCGGCCACCAGGCCGTACTCGGTGAGCTGGGCCCTGACCTTGTTGGGGTCGGCGCCCTCCTTGTCGACCTTGTTGACCGCGACCACGATCGGCACGTCGGCCGCCTGGGCGTGGTTGAGCGCCTCGATCGTCTGCGGCTTGACGCCGTCGTCGGCCGCGACCACCAGCACCGCGATGTCCGTGGACTTCGCGCCTCGGGCACGCATGGCGGTGAACGCCTCGTGACCCGGGGTGTCGATGAAGGTGATCTTGCGCTCTTCGCCCTCGTGCTCCGCGGCGACCTGGTAGGCGCCGATGTGCTGGGTGATGCCACCCGCCTCGCGCGCCACCACGTTGGTCTTGCGGATGGCGTCGAGCAACTTGGTCTTACCGTGGTCGACGTGGCCCATGACGGTGACGACCGGCGGGCGGGCGGCCAGGTCGGCCTCGTCGCCCTCGTCCTCGCCGAACTCGATGTCGAAGGCCTCGAGAAGCTCGCGGTCCTCCTCCTCCGGGCTGACGACCTGGATGTTGTAGTCGAGCTCGGCGCCGAGCAGCTGCAGCGTCTCCTCGTTGACCGACTGGGTCGCCGTCACCATCTCGCCGAGGTGCAGCATGATCTGCACCAGCGACGCGGGGTTGGCGCCGATCCGGTCGGCGAAGTCGGACAGCGACGCGCCGCGCGGCAGGCGGATCGTCGCCCCGTTGCCGCGAGCGACCTGCACGCCGCCGATCGCCGGCGCCGACATGTTGTCGAACTCCTGGCGCCTCTGCCGCTTGGACTTGCGGCCACGCGCGGGACGGCCGCCGGGACGGCCGAACGCGCCGGCGGTGCCGCCGCCG
>NZ_QNFZ01000018.1 GCF_003313395.1 Nonomuraea lactucae | reverse complement strand
CGGTGGACGCGGCCCTGGTCGCGGCCGAACAGGCGGGCGGGGCCGGCACTCCTGCCTCGGCCCTGGCCCTGGCACGCGCGCGGCTGGCCCGCGGGGAGCCTGTCGCGCACCTGGTACGCCTCGCCCTGGCGATGTCGGCCAGCGTGCCGCCCGACGTGTCCGTCGACGGTTGGCTGCTCGACGCGTACCTGTCGTACGAGGAGGAGGACTCCTCGAAGGGCCGCCGTTCCCTCGACCGGGCGCTCCGCGTCGCCGACCGCGAGCAGATCCGGCTCCCGTTCGCGCTGTGCAGGGTGTGGCTGCAGCCGGTGCTGCGGCAGGACCCCGAGCTGGCGCGGCCGTACGAGCGGCTCCTCGGGCCGCTGCGCCTGGGCAGCGGCCGCCCGGCCCGAGCCGCGGAGATGGAGACCGCCGCGGTCGAGAAGCTGAGCACGCGGGAGCTGGACGTGCTGCGCCGGCTGGCCGGGATGATGACCACCGATGAGATCGCCGACGAGCTGTGCCTGTCGGTCAACACCATCAAGACGCACCTGAAGAGCATCTACCGGAAGCTGGGCGTGACACGGAGGGGTGAGGCCGTGCGGCGGGCCCGCCGCCTCTCGCTGCTGAGGGACTGACACATCGGAAGTCGGGGGCATTTCATCCGCTGCGGGTGATATGGACTCCGTCTCCGGAGCGGACGATGTTACCGACGTAGTTACCGACGTATCGACCCGATCCAATGACGGGGAGTGCTGAGATGACTGAGGCAATGGGCTCCGGGCCGGCGATGGCCGGCCAGCCGGTGAGCGGCTGGGTGAAGGGATTCGCCTCCTTCGCCGGTTGCCTGATGGTGCTGATCGGAGTGTTCGGCGTGATCGTCGGCGTCTCCGCCATCTTCAGGGACGACGTGTACGTGCTCCGTGGCGACTACCTGTTCAAGTGGGACATGACGGCATGGGGCTGGATCCACGCCATCATCGGGGTCGTGATGGTGCTGGCCGGGTTCGCCGTGTTCTCCGGGCAGGTCTGGGCGCGCACGATCGGCGTCATCCTCGCGGCGCTGAGCGGCATCGCGAACTTCATGTTCCTGCCGTACTACCCGGTCTGGTCCCTGCTGATCATCACCCTGGACGTCGTGGTGATCGCGGCCCTGACCATGTACTCGAAGCGCGCCGCCGCGACCTAACCGGCCTCCTGTCCTGACCCGGGCCGCGGCCCGGGTCAGGACAGGATGAGCGCGACGAAGACCAGGCAGGTGGCGATGTTGATCACCCAGCCGTGGGTGTTCGCCCACTCCCGCACCTTAGGCATCGCCCGCACGGCTCGCCGGTGAAACACGAGCAGGGCCAGCAGCGGCAGCGCGGCGATCAGCAGGGTGGTCAGGATGAACGGCACCGCCGCGATCAGTCCTTCCTCGGCCTGTTCCAGCTTGGCGCCGACCGTCAGCATGACGATGATGTCGGAGGGCATGAGCAGGATCACCAGTGTTCCGGTCGTGAACGCCTTCCAGGGGGTCGCCCCCATCAGCGCGGTGAGCCACGCCGGCGGCTCGATCGTCTCGCGCCTCACGTAGTTCTTCAGCGCGGCGAGGATCAGCAGGGCGACCAGGCCGAGCTGGATGATCTGGCCGACCGTTCCGCTGTCGGCATGGCTGCGCAGCGAGACCTGGGCGCCGAGCAGCCCGAAGATCGTGCGGGTGATGGCGACTCCCACCGTCGTGGCGACGCCGACCCCGGCGAGGAACGCCAGCGACACCCGCACGGCCCGCTCGGTGGTCACCAGGATGATCGCGGACACGATCTGCGGGCCGACCATCATGGTGATGGCCAGCGGGAGTACCTGGAGTTCCACGGCTCCTCCTCCGGCTCGATCGTCGCGACCTCGCCCCTCGTGATCCGCGCCGGACGGCCCGGATCACGGTACGACCGGCCGACGCGAAGGTAACTCGCCCGCTACGGGTGATCCCCCACCCGGTGGTACGCCGAATCCTGGTGTCCTGCCCGAACCGCGATCGGCGCAGAACACGATAGGAGACCGACCATGGAGTATCCGCTGCTCAACGTGCTCGTGACCATGCTGTGGTTCTTCCTCTGGGTTCTCTGGTTCATGCTCCTCTTCCGCGTCTTCGCCGACATCTTCCGCGATGACTCGCTGAACGGATGGGCCAAGGCCGGCTGGTCGATCGTCGTCATCCTCCTGCCGCTCCTCGGCGTCTTCATCTACCTCATCGCCCGCGGCCGGGGCATGGGCCAGCGGGAGGTCTCCTGGGCCCGCGGGTACGAGGCCCGCTACTACGGACCCGCCGCGGCCGAGCGCATGCGGGTCGCCAGCCAGGCGGACGAGCTCGCGAGGCTCGCCGACCTCAAGGAGCACGGCCATCTCACCGACCAGGAGTACGAGCAGGCCAAGGCCAGGGTGCTCTCCGGCTGAGCCGGCCAGGCCCGGGATCCGCGCCGCCCGCGTTAGAAACGCACATTCATCACAGCAAGTCAAGGTACTTTGACCGGAAGGCGCGCCACCCGTCCGGCCTGCCGCACCAGCCTGCGACCAGGTCACATTATGGTTAACACGCCCTGATGGGGCATAGATAACCATGATCTCTGCAAGGCGGAGTCAAGCGGCTTGCAGGCGCCTGGGCGCACCCTCTGAGCATGAACAAGGAGCCGTTCGCCGCCAGCGTCACTGTCGTCGTCCCCGCGATGAACGAAGCCGACAACCTGCCGCACGTCTTCGCCACGCTGCCCGACTGGATCGACGAGGTCGTCCTCGTCGACGGCAACTCCAGCGACGACACCGTCGCCGTCGCCCGCAGGCTGCGCCCCGACCTCCGCGTCGTCGCGCAGACCGGCCGCGGCAAGGGCAACGCGCTGATCGAGGGCTTCGCCGCCGCCAGCGGCGACATCATCGTCATGATCGACGCGGACGGCTCCACCGACGGGCGGGAGATCTTCTCCTTCGTCACCACGCTGCTCCGGGGCGCCGACTTCGCCAAGGGTTCGAGATACGCCCCCGGCGGCGGCTCCGACGACATCAGCCTGCTGCGCTCCCTCGGCAACCGGGCGCTGACCGGCCTGACCAACCTGCTGTACGGCACCAGCTACACCGACCTGTGCTACGGCTACAACGCCTTCTGGGCGCGCCACCTCGACGCTCTGGCGCTCGACTGCGACGGTTTCGAGATCGAGACGCTCATGAACGTCCGCGCCGCCCAGGCGGGGCTGGTCATCGCCGAGGTCCCCAGCCACGAGCGCACCCGCATCCACGGCGAGAGCAACCTGAACGCGGCGCGCGACGGCTGGCGGGTGCTCAAGACCATCTTCCGCGAGCGGGTCCGTGGAGCCGCCACCCCTCAGGCCCAGGTGGCGCTCGCGAAGTAGGGGCGCCACCCCGCCCTGGCATCTGTGAAGCCGAGGATGACATCCTCGGCTTCATGCGTTACATCGTGATCGGAGCGGGAGCGGTCGGCGGCACCATCGGCGCCCGCCTCTTCCAGGGCGGACACGAGGTGCTGCTGGTCGCCCGCGGCGCCCACCACGAGGCGCTGAAGACCGGCGGCCTGCGCCTGATCACCCCCCACACCACCGAAATCCTCCCCATCCCCGCCGCGAACGGCCCCGTCCCCACCCGCGACGACGACGTGCTCGTCCTGGCCACCAAGTCGCAGGACACGATCGCGGCCCTCGAACCCTGGCCCCGCCACCTGCCCGTCGTCTGCGCGCAGAACGGCGTCGACAACGAGCGGACCACGATGCGCAGGTTCGAGCGCGTGTACGGCATGTGCGTATGGCTGCCCGCTCTGCACCTGGAGCCCGGCACGGTCGCCGCGTACGGCCATCCGCACTCCGGGATGTTCCACCTCGGACGTTATCCACAAGGTGTGGACGATCTCGCCCAGCAGATCGTCACGGACCTGACCAAGAGCGGGTTCGTCGCGCTGGCCTCGCCCGACGTGATGCGCTGGAAGTACGGCAAGCTCCTCAGCAACCTGGGCAACGCGATCGAGGCGCTCTGCGAACGGACCCAGGGCATCGAGACGCTGCGGGAGCGCGCCCGGGCCGAGGGCACGGCCGTGCTGGAGGAGGCGGGCATCCCCTACTCGACCCCGCAGGAGGAACGGGAGAGCCGCGGCCGCCGGGTCGACATCCTGCCGATCGACGGCGTCTCACGCGGGGGCGGCTCCTCGTGGCAGAGCCTGGCCAAGTCGAGCGGCTCGATCGAGGCCGACTACCTCAACGGCGAGATCGTCCTGCTCGGGCGCGAGTACGGCATCCCCACCCCGGTGAACGAGGTGCTGCAGCGCGAGGCCGACCGGGCCGCCCGCGAGAAGCTCCCACCCGGGGCGATGCCGGTGGAGCGGCTGACGGCGCTCATCGACGCGGCCTGAAACCCCTACCGGATCGGCACTGTCGCCGCATACAGCGCGCGTCCGTGGGCAGAGGAAGGCTCGCTCTGAGACGACAAGGGGTGAGTTGATGATCTTCTTAGGACTGATCCTGGTCCTGCTCGCCGGTGGTGCCGTCGTCCTCGTCGCCACCGAGGAAAGCGCCAGGTACATCCTGTTCGGTTACACGTTCCAGCCTGACCACGTCGAGATGTTCGCGGCGGGCGCCGTCACGGCGGCGGTGCTGATGGCCGGGCTCCTACTGATCGGCGCGGGCTCGCGCAGGTCGGCCAGGCGGCGCCGCCAGGCGCTCAGCGCCAGGGCCGAGGCCACCGACAAGGTGGCCAAGCTGGAGGACGAGAAGCGCGACCTGCAGCGCCGCCTTGAGCGGGAGCAGGCCGCCGAACGCCAGCAGGCGGTCGAGCGCCGGCAAGCGGCGGAGCGCGAGCGCACCGCCGAGCACCGGCGTCCCCCCGTCCCCCAGCAGGCCACCGGTGACCGGCTCGTCGCCCGCGGCTCTGACGACACCAGGTCCTAGCCGTCCGCCACGGGCGTGACCCCGTGAGGCCGTGGTGACCTGGCGGTGAGGGCGGCCATCCGGCCGCCCTCACGCCGGATCGCGGAAGCCCGCCCGGAGGGGTGTACTCTGCGAGGCGATCTCATCTTGCCTCCGGAGGTCGCATGCCCCCCACACGTGGCCGTCCCATCGCACTCAAGCTCCTCGTGCTGCTGCTCGTCCCGCTGACCTCGCTCGTGGGCCTGTGGGCGTTCGCCGCGGGCCTGACCGGGGGTGACGGCCTGCGGCTCCTCCAGATCAACGAACTGGTGACCAACCTGTCCAACCCCGCCGAGCAGATCAACGTCCAGCTCCAGAACGAGCGGCTCGCCTCGGTGGAGTTCCTGACGAGCGGGCAGGGCCGCGAGCGGCTCACCACCCAGCGGGCGCAGACCGACAGGATCGTGGCCGAGTTCCGGAAACTCGCCGGCGAGCAGCGTGACGTCTCACCTCAGATGGCCGCACAGCTCGCCGCCCTGTATGACAAGCTCGACCGGCTCCCCGAGATCCGCCACACGGTCGACGGCCCCAGCCCAGCACCGTTCGAGGTGATCGACGGCTACAGCCAGATGGTGGACGCCACGTTCCGCATGCGCGACGCGATGATCCTGGTGCCCGACACCTCGCTCTACCGGCAGGCGCGGGCGGTGACCATGCTCGGCGAGGCCAAGGACATCCTGTCCAGGGAGCGCGCGGTGATCACCGTGGTGCTGGCCAGGGGCAGGGTCACCGGGGCCGAGCGTGAGGCGTTCACCGGAATGGTGGCCACCAGGCGGCTCCTCTACACACAGGCCATGTCCCATCTCGATCCCGAGCTGCGCGCGCCGTACGAGCGGCTGATGGACTCGCCCGCGTACAAGGAGTTCGTCGCGGCGGAGGACGCCATCAGGGGGCAGGCCGTCCTGAACGGGCTGCCCGCCACGGCGGCCACCTGGCCCACCGACGCGGCGAACGTGTGGGCCATGGTCGAGCGCAACCAGTTCGCCGCCGTGCAGGGCGTCGTGCGGCGGGTCACCCCTGCCGCGAACGGCATCCTGACCAAGATCGGCGTCGCCGGCGGCGTGGGGCTGCTCGCGGTGCTCGCCTCCATTCTGCTGTCGCTGCGCTTCCGCCGCCGCCTGGGCGAGGAACTCGCCGGCCTGCGCGACGCCGCCACCGAGCTGGCCGAGATCCGGCTGGCGGGGCTGGTCAAGCGGTTGCGCACCGGCGGTGCGCAGGCGCCGTCACCCGAGGAGGTGGCGCCGCTGGAGGTGAAGGCGGACACCTCGGAGGTGCGTGACATCGTCGCGGCCTTCAACAGCGTCCAGTCCACGGCCGTGGAGGCCGCGCTGGGTCAGGCCCGGCTGCGGCACGGCGTCGGCCAGGTCTTCCTCAACCTGGCCAGGCGCAACCAGTCGCTGCTCCACCGCCAGCTGCTGCAGCTCGACAGCATGGAGCGCAAGACGCAGGAGCCCGAGATCCTCGAGGACCTGTTCAAGCTCGACCACCTCACGACCCGCATGCGCCGGCACGCCGAGAGCCTCATCATCCTGTCGGACCAGGCTCCGGGGCGCGGGTGGCGCAATCCGGTGCCGATCCACGACGTGCTGCGCGCCGCCGTCGCCGAGGTCGAGGAGTATCAGCGGGTGGAGGTGCTCCGGCCCCCGTCGGTCGCGGTGGTGGGCGGTGCCGTCACCGACGTCGCCCACCTGATGGCCGAGCTGGTGGAGAACGCCACGCTGTTCTCGCCGCCGAAGACCAGAGTGGACCTGCGGACCACGACCACCCCTCACGGCATCACGGTCGAGGTGGAGGACCGCGGCCTCGGGCTGGGGCGGGCCGAGCTGGACGAGCTCAACGCGCGGCTGGCGAAGATGCCGGAGTTCGACCTCGCGCAGAGCGAGCGGCTCGGGCTGTTCGTGGTGGGCAGGCTGGCGGCCAGGCACGGCATCAAGGTCACTCTCGGCCCCTCGCCGTACGGAGGGCTGACCGCGAGCGTGTCGCTGCCCGCGTCGCTCCTCGCGGACCAGCCCGCCCTGGCCGGACGCTAGCTCCTGCCGGACGGAGGCTCCTGCGGACTAGGCGGCCACGGGCGTGCGGGGAACGTACTCGTTCTCGAGGTCGGCGGCGTAGACGGCGCGGCGGCAGTGGGAGCACCGGTACACGATCGGGCCCTCGTCGAGCTCGTGGTGGCAGCGCGGGCAGTGGGTGCTGGTCTTCATGGGATCCCCCTAGTGGTACGTGCCTCTATGAAAGCCTCATCGCATTGCAGGAGCCCTGCATCACGCTTGACACGATGCCGCTGCGTTGATGGGCGTTCCATGCCGTTCTTCACACCGGCCGTATGCGATTCGACGGTGTCTCCACGGCGTTTCGAGGAGAACATTGTTACGGCAGCGCAGTTCACTCCGCTGCCCGAGAGCCCAGAACCGCCCGGGAATAGCCCATGAGGGCTAGGTGTTGCATGGTTCGGAACGTGTGATACGTTGCCGACGGCGTCGAGCTACAGCTCCGCCGATCTCTTTCCTCAGTGGCCCGCCCCGTGTCGTGGGCCGGCCGCTCTCTCACCCCCAGCCGGGCTCCGTTCCGGCGTGCCCTTCGAGAGGGGCCCAATCATGTCTGTGCAATCCATCCCCCAGCAACGCGCCCACCCCCCGGTACGGCAGGTCAGCGGCCTGCTCGACCTGCGGGACAAGGGCGCCTTCATCCGCGCGGAGCACCTTCCAGGCCCTGGTGACGTCCGCGTGCCACCTGACAGGGCCAGGCAGCTCGGCCTGCGTCACGGCGACCACGTCGTCGCCGCCGTCGCGGGCGGCAAGCTGGTGAACGTCGAGACGGTGAACGGCCGCACCAACTGGCGCGACAGGCCGCACTTCGCCGACCTGACGCCCGTGCACCCGGCCGAGCGCCTCCACATGGAGACGGAGTCGCTCAGCAACCGGGTCATCGACCTGTTCGCGCCCATCGGCAAGGGCCAGCGCGGGCTCATCGTCGCACCGCCCAAGGCCGGCAAGACCATGGTCCTGCAGGCCCTGGCCGCCGGGATCACCCGCAACCACCCCGAGGTGCGCCTCATGGTGCTCCTCGTCGGCGAACGCCCCGAGGAGGTCACCGAGCTGCGCTCCGCCGTCAGGGGCGAGGTCTTCTCCTCGACGTTCGACAATCCAGACCGCGACCACACCGCCATCGCGGAGCTGGCCGTCGAGCGGGCCAAGCGCCTCGTGGAGAACGGCGAGGACGTCGTGCTCCTGCTCGACTCGCTGACGCGGCTCGGCCGCGCCTACAACAACCTGGCGCCGGGAGGCGGCCGGGTGCTCACCGGCGGCCTCGACGCCGGCGCCCTCTACCCGCCCAAGCGCTTCTTCGGCGCCGCGCGCAACGTGCTCGGCGGCGGTTCGCTCACCATCCTCGCCACCGCCCTCGTGGACACGGGCTCGCGCATGGACACCAGCCTGTACGAGGAGTTCAAAGGCACCGGGAACATGGAGCTCCACCTGGTACGAGAGCTCGCGGAGCGCCGCCTGTACCCTGCCGTGGACCTGGAGGCCTCCGGGACGCGTCGTGAGGAGATCCTGCTGCCCGACGGCGAACGGCAGGTGGTGTGGCGGCTGCGCCGCATGATGGGCGCGCTGGAGCGGCACCAGGGGCTCGAACTCCTCATCGGCAAGCTCCGCGAGACCCCGACCAACGCCGCCTTCCTGCGCGCCGCGGGGTGACCCCCCGCCGGGCGGGACGGTGAAGGGGGCAAGTGAGGTGCTTGGAAGAATGGGGACATGCTCGCCGACATCATCGAATATCTGGCCTGTCCCGTCTGCCGTGAATCGATGAGCCTGGCGCGTGGGGCCGTGCGGTGCGGGCAGGGGCATGCCTTCGACGTGGCCAAGCAGGGATATGTGAGCCTGCTCATGGGATCACAGGTGCCGGGGACCGCCGACAGCGCGGACATGGTGGCCGCGCGGGCCGGTTTCCTGGGGGCCGGGCATTTCGCGCCGCTCGCCGACACGGTGGCGGAGCTTGTGGCGGAGCTTGTGGCGGCGCGCGTTCGAGGAGGCCACCGCACCCGGGCGAACGTGATTCGTGGGGAAAGGTTCTCCGAGCGGCCGGACGGCGGGGCCGGGAGGGCGTACGGTGGTCCCTGGTCCGGTCACGACGCGGAGCCGGCAGGGCAGGATGCCGACCTCGCGGCGCGACCAGTGATCGTGGACGCCGGAGCGGGCACCGGCCACTACCTGGCGACCGTGCTCGAAGCGGTGGACCGTGGCATCGGAGTGGCGTTCGATGTGTCCAAGCACGCCGTTCGGCGGGCGGCGCGGGCGCATCCGAGGGTGGGAGCGTTCGTGGCTGACGTGTGGCGGCCGCTGCCTCTCCGCAGCGGGGTGGCCGACGTGGTGATGGACGTGTTCGCGCCCAGGAACGGGCCCGAGTTCAGGCGGGTCCTGCGTCCCGGCGGCGCGGTGGTCGTCGTCACACCCGCCGAGGCCCATCTGAGCCCGCTGGTGCGCGAGCTTGGCCTGCTCTCCGTGGACGAGGACAAGGACCGGCGCGTGGCGCGGAGCATGGAGGGGTTCGCCGAGACTGAGCGGCGCACCGTCGAGTTCGACATGGAGCTGTCGCGCGGCGACGTCGCCGAGGTGGTGCGGATGGGGCCGAGCGCGTGGCATACCGACCCCGCAGAACTCGATGAACGAATCTCCTCATATATCTCTCGTAGAGCGGAAAATCGGGAAAAAGTAGTAACGCGGGCTGCGTTTCACCTGTCTATCTTCGAGGCGGAGCCCCGCACAAGAGCGGTTGCTTGACTGGCATGTGGGACTGGTGTTACTGATGGGGCATTTAGTCCGAAATTCCCCCACATTCCCAGAGTATTTCCGCGATACAGACGCAATACTGGACGGCAACCCGCGGCGGGAGGCGGGGCGACCAAGGGAGGGGGCGCGCCGGATGAAGGCCGAGGAACGCTGGCAGGCCAGGTTCCGAGCCTCGCGCATGACGCTACCGGTCTGGGCGCGCAGAGCCCCCAACCGCTCGGTCTACCGCTCCAACGCAACGGGCACCTGGCAGGTCTACGCCTGGGACCGCGCCACCGGCACCACCCGCCAGGTCACCGTCCGGCCCAAAGGCACCGCCCACACCGCCATCGACCCCACCGGCCAGTGGATCTACTGGTTCGGCGACACCGAGGGCGACGAGTTCGGCGTGTGGTGGCGCCAGCCGTTCATGGGCGGCCCCGACCAGTTAGTCGCCCCCGATCTGCCGCCCGGCCAGCCGGGCGGGATCGCCCTGTCCTCGACCGGGCTGGTCGCGATCAGCCTCGCCAGCGAGGGCGCCTTCAGGATCCACCTGGTACGACACGGCGACCCGTCGCGCCTGCTCTACGAGGACGCCGAGGCGGCCTGGGTGGCCGACATGTCCCTGGACGGTCAGCTCATCGCCATCAACCACGGCGAGTACGGCGACTTCCGGCACCCGGCCCTGCGCGTGGTCCGTCAGTCCGGCCAGACGGTCGGCGAGCTCTACGACGGCGACGACCGGGGCGTGATCGGGCTCCGGTTCGCCCCGGTGCTGGGAGACCGGCGGCTGCTCGCCCTGCACGAGCGCCGCCAGCGCCAGGAGCCGCTCGTCTGGGACCCGGTCACCGGCGAGCAGCGCGAGATCTGGCTGCGCGACTCGGGCGACCTCGCCGCCGAGTGGTACGACGACGGCCGCGGCCTGCTCATCCTGCGCGACAACCGCGCCCGCAGCTACCTGCACCGCTACGACCTCGCGGGCGGCGGGCTGACCCTGATCGACACCCCGCACGGCGTGATCGACGACGCGGCGCCACGCCCCGGCGGTCACGTGGAGTATTCCTGGTCGAGCGCCTCCCGGCCGCCCGTCATCCGGTCGAGCAACGGCCAGGTGGTGGTGAACCCGAGCGGCCCGGCCGCGCCGCCGAGCGTGCCCGTCGAGGACCTCGACGTCGGCGGTCCAGGCGGGCGGATCCACGCGCTGGTCTCCCGGCCTGAGCACGGCAGCGCACCGTACCCCACCGTGTTCATGCTGCACGGCGGGCCGACGGCGCACGACCGCGACACCTTCTCGCCGGAGGTCGCGGCCTGGGTGGACGCCGGGTTCGCCGTGGTGCGGGTCAACTACCGGGGCTCGACGGGCTACGGATCGGCCTGGCGCGACGCGCTCCACGGGGAGGTCGGGCACATCGAGCTCCAGGACGTCGCCGCCGTGCGCGAGTGGGTGGTCGAGCAGGGCATCGCCGACCCGGCCAGGATCGTGCTGTCGGGCACCGCCTGGGGCGGCTACCTCACGCTGCTCGGGCTCGGGACCCAGCCGGGGCTGTGGGCGGCCGGCATCGCGGCCGTGCCGATCGCCTGCCACCAGACCTCGTACGAGGACGAGGCCGAGAGCCTGCGCGCCTACCACCGGGCACTGCTCGGCGGCTCACCGGACGAGCAGCCCGAGCGCTACGCGGCCAGCTCCCCCATCACTTACGTCGAGCAGGTGGAGAGCCCGGTGCTGATCCTGGCGGGCGAGAACGACACCCGCTGCCCGCTGCGCCAGATCGAGAAGTACGTGGCCAGGCTCGCCGAGCACGGGCGCCGGCACGAGATCTACACCTACGACGCCGTGCGGGGCTCGCTGGTGGTGGCCGAGCGGATAGCCCAGATGAGCCTGCAGCTGGAGTTCGCCCGCAAGCACGTGGGTTGACGAGCCGCGGGGACGTGGCCCGGGGAGCCCGGTCAGCGGGCGCGCAGGACCACGATGGCCATGTCGTCGGCGCTGGGCTCGGCGGCGAAGTCGGCCACGCCCCGGCGGATGCGTTCGGCGACCGCCCTGGCCGACAGGCCAGCGCACTCGGCGAGCAGCCCGGCCAGGCCGCAGTCGTCGTCGAGCAGCCGGCCGCCGTTGCGCCGCTCGGTCACCCCGTCGGTAACCGCGAGCAGCACGTCGCCGTGGTCGAGGTGGACCGTGTCCGCCTCGAAGACCACCTCGGGGAAGACGCCGAGCAGCGACTGCGGGGTGGTGACCGCCTCGACCTCGCCGGTGGGCCTGAGGCGCAGCGCCTCGGGATGGCCGGCGGACACCAGGCGCACCTCCAGGCCCGTCTCCACCGGCGTGATGTCGCCGTGCAGCAACGTGAGGAACCTGGCCCGCTCCCCCTCCTCCAGGATGGCCTGGTTGAGCCGGCCCAGCACGGCGGCCACGCCGTAGCCCTCGCGGGCGAGCAGGCGCAGCGTGTGGCGGGCCAGGCCGGTCACGGCGGCGGCCTCGGGACCGGTGCCGCACACGTCGCCGATCGCGAACCGCCACGAGTCGTCGCCCGCCTTGAACAGGTCGTAGAAGTCGCCGCCCACCTCGTTGGCCTCGCCGGCGGCCTCGTAGACGACGCCGTAGTCGAGGCCGGGCACCTCGGGCTCGTTGGGCGGCAGGAGGCTGCGCTGCAGCGCTCGGTTGGCGGCGGCCTGCTGCGCGTAGAGGCGGGCGTTGTCCATGGCCAGCGCGGCACGCCTGCCGATGTCCTCGGCGAGCTGGATGACCTCGTCGGGGAAGCTGTCAGGCCGGCCCAGGCACATCATGCCGAGGCCGCGCCCGCGTGCGGTCAGCGGGACGGCGAGCACCTGGTGGTCGCCGACGGTGACGGCGGAGGTGACCGGCGCGTCGGCCGCGCTCACGTCCAGCTCGGCCAGCTCGTGGCGCAGCCCGTCGATGCGGGCCTCGTCGGCGTGCCACAGGTAGACCAGCCGCAGCGGGCCCGAACCACCGTCGGAGGTGTAGACGGCGCACCAGGGGCAGAGCCTGGGCACCACGATCTGGGCGATGATGGCGGGCACCATGTCGGGGTTGAGCGTGCCGGCCAGCAGGTCGCTCGCGTCGGCGAGGAACCCCAGCCAGTGGGGGCCCCTCGACGTCTCGGCGAGCCATTCGGACGCGACTTCCTCCACGGAGCCGGGTAGCGTGAGTCTTGCCCAATGGACACGGGAGTCGCCGGAAAAGGTGACGCCCCACTCCTCGACCACCACAGAGGGAGCCTTCGGATCGCCCTGCGCAATGTTCCGTTGCCTCAACTCCACCTGTATGGCGTTGCCGAGATGTTTCCAGACGACCTCGAACGGCTCGTCGACGACCTGCTCCGTCAGGTCGGCCGCCACCTGCTCGGCGACGTGCACCATGCCGCCGGCGGCCCACGCGGTCATCACCTCGCGCGTGAACCTCATCGCGGCGGGCACGGCGCTCTCGCCGGGTGCGAACGCCGCCGCGAGCACGGCATGGGGAGAAGCAGTCATCCCACCGTGCCTACCACACTTCGCGCTGACATGGGGTAAATCCAAGGGCAGGACTGTGAGCTACAGAACGTGACAGACTTGAACCACTCACCGCCGCACCCCGGGAGTGAAGGAGGCCCTATGACGACGGCCAAGACCGCCCCTGGCTCCGAGGAGAAGATCTACAGCGAGAAGGACCTCGTCCCGATCCTCGAGACGTTGTTCTCCTGGCGCGACGGCGACTTCCGGCGGCGCGTCCCGCACGCCCCGCCCGGAATCCTCAGCGAGGTGCGGTTGCTCCTCAACGAGGTGGCCGACCGTCGCGAGCACCTCGCCAACGAGCTTGTGAGGGTGCGCAAGGAGGTCGTGAGGGAGGGCCGGTTCGGCGAGCGGCTGACGCCGGGGCCAGGGGTCGGCGCCTGGGCGGAGAGCGTCGAATCGGTCAACATGCTGATCGACGCCCTGGTGACCCCGGTGAGCGGCGCCGCGGACGTGATCGACGCGGTGGCCAAGGGAGACCTTTCGCGGCGCATCGACCTCGACCGGTCGGCGCGCGGCGAGGTGCGCCGCCTGGGCAAGGCCATCAACGGCATGGTGGAGCAGCTCGCCCTGTTCAACTCCGAGGTGACCAGGGTGGCCCGCGAGGCGGGCACCGAGGGCAGGCTGGGCGGCAGCGCCAACGTGCGGGGCATGTCGGGGAGCTGGCGCGACCTCACCGAGGCGGTCAACACGATGTCGTCGCGGGTGGCCGCGCAGGTGCGCGACATCGCCGTGGTGACCACGGCGGTGGCCAAGGGCGACCTGAGCCGCAAGGTGACCGTCGACGCCGTCGGCGAGATGTTCGAGCTGAAGAACACCGTCAACACGATGGTCGACCAGCTCTCCGGGTTCGCGGAAGAGGTCACCCGGGTCGCCCGCGAGGTGGGCACAGAGGGCCAGCTCGGCGGCCAGGCGGAGGTCACGGGCGTGTCCGGGGTCTGGAAGGACCTCACCGACAACGTCAACTTCATGGCCAACAACCTGACCTCCCAGGTGCGCAGCATCGCCACGGTGGCGACGGCGGTGGCCCAGGGCAACCTGTCGAAGAAGATCACCGTCGACGCGCAGGGCGAGATCCTCCAGCTCAAGGACACCCTCAACACCATGGTCGACCAGCTCTCGTCCTTCGCCGAAGAGGTCACCCGGGTCGCCCGCGAGGTGGGCACAGAGGGCCAGCTCGGCGGCCAGGCGGAGGTCACGGGCGTGTCCGGGGTCTGGAAGGACCTCACCGACAACGTCAACTCGATGGCCAACAACCTGACCTACCAGGTGCGCAACATCGCCCAGGTGACCACGGCCGTGGCCAACGGCGACCTCACCCGCAAGATCGACGTGGACGCGCAGGGCGAGATCCTCGAACTCAAGTCGACGATGAACACGATGGTCGACCAGCTCTCGTCGTTCGCCTCCGAGGTGACCCGGGTGGCCCGCGAGGTGGGCACCGAGGGCCAGCTCGGCGGCCAGGCGCAGGTGCGCGGGGTGTCGGGCGTCTGGAAGGACCTCACCGACAACGTCAACTCGATGGCCAACAACCTGACCTCCCAGGTGCGCCAGATCGCCGCCGTTTCCTCGGCCAGGTGGGCACCGAGGGCCAGCTCGGCGGCCAGGCGCAGGTGCGCGGGGTGTCGGGCGTCTGGAAGGACCTCACCGACAACGTCAACTCGATGGCCAACAACCTGACCTCCCAGGTGCGCCAGATCGCCGCCGTTTCCTCGGCCGTGGCCCAGGGCAACCTGTCGAAGAAGATCACCGTCGACGCGCAGGGCGAGATCCTCCAGCTCAAGGACACCCTCAACACCATGGTCGACCAGCTCTCGTCGTTCGCCGACGAGGTCACCCGGGTGGCCCGCGAGGTGGGCACTCAGGGGCAGCTCGGCGGCCAGGCGCGGGTGCAGGGCGTGTCGGGCGTCTGGAAGGACCTCACCGACAACGTCAACTTCATGGCCAACAACCTGACCTACCAGGTGCGCAACATCGCCGAGGTGACCACGGCGGTCGCCAACGGCGACCTCACCCGCAAGATCGACGTGGACGCCCAGGGCGAGATCCTGGCGCTGAAGACCACCATCAACCGGATGGTCGACCAGCTCTCGTCGTTCGCCTCCGAGGTGACCCGGGTGGCGCGCGAGGTCGGCTCGGAGGGCCAGCTCGGCGGCCAGGCGCGGGTGGAGGGCGTCGAGGGCACCTGGAAGCGCCTCACCGAGAGCGTGAACGAGCTGGCGGGCAACCTGACCATCCAGGTGCGCGCCATCGCGACCGTGACCAGCGCCGTGGCCCGGGGCGACCTGACCCGCTCGATCGCCGTCGAGGCGCAGGGCGAGCTGGCCGAGCTCAAGGACAACATCAACTCCATGGTGGCCAACCTGCGGGAGACGACCCAGGCCAACCAGGAGCAGGACTGGCTCAAGTCCAACCTGGCCCGCATCTCCCGCCTCATGCAGGGCCACCGCGACCTGTTCGAGGTGGCCAAGCTGACGATGAGCGAGCTGACGCCGCTGGTCTCGGCCCGCTACGGCGCCTTCTACAGCGTCGATCCCGAGGGCGACCACGAGCTGCTGCTGATCGGCGGCTACGGCGTGCGGCCCGACCGGGGCCCGCGCCAGCGCTTCGCGGTCGGCGAGGGCATCGTCGGCCAGGCGGCGGCCGAGGGCAGGCACATCGTGCTCGACGACGTGCCGCCGGGGTTCATCACCATCGACAGCGGGCTCAGCTCCTCGACGCCGGCGCAGATCGTGGTGCTGCCGATCCTGTTCGAGAGCCGGGTGCTGGGCGTGCTGGAGCTGGCCTCGTTCACGCCGTTCGGCGAGGTGCACCTCGACTTCCTGACCCAGCTCGTCGAGACCATCGGCGTCACGATGAACACCATCATCGCCAACTCCCGCACCGAGGACCTGCTGACCGAGTCGCAGCGGCTCACCCGCGAGCTGCAGGAGCGCTCCGACGAGCTGCAGCGCCAGCAGGAGGAGCTGCGCAGGTCCAACGCCGAGCTAGAGGACAAGGCGGCGCTGCTCGCCAAGCAGAACCGCGCGATCGAGATCCAGAACTTCCAGATCGAGCAGGCCCGCCGCACGCTGGAGGAGCGGGCCGAGCAGCTCGCGGTCTCCTCGCGCTACAAGTCCGAGTTCCTGGCCAACATGTCCCACGAGCTGCGCACGCCACTCAACAGCCTGCTGGTGCTGGCCAAGCTGCTGACCGAGAACGCCGAAGGCAACCTGACCTCGCAGCAGGTCGAGTTCGCCCGCACGATCCACGGCGCGGGCTCGGCGCTGCTCCAGCTCATTAACGACATGCTCGACCTGTCCAAGGTCGAGGCGGGCCGGATGGACATCCACCCGATCCGGGTGTCGCTGCCGAAGATCGTCGACCTGCTGGAGGCGGCGTTCGCGCCGCTGGCGGCCGACAAGGGGCTGGCGTTCACCGTGGACGTCGCCGGCGACGTGCCGCAGGAGCTGCGCGCCGACGAGCAGCGCCTGCAGCAGGTGCTGCGCAACCTGCTGTCCAACGCGGTGAAGTTCACGCACAAGGGCGAGGTCAAGCTGCGCGTCGCTCCGGCGCCTCCGGGCGTGGTGTTCGGTGACGAGACGCTGCACGACGCCCGCGACCTGCTCGCGTTCCAGGTCATCGACACCGGCATCGGCATCGCTCCCGACAAGCGGGAGCTCATCTTCGAGGCGTTCAGGCAGGCCGACGGCACCACCAGCCGCAAGTACGGCGGCACCGGCCTGGGCCTGGCCATCTGCCGCGACATCGCCAGGCTGCTCGGCGGCGAGATCCACGTCGAGAGCGAGCCGGGTGTGGGCAGCACGTTCACCCTCTACCTGCCGGCCACCTACACCGGGCCGCTGGCGGCCGGCGACGGGGGCGCCCGCGGGCAGCTCATGGCCACGCCGGTGGTGGAGCCGATCGTGCCCGAGCCGCCGATGCCGCTGGACCTGCCGCTGCCCGAGCTGGCCGAGTCGCCGGCCGAGGCCGGCCAGTGGCAGGGCGACGACCCGCTCGGCGCCGCGAAGATCCTCATCGTGGACGACGACATCCGCAACGTGTTCGCGCTGACCAGCGTGCTGGAGCGGCACGGTGCGACGGTCGTCTACGCCGAGAACGGCCGGGAGGGGATCGAGCAGCTGGAGCGCAACGAGGACGTCGCGCTGGTGCTGATGGACATCATGATGCCGGAGATGGACGGCTGGGCCACGACCTCGGCCATCCGCCGCATGCCGCAGTTCGCGGATCTGCCGATCATCGCATTGACCGCTAAGGTCATGCGGGGCGATCGTGAGAAGAGCATCGCCTCGGGCGCGTCCGACTACGTGCCCAAGCCGGTCGATGTGGACCGTCTGCTCGAACGACTGCGCGGTTGGCTCAGCCGTGGGCGGGTGTCCACCACGGACTCAGCCGAAGGATCGTGATCGATGACGGATCGAGCCAAGATTCTCCTGGTCGATGACCGCGAGGAGAACCTGATCGCCCTTGAGGCCATCCTGAGCTCGCTCGACCTGGTGCCGGTGCGCGCCAGGTCCGGTGAGGAGGCGCTCAAGGCCCTGCTCAACACCGAGTTCGCGCTCATCCTGCTCGACGTCCGGATGCCCGGCATGGACGGGTTCGAGACGGCCGCCCACATCAAGCGCCGCGAACGCACCCGCAACATTCCGATCATCTTCCTGACCGTGGTCGACAGCGCCCCCGACTACGCCTTCCGCGGCTACGCGGCCGGGGCCGTCGACTACCTCACCAAGCCGTTCGACCCGTGGGTGCTGCGGGCGAAGGTGTCGGTGTTCACCGAGCTCTACAACATGAACAAGCGACTGGCCGAGCAGGCGTCGATGCTGCGCGATCGGGTCTCCGCCGAGCTGCCGCCCGGCGCGGGCGATCAGGCCGCGGTGCTGCCGGAGCTGTCGAGGCGGCTCACCGCGGTGGAGGAGGAGCTCGAACGGGTGAGAGAGCTGGCCCGCAAGTCGCAGGATCCGGCGCTGGCGATCCCGCTGGCCGATCTGGCCGATCGGGTGGCGAGCCTGCGGTCCGGGTTCGACGCGCTCTCCTGATGTAAAACCGGGGACAACATCCCCCAATGGCATGATTTGTGCGTTTTTCGGTTCTCTACAGTCGTTTAGAGGTCCTAAGCAGAGGAGAACCGAGTTGGTGCACGATCTTTCGTTCCTGCGCGAGCTCGTCGCGATGAAGGACGAGATGGGCGTCGTCTCGCTGTACGTGACCGTCAAGCCGCGCGCCGAGGCGGAGGGCAGGCCGCCGTGGGAGATCCGGTTGCGCCATGCGTTGCGGGACGTACGGGAACAGGTGACCGCCTGGCCGGACCGGATCCGGCGCGCCACCGTACTGGAGCACCTGGACGCGCTGGAGCCGGAGGTGGCCGAGCTGGTCGATCCGGCCGCGCCCGGGCTGGGGCGCGCACTGTTCGCGCCGGTGTGCACGGGTGAGATCCGCCGGACCTCGCTGCAGGTGCCCGTCGGCACCGGCGCGGCGCTGGAGCCGACGCCGTACGTGCGCCCGCTGCTCACCGCGATGGCGACCAGCGCCCCGGCCGGCGTCGTCGTGGTCCGGCGGGAGGGCGTGCGACTGATCGACTACAGGTACGGCCTGGCCGACGACGTCTACCGGTCCGCCTTCGACCTCGACACCGACGACCGGCCCCGGCAATCGTCCGAGGAACAGGAGAGGTCCCTGCGCCGGGCGGAGGAAAGCCGCAGACGCTACCTGCACGCGGTCGCGCCGGAGATCAGCAACCGGATCGGCGCGCTGCGCTGGACCGACGTCCTCCTGATCGGCGACCCGAGGCTCACCGGGCCGCTGGCCGAGGCGCTCCATCCGCTGGAGCCCGTCCAGATCGACAAGGCCATCGAAGCGCGGTCGGCCGCGGGGGTGGTCGGCCACATCGCCCCCGAGCTGGCGGCGGTGCGCGTGCGCCGGGACGCCGAGCTGATCGGGCGCGTCAGGGACCTGGCGCTCTCGGGCGGGCGCGGCTCGCTCGGCATCGGCCCGTCGCTCGCCCTGCTGAACGAGGGCCGCGTCGACTGCCTGCTGCTCGACGAGAACGGGCGCTGGCGCGGTGGCCGCGGCCCCGACGGCTTCCTGTATCCCGCTGGCCGGGCGCCGCACGGCGTCGAGGTCGTGGCGGAGCCGGATCTCGGCGAGCGGATGATCGAACGGGCGCTGGAGAGCGGGGCGGAGGTGATGATCGTCCACGCCGACGCGGCGGCCGGGCTGGCCGAGCACGACGGCGTGGGCGCGCTCCTGCGCTGGTAGCCGGCTAGTGCCTGGCCCGTTCCAGGGCGTCCCAGAAGCCGCGGCGCAGGGCGTGGCGGACCTCGTCGTGCAGCAGGAAGTCGATGGGCAGCGACGAGCCCTGCAGCAGCCTGGCCTCCAGATCGGACGGCATGCGCGGCTTGCGCGCGAGCACGGCCTCCAGCCAGAGGGCGGGGGCGTCGCGGGCGACCGACTCGCCGAAGTCGTGCCCCTCGCGGTGGGCGGCCTTGACCGCGTCGGCCAGCGTGGTGGCCCCGCCCGTGGAGGCGGACGCCGGCACGAGGGGCGCGGGCTGCGGACCGGTGTAGGCGCCGAGCTGCGAAGGCTGGTAGGTGCCGTTGGACGGCGGCGAGGCGAACTGCCCGGTGGTCGGCGACTGGGGCTGCTGCTGGATCGGCCCGGTCGCCGGGGACTGGGAGGCCGGCTGCGTGGGCTCCTGGTGGTAGTAGGTGGGCAGTGAGGACGGCGTGGACCCCTGACCGCGACCGGACGACGGTGTGCCGTCGTTCGACGGGGCCGCGGGCGTCGGCTGGCCGTACGCGCTCGATTGGCCGTACGCGCTCGATTGGCCGGGCGTGGCCGATTGACCGTGCGAGTTGGACTGGCCGAGCGAGTTGGACTGGCCGTGTGCGGAGGAGCGCGGCGGGGCCGCGTGGCTGCCGCTGCTCTGCGGGGGCGTCGGCAGCGACGGCGGCTGCGAGCTGGGCAGGGAGGTCGGCAGGGAGGGGGACGGAGGCGTCGCGGGCGGGGCGGGCAGCGCGTGCGTGGCGGCGTGCGCGGCGTGGCCGTTGCTGAGCGGCTGGTGGTGGCCGTTCGACGACGCCTCGCTGATGCCGGTGATCAGGCTGACGTAGGGCCTCAGGTGGACGCCGCCCAACTCGATGAGGTCGTCGCCCTCCTGTCTTAACGTGCGCGAGACGGCCCAGCCCCCGTCGGTCGCGATGTGCACGATGGTCACCCGGATGCCGAGGTCCTGCGCGTCGCAGACCACCTGGGTGAGGTCCTCGTCGCCACTGACCAGGACCGCGTCGCAGATGGCGGTGTTGCGGGCGAGCGTCATCAGGTCGCGATGGACCTGGGCGTCGACGCCCTCCCGGCCGCCGGGCCGGATGCGGGACAGGCGAAGCTTGAGACCCGGGAGGTCGGCGAGCGCGTCGTGCTCCGGCGTGTGGCGGCCTTCGACCGTCGCCTCGTACCAGTAGCACCGCAGCAGCGGCAGCCCGGTGCGCTCGCGTGACAGGTTGGTCATCAGCTGCAGCAACCCTGGGTAGTCCCAGGAGACCGCTTCGCGATGACGGGTCCCATGCACGGCCATCGCGCCGTCGGCCAGCAGATAGCCAGCGTCCACGAACAGCGCGCAGCGATCCACTGAAACCGCCCCTTTCCTGGTGGTCCGACCTCACTGGCTCTGCACCGTCAGAGCCGGACTCGGCGGCCCTTTCTCAGGGTAGTGAAAGCAGGTGATCGCGCGGGGTTAATCCCGACGATTCGCCCCCCGCCTGGCCATGCGCCAGAAGATGCAGGGAGACCGTACCAGTTTGTCCTGTTTGTGGTCACGGGCGCGCACGCACGCTGACCGCGGCGACGCCGGACAGGACCACGTCCCTCTCGCTGGAGATCGTCAGCACCGGGTCGTCGCCCAGCTCGGCGCGGAACGTGTCGACGTCCACCCCGAACGTCAGCCCCCGCGCGCCGTTGGAGGAGCCGTCGAACGCGTTGGCGGGATCACGGTCGCCTCCCGCCGGGACGAGCGGTCCGCCCCCCGCCGAGACGCTGTCGCCGTCGAGCTCCGCGTCCCCCTCCCACGTCACCAGCTCCACGCGGGCCGGCAGGCGCTCGGCGGCGCCGGCAGGACTCCCGGCGGCGGTCGTCCGCGCCGGGGCCAGGCCGCCCAGGGGGAGCCGGAGGGTGCCCTCCGCTCCGCCCGCCACCGTGGCTGTGTCGAGCACGGCGGCCTGGCTGTACGGCAGCGCGGGGTCGGTCGCGATGACCACCAGGCTCCACCCCGCGTGCCGCGACACCCCCGGCTGCAGCGGCGGATCCGCCGCCCACCACTCTCCCTCCTTCCTGGCGTTGCCGACGAGCCCGGTCACGTCGGCGAAGGCCTGGTAGCCGGCCCCCGAAGGCAGCTCCCTGGCCATGACCTCATCGGGGCGGACCACCATGTAGCCCCGCCGCCCCGGCGGCTTGATCTTGATCGGTCCCGGCGTGCGGGTGGCGGCCGACCAGTAGAGTCCCGCCCACACGACCTGGCCGCCCCGGGGCAGGCGCAGCCCGGCGCCGCTGGAGGCGGCCGTGGCGGCCACCGCGTCGCCGTCGAGCGGGACCATGGGCCACAGGTCGTTGTCGCGCATGCCGCCCCCGCGCCCACCGGCCTCCGCGCAGCCGTCGCGCTCGGCGGGACAGGTCAGCAGGGAGTTCCCGGCGGCCGTGACGGTCACCCGGCCGTCGGCCGCGAACCTCGCCGGCGCGCCGCCAGGACG
>NZ_QNFZ01000134.1 GCF_003313395.1 Nonomuraea lactucae | reverse complement strand
GTGGGCCTGGTGGCCGCGGCGGCGAGCGGGCAGGCGGCGATGGCGGCGTCCGTCGCCCTGCTGGTCGCGGCCGTGCCCGTGGCCTGGACGCTGCCTTCCCGCTCCCGCCCGACCGCCTCCGTACGGGCCGGGAGGGCTGCCCTGTGGCGCGACCTCGCGGCCGGGTTCGGGGCGATTGCCCGGAACGCACCCCTCAGGCGGGCGACCGCCACCTCCATGGTCTCCTTCTCCGGGGTGGCCATGCTGGTCGTCGGCGCGCCGATGCTCGGCTCGGCCCTGACGGGTGAGGCATCGCACGGAGCGCTGCTCCTCGCGGTGACCGCCGGCAGCGCGCTCGCCGCCAACGCGGCTCTGACCCGCCTCCGGGGCTCGACGGCCAGCCCGGACGCCCTCCTGGTGGGCTCCACTCTTGTGCTGGGGGCGGCCATGCTGGTCGCCGCGGCCGCGTATGCCACCGGCCGGACCGGTCTCGCCGTACTCGCCGCCGTCCTGGCTGGCGTGGCCGAGGGGCCGCAGCTCACGGCGCTGCTCGCGGTACGGCACCGCGAGGCCCCGCCCCACCTGCGCGGCCAGATCTTCACCACCGGCGCCAGCCTCAAGATCACCTCGTACGCCGCGGGCTCCGCCCTGGCCGGGCCGCTGGCCGCCTACGACCTGGGCGTCGCCCTGCTGGCCGCGGCGGCGCTCCAGGCGCTCGCCGGTGTCGCGTACGCGCTGCTGTCGCGGCCCTGAGGGCCGTTACGGGCTGCTGTCGCGGCCCGAAGGACCGCTACGGGCTGTTGTCGCGGCCCTAAGGACCGCTACGGCCTGCTGTCGCGGCCCGAAGGACCGCTACGGGCTGTTGTCGCGGCCCTAAGGACCGCTACGGCCTGCTGTCGCGGCCCGAAGGACCGCTACGGGCTGTTGTCGCGGCCCTAAGGACCGCTACGGCCTGCGTTCCGGCGCGGGCAGCGGGTCCTGGCAACCGCGCGTCAGCGCACGCGACCTGTGGGCCGCCACGCGCTCGCGGGTGGCGCAGCGGGTGCTGCAGTAGCGGCGCGGGCTACCTCCCCCGAGGTCCAGGTACGGCCGGCGGCACCCGGCAGAGGCGCACAGCCCGCCCGGAACCCGCTGGTGGTCGGCCAGCAGGACGGCCAGGGCCATGGCCGACGACGCCAGGAACCACTCCGCCCACGGCGCGTCGTCATGGCTGTCCACGTGCAGGTGCCACGCCGTCGTGCCCCCGTGGTCGGTGAGCCGGGGCCCCCGCCCGGTCTCGGCGAGGAGCCGGTTGAGGACCGCGGCGGCGGCGTCGGGGCCGGGTGCCGCGAAGACCTCGACCAGCCGTGCCGCCGCCTCCCGCATCGCCGCGACGTCCCCCTCGTCGAGGTACGGCCCACCGGCCTCGCCAGGCGGCGGCCCGCCACCGGCG
>NZ_QNFZ01000135.1 GCF_003313395.1 Nonomuraea lactucae | reverse complement strand
CGCCGGCCCGCCGCGCGGCGCAGCGTGCCCGGCCGGATCCGCGTCATCACCGCCGCCACGGTGACGGCGCTCGCGCTGTTCTTCACCGCCCTGGCCGTGGGCAGCGCCTCGGCCCGCGACGGCCTCCGCGTCACCGGGCACGACGCGGGCCCGCAGGTCGTCGCCACCGCCGGGCTGTACTTCGGGCTGAGCGACATGGACGCGCAGGTCGCCGACGCGCTGCTGATGGGCAGGGAGTACGGCGACCGGCGACAGGCCGCCATCGCCAGGTACGAGCAGCGGCGCTCCGAGGCCAACGCGGCGCTGATGAAGGCGTTCGAGCTGTCCGGCGACAACCCGGCCGAACGGCGGACCGTCCAGTCGGTGCTCGACGGGCTCGGCCGCTACGAGCGGCTGGCCGGGCAGGCGCTGCTCCTCGACGCCCAGGCGAACCACGCGGCCGGGCCGCCTCCCGACAACGTCGTCGCGCTCTACCGGCAGGCGACCGACCTGATGCGGCAGGTGCTGCTGCCGCAGGCGTACAACCTGACGCTGGAGAACGGCACCATCGTGCGCCGCACCTACGACGACAAGAGCGCCACGGTGCCGGTCCTGCGGGTCGCGGTGGTGCTGACCGGGATCGCCGCGCTGGTCTGCCTGGTCTGGCTGCAGATCTATCTGGCGGCGCGCTTCCGCCGGGTGTTCGGGCCCGCGCTGCTGGCCGCGACCGTGGTGACCGCCGTCGCCCTGTTCGCGGGGACGGCCGTGCTCGGCGAGGACCTGCGAGACCTGCGGGCCGCCAAGGCCGACGGGTTCGATCCGGTGCTGACCGTGGCCAGGGCGCGGGCCATCAGCAACAGCATGCAGGGCGACCAGAGCCGCTACCTGCTCGACAAGGTGCGGGCCGACACCTACGAGCACACCTTCCTGGACAAGTCGCAGACGGTGTTCTACCTCCAGGCCGGCAACCTCGCCGCCTACCACGCCAAGGTGTCGGGGGGCGCCCGGGACTACCTCGGCCTGATGGGCACGCGGCTCGCCGACCCCGACGGCAGACGGGTGCTGGAGGCGTACACCGGGTTCCAGCGGGCCGACGCGGACTTCCGCGCGCTCGTGCGCGCGGGGCGCGCCGGCGAGGCGGTCGCCGCCCGGCTGGGGCCGGTGCGGGAGGCGTTCGACGCCTACGACCGGACGCTGCTGGCGGTCTCGCAGCGGCACGAGACCGCGTTCGAGCGGGCCATCGGCGCGGGTGAGCGCGCGCTCGACAACCTGTGGCGGCTGTTCCCGTTCGTGATCGGCGGCATCGGCCTGCTGGTCGCGGCAGGGGTGTGGCCCCGGCTCAAGGAGTACCGATGAAGCGGCTGCTGGCGGTGGCGCTGACCCTGGCCGCGCTGCTCTGCGCGGGCTGCGCCGGTGACGGGCCCGAGTCGGTCGTGGACAAGGACAGGCTGGTCATCGCGGTCCGGCCCGACCTGCCCTCGATCGGGTTCCGCAGGCCGGACGGGAAGCTGGAGGGCTTCGACGTGGACGTGGGCCGCTACATCGCGCGCAAGCTCGGCAAGCAGGCCACGTTCGTCCCGGTGCTGGCAGCCGAGCGGGAACGCGCCGCCACCTCCGGACGGGCCGACCTGGTCCTGGCCACCTACTCCATCACCATGGACCGCAAGCAGCACGTCCTGTTCGCCGGGCCGTACCACGTCTCCTACCAGGACATCCTGGTGCGGCGGGACGACACGTCGATCCGCAACGTGCGCGACCTGAAAGGGCGGCGCATCTGTGAGGTCCAGGGCTCGAACGCGGCGCAGCGGGTCGTGGACGAGCGCGGGGTGGCGGCACGGGTGGTGCCGGTGCGCGACTACGCCGCCTGCCTCGCGGCCCTGAAGGCCGACGAGTTGGACGCCATCACCACCAACGAGGTCATCCTGGCGGGGCTCGCCATCCAGGACGGCTCCGGCCTGCGGCTGGTCAACGCCCAGTTCAACGAGCAACGGACCGGGGTGGGCATGCGCAAGGGCGACGTCGAGGGCTGCGAGGCGGTCAACCGGGCGATCACCGCCATGTACCAGGACGGCACGGCCGCGGCCCTGCTGAAGCGGTGGTTCGGCAGGTCGGGCCTGGACCTGTCGACCGTGGCGGTGCCGCAGTTCGAGGGCTGCTTCTAGCCTCGGAACCGTCCGGGAAAGCTGGAACCGGTGACCCCCGAGCGGGGCGGGTCACCGGTTCTACGGGTGGGACGTCTCAGTCGAGGTAGTCGCGCAGCATCTGCGCCCGCGTCGGATGGCGGAGCTTGGCCAGCGTCTTCGACTCGATCTGCCTGATGCGCTCCCTGGTGACGCCGAACTCCCTGCCCACCTCCTCCAGCGTGCGGGGATGCCCGTCGGCCAGGCCGAAGCGGAGCTGGATGATGCGCTGCTCGCGGTCCGACAGCGTCGCCAGGATGTCGTCGAGCTGGTCCTGCAGCATGATGAAGGCCGCCGCCTCCATGGGCACGACCGCGTCGGCGTCCTCGATGAAGTCACCGAGGTCGGAGTCCTCCTCGCCGATCGGCGACTGCAGCGACACGGGCTCCTGGGCGATGCGCTGGATCTCCACCACGCGGTCGACCGGGAGGTCCATCTCCTTGGCGATCTCCTCGGGGACGGGCTCGCGGCCGAGGTCCTGGTGGAGCTGGCGTTGCACGCGGACGAGCTTGTTGATCGTCTCCACCATGTGCACCGGGATGCGAATGGTGCGGGCCTGGTCGGCTATCGCCCGCGTGATCGCCTGCCGGATCCACCACGTGGCGTAGGTGGAGAACTTGTAGCCCTTGGTGTAGTCGAACTTCTCGACCGCGCGGATCAGGCCGAGGTTCCCCTCCTGGATCAGGTCCAGGAACAGCATCCCGCGCCCCACGTAGCGCTTGGCGATCGACACCACGAGCCGCAGGTTGGCCTCGATGAGACGCTGTTTGGCCCGCGTGCCCTGCCACACGAGCTCCCTGAACTCGGGGAAGGCCAGGCGCGAGACCCCGTTGGCCAGCTTGTCCTCGGCGAACAGACCGGCTTCGATCGACTTGGCCAGCTCCACCTCCTCCTCGGCTGTCAGCAACGGCACCCGGCCGATCTCCCGCAGGTAGATGCGGACCAGATCGCTGGTCGGCGCCCGCTTGCCTATGTCCTCCTCATCAGCGCGGCTGGTCTCCTCGTCGCCCTGGGGCTCGAGGACCTCCACACCGTTCTCGGCGAGCATCCGCACGACGCGTTCCAGCGCGTCGGACGGCAGCTCGGATCGGTCAAGCGCGGCTGCGACGTCATCGACGGTTACGCTTCCGCGCTCCCTTCCCTTCGCGACGAGGTCCGCCACCTGATCCACGGATGGCGGCCCACTTGGCAGCACCGATGCACCCACGGGAGACAGTCTGCAGTATTGCTTCCGGAAAATGGCAGACCCATTTTTGTCACTGAAGGTAAGGCCGACACCCTTACCGAATTGAGATCTATTAAAGGTTTGGCCGGAGTTTGATCAGGAAAGAAAAGCCCATTACGCGATGTGGATTGGCACGTCCCGCGGCGGGCACCGCCGGACGTACCTCCCGGCCTGCCCTGACACCGGCGTGACGGCCGCGCTTCCGAGCGAGGTTCGGGTCATGCGCGAGTGTGCGTACGACTGACGCGAATAATAATTCCGACACGACCGCCCCGGATTTCCGCGCCACCGGCCGGGCGCGCCGCCCGCGCGCCCGCGGCTCGCCCGCTCCCGGGGC
>NZ_QNFZ01000136.1 GCF_003313395.1 Nonomuraea lactucae | reverse complement strand
CGCGGGGCGCCGCGTTCGCCGGGCGGCCCGTCCGCTGGGCCGCCTCGGTCGGCGTGCCCGCAGGCGGTGGGCTTGTGCCGCCGGGGATCGCGAGTGACAGGATCCGCCCGCCCTGGCGGTGCGCTCCGGTGGCACTGGGGGACGCGCTCGTCCCCGGCCTGATGGCCGGGGTCGTGTCAGGGGCTCAGCGGGCAAGGAGTGGGTCGGTACGGGCCGGCGTGCGCGTCACGTCGCTGGCAGTGCCCTGGATCTGGCAGAATGGCATGTTGGAACACCGTGGCCAGTCGGGTGCCCTCTCACCTCCCGGCGGTCACGCCTGTCCCTGGAGCGAGCGTCCTGTCGTGCCCCACTCGGCGAGACGTCGCTCACCCGCGCTCGAATGCAGGAGAGACCACACCCGTGGCAGTCAAGATCAAGCTCAAGCGGCTCGGCATGATCCGCAATGCTCAATACCGTATCGTCGTCGCCGACAGCCGCACCAAGCGTGACGGCCGGGCGATCGAGGAGATCGGCCTGTACCACCCGAAGGAAGACCCTTCGCGCATCGAGGTCAACGCCGAGCGTGCCGCCTACTGGCTGGGAGTCGGCGCGCAGCCGACCGAGCCGGTGCTCAAGCTGCTCAAGCTCACTGGCGACTGGCAGAAGTTCAAGGGTGAGCCCGCCCCGGCTCCGCTGAAGGTCGCCGAGCCGGCGCCCGACAGGCACGCCCTCTACGAGGCCGCGGCCAAGGAGGCGCTGTCCGGTGGCGACACCGGCACCGCCGCCACCACGCCCAAGAAGGCCAGGAAGAAGGACGAGGCCGAGGCCGCCGCCGAGACGACCCAGACCGAGGGCGAGGCCTGACGTGCTCGAGGAGGCTCTCGAGCACCTCGTGAAGGGCATCGTCGAACATCCAGACGATGTCCGGGTCCGCGCTCGCCGCATCCGTAGCGGGCGCGTCCTGGAGGTCCGGGTGCACCCCGAGGACCTGGGCAAGGTCATCGGACGCGGCGGGCGCACCGCCAAGGCGCTGCGCACCGTGGTGAACGCCCTGGCCGACGGGAAGTACGTACGGGTCGACCTCCTCGACCTGCACGAAACGGTCCGTTAGCGTCAGGATCGTGCGCCCTCATCGGCTACGTTCCGATGAGGGCGCTTGCGTGACATCCCCTCCTCGTCATCGGGAAGGGTTCCCGCGGCGACCGCATCTCGTCGCCGCCGTCGGCGGCCCATGGCCCCGGATGGCCGCCGCATGCCCGTCCGGCCCGACCCGCCGGCGCGGGCATCATGGGGTCAGGGTCCCGCGACCGGAGCCGGGCCGAGTCCCCGGAGCCGACTCGCGGGCCTCGGCCGAATCAGGGGTCCGGTCGGCCGAATCCCGAGGGCCGACTCCTGGGCTTCGACCGAATCCCGAGGGCCGACCTGGGCCTCGGTCAGATCCCGTACCTGGCGACCGTCGCCCGCGAACGCCGGGCGAGACCGGTGCGGACACGCCCCGCGTCCGGGTCCGGTGCCCGGCCATGAGGGGTTGGTCCCCGCCCGTGAGGACGGGCTGCCACGCTGGAGACATCAGGTGAGAGAAGGCAGGTTCACGTGCAGCTGGTCGTCGGCCGGATAGGCCGCCCGCACGGAGTGCGCGGTGACGTGACCGTGGAGGTGCGCACCGACGATCCCGAGCTGCGCTTCGCCGCCGGCACGTCCATCGCCACCGACCCCTCCAGCCGGGGGCCGCTCGTCGTCGAGAGCAGCCGCTGGCACAAGGGCAGTCTGCTGCTCTCCTTCGCCGGGGTCGCCGACCGCGACGCGGCCGAGGAGCTGCGCGGCACGATGCTCGTCATCGACTCCGCCGATGTCGCGCCGTCCGAGGACCCCGACGAGTTCCACGACCACCAGCTGATCGGGCTCACGGTGGTGACCGCCTCCGGCGAGGAGGTCGGCGAGGTCACCGACGTGCTGCACCACGGCCAGGACCTGCTGGTCGTCCGGCGCGCCGGCCAGGACGACGCGCTCATCCCGTTCGTCAGGACCCTGGTGCCCGAGGTGGACCTGGAGGGCGGCAGGCTCGTGGTCGATCCACCCGAAGGGCTGCTGTGATGGACCGGCCCGGCGACGCCGCCACGGCCGTGAGGGCGGCCGCGAGCGGCACGATGCGGCTCGACATCATCTCGATCTTCCCCGAGTACTTCGCCCCGCTCGACGTCTCGCTGATCGGCAAGGCCCGAGAGCGGGGCATCCTCGACGTACGGGTGCACCAGCTCCGCGACTGGGCGCACGACGTGCACAAGACCGTGGACGACACCCCGTACGGCGGCGGCCCCGGCATGGTCATGAAGCCCGAGGTGTGGGGCGAGGCCGTCGACGTGGTGGCGGGGGGCGGCACGCCCCGCATGATCGTTCCCACGCCGAGCGGCAGGCCGTTCACCCAGGAGCTCGCGCAGGAGCTGGCGGCGGAGCCGTGGCTGCTGTTCGCGTGCGGGCGCTACGAAGGCATCGACGCGCGTGTCATGCGTGAGTACGGCGCGCGGCTGCGCGTCGACGAGCTGAGCATCGGCGACTACGTGCTCGCGGGCGGCGAGGTGGCGGTGCTGGTGATGGTGGAGGCCATCGGCAGGCTGCTGCCCGGCGTGCTCGGCAACGCCGTCTCGGCCGTCGACGACTCCTTCGCGCCGGGCGCCATGCGCAACCTGCTCGAAGGCCCCGTCTACACCAAACCGCCGGTGTGGCGGGGGCACGAGGTGCCCGCCGTGCTCCTTTCCGGGCACCACGGCAAGGTCGCCAGGTGGCGGCGGGACGAGGCGCTGCGCCGTACCGTCGCGAACCGGCCCGAACTGGCGGCGGGGCTCGACCCCGAGACGCTCGACAAGCGCGACCGCGAGGTCCTCGACGAGCTCGCGTTTCGCGTCGGGCCGGAAGATATGGCAAACTGAGGCGTTGCCAACCGTCGTTCGGTTGGTCTGCCGTGCCCGGGAAACGATCCCGGGTTCATCACATCAGCAGGCGCGTCCGCCGCGAGCTCCGGCCGGGTGGACCTCCGCGTGCTCGCGAGACTTGAGGACAGCTCTCATGCACACGAAGATCCAGGAGCTCGAGAAGGCGACCCTGCGCGGCGATGTGCCGGGCTTCCGCCCCGGCGACACGCTCGAGGTTCACGTCCGAGTCGTCGAAGGCAACCGCTCCCGTATCCAGGTCTTCAAGGGCTTCGTGCTGCGCCGCCAGGGCAGCGGCGCCCGGGAGACCTTCACGGTCCGCAAGGTCAGCTACGGTGTCGGCGTCGAGCGCACCTTCCCGGTGCACAGCCCGGTCATCGAGAAGATCGTGCTGGTGAGCCGCGGCGACGTGCGCCGTGCCAAGCTTTACTACATGCGTGACCTGCGCGGCAAGGCTGCCCGCATCCGTGAGAAGCGCGAGGCGACCCCCGCCAAGTGACCAGGCGTTGACCGGATGGCCCGCGTGTGCCGCGGGCCATTCGCCTTTATCCGGGCAATTCTCTTTATGCGGAGCGACTCGGGCGCGGGTGTAACGTCGGTCGGGGCTTGTTGAGCCGGTGAATCATCTAGGCTCATCAACGATGACTAGCGAGAGCCAGGAGCACGGCGCGCCGCGCCGCCCTGTCGAGGACGAGGTGGACGTGGTCGCCGAAGAGACTCAGAAGCCGGCAAAACGCGGCAAGGAGAAGAAAGGGTCGTTCTGGAAAGAACTCCCTGTCCTGATCGTCGTGGCGCTGGTGCTGGCGCTGGTCATCAAGACCTTCGTGATCCAGGCCTTCTACATCCCGTCCGAATCGATGCAGAACACCCTGCTCAAGTACGACCGGGTCCTGGTCAACAAGCTCGTCTACCACACCCGCGCCATCGAGCGCGGTGACGTGGTGGTGTTCTCCGGGATCGATTCGTGGGACGGCGAATTCCAGCTGGAGGAGCCGTCCAATCCGATCGCGGCGTTCTTCCGTTGGGTCGGCACCGCGTTCGGCGTGGTGCCCGGCGAGAAGGACTACATCAAACGGGTCATCGGCGTCGGCGGCGACCACGTCAAGTGCTGCGACTCCAAGGGGCGCATCACGGTCAACGGGGTCCCGCTCACCGAGGAGAGCTACCTCTATCCGGGCAACGTGCCCTCCGACAAGTTCTTCGACATCAAGGTGCCGCCGGGGCACCTGTGGGTGATGGGCGACCACCGCTCGGTCTCGCTCGACTCGCGGGCCCACCAGGGTGATCCGGGCGGCGGATCGATCCCTGAGGGCCAGGTCATCGGGCGGGCGTTCGTGATCGTGTGGCCCTTCTCCAGGGCCGGGACGTTGCCCATTCCCGACACGTTCACGCAGCCGGGACTGCGGGCGCTGGGCGGTTCGGCCCCCTTCGTCGCCGGGTTCGCGTTGGCCGTACCCTTGGTCCTGATCCGCCGGCGCTGGCTCGGGAGGGAGCGGAGCATGCCCCGCCCCGCCGCGGCGTCCCCAGGCGGTCGGGACGGGGAGAGTTGATGGCCGACACCAAAAAGGCGGAGGGCGTGCAGCAGAAGAAGAAAAAGGGCGGCTTCCGCGAGACGCTCTTACTACTGGCGCTGGGCGTGGCCATCGCACTCGTGCTGCAGCAGTTCGCGGTCGGGTCGTTCTACATCCCGTCCGAATCGATGCAGAACACCCTGGAGATCAACGACCGGGTGTTCGTCAACAAGCTGGCGGGCAAGCCGGAGCGCGGCGACATCGTCGTGTTCAAGGGCTGGAACGGCGACGACACCATCAAGCGGGTGATCGGCGTCGGCGGCGACAAGGTGGTCTGCTGCGACTCGAAGCGGCGGATCACGGTCAACGGCACACCCCTGGACGAGTCCTCCTATCTCTACCCCGGCGACTACCCGTCCGGTGAGGAGTTCAAGGTCACCGTGCCGCCGGGCAAGCTCTGGCTGATGGGAGACCACCGCAGCGCCTCTGCCGACTCGCGCAGCCACATGGCCGAGCCCGGTAAGGGGTTCATCTCCGAGGACGCGGTGGTGGGCAAGGCGGTCATGCGCTACTGGCCGCTGGGGAGAGGTTTGATCTTCACCAGGCCGGACACCTTCGACAAGGTCAAATAGGGCTGGGGTTACGGTCGCGGTTTGCGGCGATTGGGGCGTACGCTGCCTCTGTCATGACAGTTGCGTTCCGACCTCGACCGAGCGTCGTCCGGCGCGATTCCGGACTCTACGCCTACGAGCGGGCGCTCGCCCGCCGCGGCCTGACCCCGATCGCGGGCGTCGACGAAGCGGGCCGGGGGGCCTGCGCGGGGCCGTTGGTCGTCGCGGCCGTCATCCTTCGCAGGCAGATCCCGGATCTCGGCGACTCCAAGCTGCTCACGGCACTCGCGCGCGAGCAGCTCTACGACCAGATCGTCCGGTCGGCGCACATCGGCATCGTCGTCATCCCGCCCGCCGAGATCGACGCGCGCGGCCTGCACCGCAGCAACATCTCGGGAATGCGGCGCGCGGTGGCGCGGTTGACCTGTGACCCGCAGTACATCCTCACCGACGGCTTCCCGGTGCCCGGCCTCCCGGCACCGTCGCTGGCGGTGTGGAAGGGCGACCAGGTGGCCGCCTGCATGGCGGCCGCGTCGATCGTGGCCAAGGTGACCAGGGATCGGATGATGGTTTCGCTCGACGCCGAATTCCCCTCCTACGGCTTCGCCGACCACAAGGGATATGTCACACCAGGACACCGCCTGGCGCTGGAGGCGTACGGCCCGTGCGCGCACCACCGCTTCTCCTTCGTCACGGTGGCCAGAGAGATGGGCGAGAATGAAATGGGGGCCGGGGTTGCCTGACCAGGCACACCGGGGGACCGGTACGACAGGAGGACCGCGATGAGCGCAGAAGATCTCGAGAAGTACGAAACCGAGATGGAGCTGCAGCTTTACCGCGAATACCGTGATGTCGTCGGGCTGTTTACGTATGTCGTGGAGACGGAGCGACGCTTCTATCTGACCAACTCGGTCGACCTCGACGTCCGCACGGCGGAGAACGGGGACGTGTTCTTCGACGTGAAGATGCAGGACGCGTGGGTCTGGGACATGTACCGGCCGGCGCGGTTCGTGAAGAACGTCCGTGTGGTCACGTTCAAGGACGTCAACGTGGAGGAACTGGCGAAGGCCGACCTCGAAATGCCCAAGGAGGGCTTCTCTGGCTGACCGCCCCTGGGGGACTCCTTCGGAGAGCGCGCTTGCGGGGGCCTGCGTGATTGTCGCGGGTGTGCGGAGAGTGTAGGCGGGGGCTGAGGCCGCACGCCCTTGCTGACTGCCCGGCGGCCTCGTAGCCGTCAGGGGCCCCTGCGGCCGAGCGGACGGCTCCTTGAGCCAGTGATGCCCCACCCCGTGCTGGAACCAACTTGGATCCGGACACTCCCAACTCCAGCGCAGCCCCTTGGCCCTGCGCAGCCCCTTGGCCTTGCAGCCCTGCACAGTCCTTAGCCCTGCACAGTCCTTAGCCCTGCACAGTCCTTAGCCCTGCACAGTCCTTAG
>NZ_QNFZ01000133.1 GCF_003313395.1 Nonomuraea lactucae | reverse complement strand
CCTCTCCCAGCCGGCGGCCTGGCGCCGCGTCGCGGCCGACGTGGACGCGCGGCTCGGGGCGGCCACGGTGAAGGCCGCCGAGGAGGCCGCGGTGGAGCACGCCTACTTCCTGCACCTCGCCGGGAGCACGGCGCCGCTCGGCCCCGCCGCGTCGGCGGACCCCGGCGTCTACACCGAGGCGTTCCTGCTCAACGCCGGCTCGACGATCGCGCTCGGCCAGGCCTTCCTGGCCGCGTGCGCCCGGCGCGAGGTGCCGGGCACGCTGGTCGTCTGCTCGTCCCCCGCGGCGACCGACACGATCCCCGGCCTGTCGCAGTACAGCGCGGCCAAGGCGGCGGTCGAGCACTGGCTGCGCGTGGTGGCGGCGGAGCAGCGAGCCGATCCCCGCGCCCGGTGCCGTGTGATCGCCGTCGTGCCGCACGCGGTCGACACCCCGATGGTGCGCGGCGTCATGGCCGGGGACCCCGCCTCCCTGCCCCTGGCAGGCTACTTCGACGACCTGGCCCGTAGCGGCGGCCTCGCGACACCCGCCCAGGCGGCCGAGCACATCTGGGAGGCGGCCCTGGACCCGGACGCGGCGGGGAGCGTCGTCCCGGTCGGAGCCCGCCACCTCGCGAGGAGGACCGCGTGACCCCCGAGTCCGGCACCCCCCGGTTCGACACCCCGGACATCGACTCGGACATCGACTCGGACATCGACTCGGACATCGACCCGCCCGGCATCGACACTCCCCAGTTCGATGTGGCCGTCGTCGGCTACGGTCCGGTCGGGCAGTTGCTGAGCATCCTGCTCGGCCGCCGCGGCTGGAAGGTGTTCGTCGCCGAGCGCTGGCCCAGCCCGTTCCGGCTGCCGCGCGCGGTCCACTTCGACGCCGAGATCGCCCGGCTGCTCCAGGACGTCGGCCTGCGGAGCGACGTCTCCCCCGTCGTGGAGCCGTACGACGACCTCTACGAGTGGCGCAACGCCCGCGGGGAGGTCCTGCTCGCGGTCGACTGGCGAGGCCGCGGGGATTCGGGCTGGCACACCGCCAACCACTTCTCCCAGCCCGAGCTGGAGGACGCGCTCGACCACCTCGTGTCCGGCCTGCCGGCGGTGACGGTCCGCCGCGGACTGGAGGTCACGGGGATCGTCCAGGAGGCGGAGGGCGTCCGTCTCACCGCCACCGCGTCGCACAGTGGCGAGAGCGTCGAGGTGACCGCGCGATACGCCGTCGGGTGCGACGGCGCGAACAGCTTCGTGCGACGGGCGGCCGGCATCGAGACCACCGACCTCGGCTTCTTCTTCGACTGGTTGATCATCGACGTCGTGCCGCACACGCCGATGACGTTCACCCCGCGGGCGTTCCAGCTGTGCGATCCGGCCCGGCCGACCACTGTCACGCCCTCCGGGCCCGGACGGCGCAGGTGGGAGTTCATGGTGCTGCCGGGGGAGGATCCGGCCGAGCTCAACACCCTGGGCAAGGCGGTCGAGTTGCTGGGCCCCTGGGGGATCGACGACTCCAACGCCAAGATCGAACGGCACACGGTCTACCGCTTCCAGGCCCGCTGGGCGGCCCGGTGGCGCTCCGGGCGGGTGCTCATCGCCGGGGACGCCGCGCACGAGATGCCGCCGTTCGCCGGCCAGGGCATGTGCTCGGGACTGCGCGACGCCGCCAACCTGGCATGGAAGCTCGACGCCGTCCTCGCGGAGGTGGCGGGCGACGGGCTGCTCGACACGTACGGCACGGAGCGGGCGCCGCATGTGCGCGACCTCGTGGAGTACTCGATGATGCTGGGCGGCGTCATCTGCGTCACCGACCCGGACGAGGCGGCCCTTCGCGACCGGCGGATGACGTCGGACCGCGCCCGGCGGGGCGAGACCGTGCCGCCTCCGCACCCCCGCCTGGGCCCCGGAGCGCTGCGGCACGACGACACCCGGACGGGGCGCCCGTCCGTGCAGGGCACCGTGCGCTTCGGCGACGCCGAGGGGCTGGCCGACGACGTGCTGGGGCGGGGCTGGCGGCTGGTCGTGTGGGAGGATGACCACCGGCTGTGGCCGGCCGTCCACGAGAGCCCGGTGCCGGTGCGGGTCCTCCCTCTGGCCGACATGGGCGACGGGGTGCGGGTGGAGGACGTCGGAGGCGTGTACGCCGCGTGGCGCGAAGCGCTGACCACGGACGGGTGTCCCCCGGCCGCGGTCCTGGTGCGACCGGACGACTACGTCCACTCGGTGCTGCGCGACGCCGGTGACGTCGAGGCCGCGCTCCGCCAGGTCGCCGCGGCCTACGCGGGACGCTGACGAGTCAGGCCGGTGCGCGATCGGCCGAGTCAGGCGGGTGCGCGGTCGGCCGAGTCAGGCGGGTGCGCGATCGGCGCCGGGCCGCTCGCCCGCCGCCGCCGCCTCGGTGAGAGCCGGGATGCCCACGAGCGCCATGTCGCGCGTGGTCCGGATGTGCTCGACGAGCAGCTTCTCGGCGAGCTCGGCATCGTGGTCGAGGGCCGCCGCCGCCAGGTCGCGGTGCTCCTTGGGGACGTCGCGGGCCGGCGCGGACCCGGCGCTCTCGTTCCAGCGCCGGTAGAGCTCGGCCATGTCGAACAGCGAGGCGCAGATGCCGCGCATGATGTCGTTTCCGCACGCCTCAAGCAATGTGGCGTGGAAGTCGGCGTGCACCGACACCCACTCAGGGTTGATGACCCGCTCGGAACCGTCGCCCAGCCACACGGGGGTCCGCTCGAGGCGGTGATGGACCGCGAGCACCCTCGACTCCCACTCCACGTCGCCTCGCTCGACGGACCTGCGGATCGCCAGCCCCTCGATCGCGCAGCGGGCGTCGACCAGCTCGTCGAGGTGCGTCCGGGAGAGCGGGGCCACGGAGAAGCCCTGGTTGGGCTCCGCGACCACGAGCCGCTGTTCGGCGAGCCGGGTGAGGACCTCGCGGACGACGGAGATGCTGACGTCGTACTCCTCGCGCAGGTCGGTCGGTTTGAGCCGCTCACCTGGGCGCACCTGGCCGCGGAGGATGGCGTCGCGCAGCTGGGTGTAGACGTCGCCGCTGAGAGTCTTCGATGTGCCCCGTCGAGCCATACGACAACCATACCAGTAAATCGCTTCTTGGCCAGTAAACGACAGTGGACGCAGAATCGATTCTCATTGCTGTTGTTCGACAACGATAGTAGGCTGGTGGGAGGCACAGAGAGGACAGCGATGAGTCTTCACAGGCTTGTGGGCATCACCATGGGCGTCCCGGACGTCGCCGCCACGCGGGAGTTCTACCGCCAGTTCGGTCTGCGGCCCTCCGGAGAGGGCTACCTGCGGACACAGGACGGCGGCCCGCAGCTCCGCGTGACGCACTCCGACCGCCGCCGGCTCCTGGCCCTGGCGGTCGGCGTGGACGACGAGGACGACCTCGACCGCATCGGACACCAGCTGCGCGGGCTCGGCGTCGAGACCACGCGCGCCCCGGGGGAGCTCCGGGCCACCGATCCCGGCACGGCGATCGGCGTCATCGTACGGATCGCGGACCGCATCCCCGACGCCCCCGCCCCCGCCGCCGGACCGCGCCCTCACAACCGCCGCTCCCCCGCCGTGGAGCGGGATCACGACGTCCGGCCGCGCAAGCTCGGTCACGTGGTGGTCGGTTCCGTGGACCAGGAGGCCAGCCAGCGGTTCTTCATGCGGGGCGTCGGCTTCAAGCTGAGCGACAGCATCCGCGGCGAGGCGTCGTTCCTGCGCTGCTCGACCGACCACCACAACCTGCTGGTGGCCAAGGCGCCGGTGCAGTATCTGCACCACACCGCCTGGGAGGTCGCCGACGTGGACGAGATCGGACGCGGGGCCACCGCGATGCTGGAGAGCCACCCGGAGCGCCACGCCTGGGGGCTGGGCCGGCATCACATCGGTTCCAACATGTTCTGGTACCTGCGTGACCCCGCCGGCAACTTCTCGGAGTACTACTCCGATCTCGACTGCATCGTCGAGGGCGTGGAGTGGACGCCGGAGGTCTTCGAGGGCTCCCAGGGGCTCTACAACTGGGGGCCGCGCCCTCCGGGCGACTGGATGCTCCCCGAGGACATCGCCGCGGGCATGATGGGCCTGCACTCGGAACGGTGACACGGGATCCCTGCGCCCTGGACCCCGCGAACGCGGTGCCGCGCCATCCGGTGCGGCACCGCGTTCGTGCCTGTCAGCGCGCGGCGCGCCGTTCGAGGAACCAGATCCCGAGGTTGCCGGCGAGTCCGACGAGCACCACGAGCACGACCAGGCCGTACATCAGCGGCAGTTGCTGCAGCGAGTACGCCGACTGGATGCGCAGCCCGATGCCGCTGGTCGCGGCGACGAACTCGGAAAGGATGACCGCGAGCAGCGCGAGACTGAACCCGATCCGCAGCCCCGACATGATCGAGGCGAGCGCGGCGGGCACGATCACGCGGCGCAACAGGGTCCAGCGCGACATCTCCAGCGAGCGCCCCAGCTTGATCAGCGTCGGATTCACGGTGCGGGTGCCCGCCATCGAGGTGAGCACGATCGGCACGATCGCCGCCGACACCGCGATCGCGATCTTCGCGTTCACGGTGATGCCGAACAGCGACAGGAAGATCGGCAGCAGCACGATGCGCGGGACCGCCGCGGTGCTGCTGAACAGCGGCTCGACGACCTGGTAGGTGTAGGTCCGGCGGGCCGCCCACACGCCGAACGGGATGCCCATGACGGCCGACAGCGCGAACCCGGCGATCACGGCCTGCAGGGTGTCCGCGACGTCGGGCCGGAGCGTGCCGTCGGCCCACGCGCCCGCGACCGCGCTCAGCGAGGCCCCGACGGTCGCCACCTCCGGGGTGAGCGCGGCGGCGGCCGCCCATCCGGCGACGAGCAGCACGGGCACGGCGATCCGCCCGGCTGTGACGAACGACCGGGCCGGGACGGCGTGGATGCTCATGCGAGGTCCTTCCGGATGACACGTTCGAGCAGGTTGAACAGGCTGTTGAAACCGGCCGCAACCGCGATCATCGCGAGGATGTGGACGTACATGTCGACGGTCTCGAAGTTGCGGTAGAGCTCGCCGATCCGGAAGCCCAGACCGGCGTCGGCGACGATGAACTCGACGCCCACCGTGGCCGCCATGGCGTACACGAAGCCGAGCTTGAGACCGGGCAGCAGGAGCGGGAGCGCCGACGGCAGCAGGATGGAGCGGAACGCCTGCCATCGGGTGCACGCGAGCGAGCGGGCCAGCTTGCGGTGGGTCGGCCGCAGCTCCGAGAGCGCGACCATCGTGGTCATGAGGACGGGCACCACGGCCATCAGGAACGCGGTGAGCACGATCGGCGCCGTGCCCAGCCCGAACACGACCAGGAAGGTCGGGTAGAAGACCACGACGGGGACGGCGTAGGCCCCCACGATGTACGGCTCCAGGATCCGCGCCACGACCGGGAGCCTGGTCAGCAGTGCCCCGGCGAGGACGCCGATCGCCGCCGCCGCCGCGAACGCCTCGACGGTGGTCCGCAGCGAACGGGCCGCGTCGGACCAGAAGGCCGCGGTGCCCAGGATGCCGGGCAGGCGGCGCAGGCAGTCGAGCGGAGCGGGCACGGTCAGCGAGCTCACGAGGCCGCCGGCCACGGCCAGGTGCCAGGCGGTGAGCAGGGCGGCCACCACCACGACACGGGTCGCCCACGCGGGCATCCGGCCGAGCGCCGGGCGGATCGACATCCGGATGCCTCCAAGGTCCAGCACGCTCATGACGCCGCGCGCTCCTGCTCGCGCATCGCCGAGGCGACCTCCGCCTGGATCAGGTCCCACAGGACGCCCACGTACCCCTCGAACTGGGCGCTGCGCAGCACGTCCGTGTCGCGGGGCCGGGGCAGGTCGACGTGGACCACGTCCAGGATGGTCGAGGGCCGCCGCGACATCACCCACACCTCGTCCGACAGGGTGACCGCCTCGCGGATGTCGTGCGTGACGAACAGGACGCTCGTGCGGGTCTCCTCCCAGATGCGCAGCAGCTCGATGCCGACCAGGGTGCGGGTCTGCTGGTCCAGGGCGCCGAAGGGCTCGTCCATGAGCAGCATCGCCGGTTCCATGACGAGGGCGCGGGCGATCGCGACGCGCTGGCGCATGCCGCCCGAGAGCTGGCGCGGCCGGTGGTGCTCGAAGCCGCGGAGCCCGACGACGCCGAGGATGTCGCGGGCCCGGGCGCGCCGCTCGGCCTTGGGGACGCCGGCGATCTCCAGCCCGAGGGCGACGTTGTCGAGCACGGTGCGCCAGTGCAGGGTGGAGTCGTCCTGGAAGACCATCGGGAAGTCGCGGCGGGGCGAGGTCACGGACTCGCCGCCGATCCGCACCTGGCCGGACGTCGGCCGCGTCAGGCCGGCGACGATGTCGAGCAGAGTGCTCTTCCCGCAGCCGCTGGGGCCGATGATCGAGACGAAGCGCCCCTTCCGGACCGTTCCGGAGGCGTTCTCGATCGCGACGGTGGTGCGCCCCTCGCTGACGTAGGTCATCCTGACCTCGTCGACGACGACGTCCCCGCGCGCGGCCGGGTCCCTGTCCCACGCGGTCATCGGCTGCCGCCCGGGAAGTCGTCGGAGAGCATCGCGCCGAAGTCCACGCCCGCCGCGACGAGCTTCATGGACGCGCCGGCCGCGGCGACGGCTTTCAGGCCCTCGGTCGCGACGCCGGTCGCCCACGCCCCCGCCGGGACGGCTTCGAGAGCCTTGCGCGCGATCTCCACGTCCAGCTTCGCGTTCTTGGCCCATGCCGCGGCGGCCTGCTCAGGGTCCTCGCGGAGCAGGACCTGCGCCTTGGCGACCGCCTGCCGTACGGCGTCGATCGCGGCGCGGCTGCTCAACGCCTTGGCCTTGGTGGTGACCATCGCGGTGTCGAGCCAGGCGGGCACCAGGTCGGCCGCCGCGGCCACCAGCTTCGCCTCACCGGAGGCGATCAGCCGGGTGTCGAACGGCGGGTTCGACCAGGCGACGTCGACCAGGCCCTTCTTGGCCGCGGTCCACGCGTCCGGCGCGCGGCCGAGCGTGAGGATCCGCACGTCCTTGTCGGGTTCGAGACCCGCCTTGCGCACCAGCAACTGGCTGAAGTACGTGGGAGGCGTCGCCGCGATCGCCGCGCCGATCTTCATGCCCGGCTTCAGGTCGGTGACGGAGTCGATGGGCGAGTCCGCCGGGGCGATGAACGTGGTCTGCGCGGCCGAGTAGACGGGCGCGATGATCTCCAGGTCCTTGACGCCCTTGGTGAAGGCCACGATCGACGGCAGGGCCCCGGCCACGCCCACGATGGTCTGGGTCTGCACGGTGCGGATCACGTCGGTGCCGAGCACGTCGGCGAGCAGCACGTCCTGGTGCGAGGCGGAGAAGTAGCCGGCGGCCATGGCGACGTGCAGCGGCGCGTTGCCGATCAGCGCGTCCAGGCTCGGCGCCGGCAGGGTGATGCGGCCGCCCCCGCCCCCGCCCCCCGGCGCCTTGTCCGAGCCGCACCCCGCCACGCCGGCGAGCAGCCCGGAGAGCCCGACGGCGACG
>NZ_QNFZ01000132.1 GCF_003313395.1 Nonomuraea lactucae | reverse complement strand
GGAGCGGGCCCGGCACGGCCCCGCGCAGCGGGCCCGGCGCGGGGCCGCGCCCGTCAGGCGAGCCGTACGGTGATCGTCGTCGAGCGGCCCTCCTGGTCCGACAGCCGCCCGAAGCGGAGGGTCAGCCGGGGGCCGGTCGCGGTGCCCGCCAGGAGGGGGTGGCCGCCGGGCACCGAGGACACCGGCCGGTCCCAGGTGAGGGTAAGCCCGTTCAGGTCGCGTCGGGGGTCCGACACGGTGAGCGTGGCCGTGCCGTCGCCCGGCTCCCTCACCAGGACCGCGCACGGGGCGGAGGCGGTCAGGCCGCCTGCGGCGCCGCCGTTCCAGAAGTTGGCGGCGGTCAGGCCGAGTGAGGGGATGTGGACGGCCTGCAGGCGGGGGGTGTTGGCGAGCACGCGCGCCCAGCCGGGGTCGGTGGCGCGAGTCTCGGTGCGGGTGAGGGTCGCTCCCGGCAGGAGCAGATAGGCGTAACCGGCCGAGCGCGGGTCCGTGCCGTGGTCGAGCCAGAGCGTCACGTAGCCGCGGGTGGTCTTCTCGCCGTCGGTGCGCTCCTCCCGCAGCGTTCGCAGCCATGCGCCGTCGCCCCGGGACGGCGCGAAGCCGCCGCTCCGCTCCAGGCCAGGGCCTTCGAGCAGTACGTAGCCGCCGTGTCCCTCCAGGTGGGCCCAGCCGGCCGTGCGGTCCACCGTGAGGGGCGCGGCGGTGCGGCGGTTGTCGACGATCGTCTCGACCGGGACGCCGTCCTCGCTCGTGATCCCGGCACCCAGGCAGACCACGGCGTCGTAGAGGAAGAACCACGACTTGAACGCCTCCAGCGTGCTCTCCAGCCCTGTCAGGTGCTGGCCGACCGCCGCGTACGTGCCGTCGGTGGCCCCGCCCACCCAGCGCCACGGCGTGCGGGTGTCGCCCCATCCCTCCCCGGCGCCGTCGGGCAGGCGCTTGGTGGAGACGGTCGTGCCCGGCAGGCGGTAGGGGTCGACGGTGGACCAGAACGCGTCCGAATAGTGGTCGCCGTGCCCCTCGGCCCACCAGTAGAGCATGCCGGAGCCCGTGTGCCAGCCGCGCAGGTTCTCGCCGTTGCCGTGCTCGTAGTGGCCGATCCGGTCGGAGGACATGCTGATGGCCGCGCACCAGCCCGGCCGCCGGTGGACGGCGCGGGCGCTCATCGGCATCAGCGTGTGCCCGGCGGGCTCGCAGGAGGCGGGGACGGAGTCGTCGGCGAGTATCGCGGCCAGGCGGGCACGGAAGCCCGGGTCGTCGCTGTCGAGCATGGGCCGGTACGTGTTCCGCACCGCCCAGCCCTTGACCAGGCCCTGCCAGCGGGCCCGTTCGGCGGCGGAGGCGGACTCGGCCAGCAGCAGGATCGCGGCGGCGATCGCCTGTCCACGCCTGTGGTCCCCGTACGGCCCGCGGCCGATCCCGCGCCCGCTGACCAGGTCCATGCAGAAGCCGTCGTGAACGAACGGCGCGAACGACCGTTCCACCATGTCGAGCACGATTTGCCTGTTCGGGTCGGTGATCTCCCACGGCGAGCCGCGCAGCACGGCGAACAGCGTCGCCAGCCCGGACAGCAGCACCGCCCCGTACCCGCCCTGGTAGGGCACCGAGGCGTGCTGGATGAACGACCCGTCGCGGTAGAACCCGTCGCCCTCGCTGACGTGGGGGAAGACGGGGGAGAGCGCCGAGGCGGCCAGCTCGGCCCTGCCCGGGTCGTCCCCGAGGACGGCGCGCAGCAGCGTCACCGTGCACAGGTCCACCCGGTTCGCGCCGGTACTGGTGCCGCCGTAGCCGTCCAGGACGCGGTCGGGGACGAAATGCTCCACCGCGTCCAGCAGCATCCGGCTCTGCCGCCGCGCCAGGTGGGGGCCGATCAGCACGGCCGCGTCGAGGAGCCTCCTGGGGACGCCGATCTGCCAGTGCCACCAGTTGCCGGCCGGGTCCGCGCCCGCGGTGTACACGTGGCGCCGGTAGTGGTCGATGCCGGTGGCGACGGTCGCGGCGAGGCGGGTGTCGCCGGTCAGGCCGGTGCCCGGCAGGGTGTAGGCGCGGGCCATGGCGCGCAGCCGGGCCGGGGTCTCGGTGAACGAGGGGAAGTCCAGTCCGGGCCAGAGCGACGTGCCGGTCGGCGCCATGGTGTCGCGGTATCGGGCGGCCGTCGCGCCCAGCCGAGCCGCTGCCGCCCGGTACGGCCGGTCCGCCGGGCGGTGGCC
>NZ_QNFZ01000129.1 GCF_003313395.1 Nonomuraea lactucae | reverse complement strand
CCAGGGCGCGGGGCGGCGCGCCTCGCTTCGCCAAGCCGCTGACCGTCGGCTCCATCCTCGGCTGGACCGCCCTGTCCGCCATCGCGCCCGGCGCCGCGCACCTGCGCGCCGGCCACCGCCGCACCGGGCTGGCGCTGCTCACCGCGTACGGGATCCTCCTGATCGCCGGGCTCGCGTTCGCGCTGACGCGCAACAAGGACAACATCAGCGCCTTCGCCGGCGACAGCATGCTGGTGACGGTCATCGTCGTGGCCTCGGTAGGCGCGCTGTGCTGGTTCGCGCTGCTGGTGACCTCGTACGTGGCCCTCAACCCCAACCGGCTCAGCCAGCAGGGCCAGATCGTCTCCGGCATCGTGGTGGGCGTGCTGTGCGTGGCGGTGATGTCCCCGTTCGCGCTCACGGCCAACACCGTGCTGACCTTCCGATCGACGATCCGCCACATCTTCCCCAGCGTCCCGACGGACCCCGAGGTGGCGCCGGTCAAGGAGGAGGACCCGTGGAACGGCAAGGACCGGGTCAACTTCCTGCTGGTCGGCGGTGACGCGGCGGGCAACCGCACCGGTGTGCGTACCGACAGCATGACGGTCGCGAGCGTGCACATCCCGACGGGCAACACCGTGCTGTTCAGCCTCCCGCGCAACCTGCAGCACGTGCGCTTCCCCCCGACGTCGCCGCTGCACAGGCAGTTCCCCAACGGCTACATGGCCGAGCTGGGCCAGGGCGGCCTGCTCAACGAGGTGTGGCAGTACGCCAACGACCACCCGGAGATCATGGGCGGCAAGAACAAAGGCGCGCGGGCGCTGATGGACGCCATCGGCTACACGCTCAACCTCAAGATCGACTACTACGCGCTGATGAACATGTACGGCTTCGCCGACCTCGTGGACGCCATCGGCGGCCTCAAGATCCGCGTCGAGCGGGACGTCAAGTGGGGCGGCCTGTACGGCACGGCGGGCACCATCAGGGCGGGGTACCGGCGGCTGTCGGGCGAGCAGGCCCTCTGGTACGGCCGGTCGCGGGTGGGCAGCGACGACTTCTCCCGCATGGGCCGCCAGCGCTGCGTCATCGGCGCCTTCGCCAAGCAGGCCACCCCGGACAAGATCCTGATGAACTTCACCGCGATCGCCGGCGCCACGAAGCGCCTGGCGCAGACGAACATCCCGCAGCCGCTGGTGGAGCCGCTGGTGGCGCTCGCGGTGAAGGTGAAGGGCGCCAAGATCACCAGCGTGCAGTTCGTACCGCCGGACTTCTGGCCGGGCTCCCCCGACTGGGCCAAGATCCGCCGTACCTCGGCCAAGGCCGTCGCGGACTCGGTCAAGCCCGCCCGCCGGGCCGCCGCGGCGGCCGCCTCTCCCGGCACCTCCACGGCGACGACCGGCCCCTCGGGCCCGGTGGCCGCCAAGCCCACCCAGACCCCGACCCGCAACAGCCAGAGATCCGCCAAGACACTGGAAGAACTCTGCGGCATCTGACCGCCCGGAGCGGCCCCTCGGCAAGGGCGGCGCCGCCCCACACGACCGCGGCGGCCCCGCACGACCGCCGCGACGTGGCGGGCGCG
>NZ_QNFZ01000130.1 GCF_003313395.1 Nonomuraea lactucae | reverse complement strand
GCTCCGCCGCCCGCGGTCGAGCGGGCCGGGCGGCGGGGCGAACCCGGGGCTGCCGCGCAGGCGCTCCACGCGCAGCACCTCCGCGCCGAGGTCGGCCAGCAGCATGCAGCCGAACGGGGCGGGGGCGAGGCTCGCGATCTCGATGACACGGACTCCGGTCAGGGGTCCCATGCGTTTGACTTCCTTCCGCTGAGCAGCGCTTCAACCGGCGACGAGGCCGGGGACGAGGCCGGGGACGGTCAGAGGGAGCGCGCGATGAGCTCCTTCATGATCTCGTTCGTGCCCCCGTAGATCTTCTGGACCCGGGCGTCGGTGTAGAGCCGCGCGATCGGGTACTCGGCCATGTAGCCGTATCCGCCGAACACCTGCAGGCACCGGTCCACGACGGCGCACTGCTGCTCGGTGAGCCACCACTTCACCTTCGAGGCCGCGACGGTGTCGAGCCGGCCCGCGAGGTGCCTCTCGATCGCCTCGTCGAGGAACGCCCAGGCGACGGACGCCAGCGTGTCGCACTCGGCCAGCGTGAACCTCGTGTTCTGGAAGGCCATCAGCGGCTTGCCGAACGCCGTCCGCTCCTTGGCGTAGTCGCTCGCCAGCCGCACCGCCTTCTCGACGGTCGCCGCCGCGATCACCCCGAGGAACAGGCGTTCCTGCGGAAGCTGCTCCATGAGCTGGACGAATCCGCGTCCCTCGACCCCGCCGATCAGGTTCGCGGCGGGAACGCGCACCTCCTCGAAGAAGAGCTCGCAGGTGTCCTGGCCGTGCTGGCCGATCTTGTCGAGGTTGCGGCCACGCCGGAACCCGGGCAGGCCGGCGGTCTCGACGCCGAACAGGCAGATGCCCTGCGCGCCGGCTTCGGGGTCGGTCGTGGCGACGACGATGACGAAGTCGGCCAGGTGCCCGTTCGAGATGAACGTCTTCGCACCCGTGATGACGTACTCGTCGCCGTCGCGCACCGCCCTCGTGCGCACGCCCCGCAGGTCGGAGCCGGCGCCGGGCTCGGTCATGGCGATGGCGCCGACGAGCTCGGCGGTCGCCATCCCGGGCAGCCAGCGGAGCCGCTGCTCCTCGGTGCCGTACGCGTTGACGTAGTGGGCGACGACCGTGCTGTGCAGCGGGCCGCCCCAGCTCGGGGCCAGCGCGCGGTGCTGCTCGACCAGGATGACCGCCTCGTGCGCGAACGTGCCGCCTCCGCCTCCGTACCGCGCCGGGATGCTCGCGCACAGCAGGCCGAGCTCGCCGGCCTTGGTCCACACCTCCCTGTCCACGTGCTGCTGACCGGCCCAGCGCTCCTCGTGCGGGAGGCACTCCTTGCGGAAGAAGTCGCGGGCCAGGCCGGCGAGGAGGTCGAGCTCCTCGTCCATCCAGCGTGAGCGATGGGGCCGCACGACGCCCCCTACGCCCACGCGCTGAGGCGCTTGTGGAGGTCGTCGATCTCCCACGGCCCGTCCGTCTCGACGGTCTCGCCGACCCGCCACCTGTCCAGGGCCGAGATCGTGCCGCCCTGCACCGCGAGCACCCGGCCGGTGAACGGGCAGGCGTCGCCGGCGAGGTAGGCCGCGACGGGCGCGACGTTCTCCGGGGCGAGCGTGTCGAACTCACCGTCCGGCACCTCCTTGGCGAACATCTCGCCCATGCCCGGGGTCGCCAGGGTCAGCCGGGTGCGCGCGACCGGCGCGATGGCGTTGACGCGCACCCCGTACCGCTGGAGCTCGGCCGCGGCCACCTGGGTGAGCTCGGCGATGCCCGCCTTGGCCGAGCCGTAGTTGGCCTGTCCCGGGAGCGTCATGAACGTGCCCGAGGCCGACGCGGTGTTGACGACCGACGCCCGCACCGCGACGCCCGCCTTCGAGCGCGCCTTCCAGTGGTCGGCGGCGTGCCTGAGCATCGCGAAGTGGCCCTTGAGGTGCACCGCGATCACGGCGTCCCACTCGCTCTCGTCCATGCCCGTGATGAACCGGTCGCGCAGGATGCCGGCGTTGTTCACCAGGACGTCGAGCGTGCCGAACTCCTCGACGGCCTGGCAGACCAGCCTCCTCGCGCCCTCCCACGTCGAGATGTCGTCGGCGTTGGCCACGGCGCGCCCGCCGGCCGCCACGATCTCCTCCACGACGTCCTGCGCGGGGCCGGTGTCGGCACCGCTTCCGTCGTTGGCGGTGCCGCGGTCGTTGACGACCACGGCGGCTCCTTCGGCCGCGAAGCGCAGCGCGTGTGCCCGGCCGATCCCGCGGCCGGCGCCGGTGATGATGGCGACCTTGCCGTCCAGGGCGTTCATCGGCATCTCTCTCCTGTTCTGGTGGATTCGGTGGATGGGGTCAGCGTTCGGCCGGCCGGTACGCGGTCACGACCACGGCCCCGCCGAGCCCGATGTTGTGCTGGAGCGCGACCCGGGCGCCCTCGACCTGCCTCGCGCCGGCGGTGCCGCGCAGTTGCCAGGTGAGCTCGGTGCACTGGGCGAGCCCGGTGGCGCCCAGCGGGTGCCCCTTGGAGATGAGCCCGCCGGACGGGTTGACCACCCACCTGCCTCCGTAGGTGGTGTCCCCCGCGTCCACGAGCGTGTGCCCCTCGCCGACCGGCGCCAGCCCGAGGGCCTCGTAGGTGAGCAGCTCGTTGGGCGAGAAGCAGTCGTGCAGCTCGATGACGTCGACGTCGCCGGGGCCCAGCCCGGCCTGCTCGTACACGGCCCGCGCGGCGACGGCGCTCATGTCGGCCCCCACGATGTCCCGTGCCGTTCTCGACTCGAACGTGGAGGGCAGGTCGGTGACCAGCGCCTGCCCGACGACCTCGACCGCCTGGCCGGCCAGGCCGTGCCGGTCGACGAAGTCCTCGCCCGCCACGACCACCGCGCTGGAGCCGTCGGAGGTGGGCGAGCACTGGGGGCGGGTGAGCAGCATCGGCTCGTAGATCATCTTCTCCGCCCGGATCCGTTCCAGCGGGTACTCCTCCTGGAACTGGGCGTAGGGGTTGGCGACGGAGTGGCGGTGGTTCTTCTCCGCGATCCTGGCGAAGTGCTCGGGCGTGGAGCCGTACTCCTTCATGTGCTCGACCCCCGCGGCCCCGAACATCCACGCCGTCATCGGGAAGGCCGGCTCCACCAGCTCCGCGAGCGCCCGGGTGTGCCGCGCCAGCGGCTGCTCGCGGTCCTCGAAGACGCTGCCCAGCGAGCCGGGACGCATCTTCTCGAAGCCCAGGGCCAGCGCGCAGCCCGCCAGGCCGCCCCGTACGGCGCGCACGGCCTGGTACAGCGCCGTCGAGCCTGTGGAGCAGTTGTTGTTGACGTTGACGATCGGGACGCCCGTCATGCCCAGCTCGTAGACCGCCCGCTGGCCGGCCGTCGAGTCGCCGTAGACATAACCGACGTAGACCTCCTCGATCTGCTCGAAGCCGATGCCCGCGTCGCGCAGCGCGAGCGTTCCCGACTCGCGAGCCATGTCGGGGTAGTCCCAGTCCGCCCGGCGACCGGGTTTCTCGAACCTCGTCATGCCGACACCGACGACGAACACCCTGTTACCGCTGCTCATGGCCCCTCCCTGGGTCCTGTGGTCCGTGGCTCAGGCACGCGCGACCTCGGCGAGGCCGTCCTTGATCAAGGGGGTGCCGTCGTCGCCGGTGCTCTCGAAGGCGTAGCCGTCGCGCCCTTCCCGGGCTCCCGACCGCCAGATCGAGGTCGTCATCTCCTGGCCCGGCCGTGCCGGGGCGCTGAACCGGACGGCGAGGCGCCTGAGCCGCTCGGGGGCCTCCGGCGCCACCCGCGACAGGATCGCGTGCGAGGTGAACGCCATGGTGCACAGGCCGTGCACGATGATGCCGGGCAGGCCCGCCCTCCTGGCGATCTCGTCGTCGAGGTGGATCGGCATGGTGTCGCCCGACGGGCCCGCGTACCGGAAGGTCTGGTCGTCGTCGAATCTCTGCCGCACCGTGAAGTCGGGCGCCCGCTCGCGCAGGGCCTCGTCGAAGCGGTGCGGCGGGGGCGGCGTGCCCACCTCGTGGGGCCAGGCGCCGCCCCGGAAGAAGGCGGCGAAGTACTGCTCGTTGACGGGCTTGCCCTGCTCGTCCCGCGTCTGCGCGACCGTGGTCACCACGACCCCGGAGGACTTGCCGTGGATCCCGGCCACCCTGGCGCGGCAGCGCAGCGTCTCGCCGGGCACGATCGGCCGGTGGAACCGGAAGTCCTGCTCGCCGTGGAGGATGCGCATCGTGAGCTCGTCCGGGACGGCGGCCAGCGTGGTCGCGGCCAGTTCGGTGAAGACGGGCACGACCGCGAAGACAGGCGGAGCGACGGCTCCCTTCAGGTGCCGGGCTGTCGGGTCGTTGGTCGCCTCGGCGTAGGCGACGGTCCGCTCCCGGTCCACCGCGAACGTGATCTCGTCGCTCCAGCGCCCGACGCGGGCTCTGTCGAAGTGATGCTCGGACAAGTCTCACCCTTTCCTGACTTCGGGGTCGGACATCAGCTCCGACCGAAGGACCTTGCCCATCGCGTTGCGGGGCAGACGGGGATGGAACACGACGTCGCGCGGCACCTTGTGGCGGGCCAGGTTCGCCTTCACGAACGCCCGGATCTCCTCGGCGGCCGGCGACGCGCCCGGCCGCGGGACGACGTGGGCTGCCAGCCGCTGCCCGTACTCCTCGTCGGGCACCCCGCACACGCAGACCTCGGCGACGTCGTCGCGGGTGAGCAGGAGATCCTCGACCTCGCGGGGGTAGACGTTCTCGCCACCGGAGACGATCATGTCGTCCTCGCGGCCGTCCACGAAGAGATTGCCGTGCGCGTCGAAGTGGCCGACGTCGCCGGTGGACATCATCCCGTCCACGACCCGCTTGTTCCCGCCGTCGGTGTAGCCGGAGAAGCTGAGCCTCGTGGCGACGTGGATCGCGCCGGTCGTGCCGGGCGCGGAGATGACGCGGTCCTCGGCGTCGAGCAGGCGGACGACGACGCCGACGGGCGGCTTCCCGGCGGAACCGGGGGAGATCCTGAGGTCCTCCGGCGTGGCGACGGTGCACACCGAGACCTCGGTCGAGCCGTACATGTTGTAGACCACGTCGCCCAGCACCTCCGCGGCCCGCGCCGAGAGCCGCTCGGACAGCAGGGAGCCGCCGCAGAAGAAGATCCGCAGCGCCGACAGGTCGTGCCGCCTGATCTCCTCCTCGCCGAGGTCGAGGATGCGCTTGAGCATCGTCGGCACGGCGACGACGGCCGTGCACCCGTGCCGCTCCACGAGCTCCAGGGCGTGCCGCGCGTCGAACCGGTTGCTCAGGACCACCCGTGAGCCGAAGCTGAAGGCCGTCATCATGTGGAACAGGCCGATCGCGTGGAACAGCGGGACGGCCACGTACGTGCTCTCGCGGACCCGGAGCGGGATCCGGTCCAGCAACTGGACGACCCCGTCCGTGGACCTCACCCTGCGCGGAGCGCCCTTGGGCAGGCCGGTCGTCCCCGCGGTGAGCAGGATGATCGTTCCGGGCCGGGCCGGCTCCGGCGGGCTCGCGCCCCTTCCTTCGGCCACAAGCTCGTCCAGCGACGTGGCGGTCGTGGCGCCGTCACCCGCCCGGTACCCCTCGTACAGGGCCAGGCCGTGGAGCCCGGGGACCAGACCGGCGAACTCGGCGTCGTGGACCAGCACCGTGACGCCCTCGCGGGCGACGACCTCCCGGAGCTGCGGCCCGCCGAAGCCGGAGTTGAGCATGACCAGCGTCGCGCCGAGCTTGGCCGCGGCGAGGACGGTCTCGACGGCGGCGCGGTTGTTGCGGCCCATCAGCCCGATGACGGCCTCCGGCCCGATCCCTCTCGCCGACCAGGCGGCGGCGATCGCGTCCGTGCGCGTGTCCAGCTCGCGGTAGGTCATCTCGCCGAGGTCGTCCACGAGACCGACGCGGTCGGGGTCGTCGGCGACCGCGGCCCTGATCGCGGCGGGCATCGGACCCCACCGGTCGGCATCGCGCTTGAGCCGCAGCAGCCGGCCGGGCTTCCACGGGTTCAGCACCCCCGCCCGCACGAGCACCCTCAGTGCGTGCAGCGGCGGGATTCTCGTCTCCGACGGTGCGCCCATGCTCGTTCCTCTGTTTCATACCGGGTGGATCGGGGCTGTGCGGAAAATCTAAATCGGGGGGCCTCTCCAGCTGGACGACCCAACCTCGCAGGATGCGTGACCGAAGTGCTCGCGCTTTGGCGGCGTCGCGGGCGTCTGCTACCGTCGGCGGCACGGCAAGGGAAGTGTGCTATGTCCACGAACGGCGTTGCGGTCCAGTTCCTCCGCGCGGCCATCGCCTCCGCCGAGACAGCCGGGATCGACGTCCGTCGCGCGCTGCGCGACCCCTCGCTGTGGCCCGCCCTGACACGGCCGAACGCCTCCCACGTCAGCTGCGAGCAGACGATCAAGGTGATGCGGGTCCTGTGGCGGCTCACCGGCGACGAGCTGCTCCGGCTCGGGCCACGGCCGGTCCCCCCGGGCACCTTCCGCATGATCTCGCTCGGGCTGATCCACGCGCCGGACCTGCGGACCGCGCTCGGGCGCCTGGTCGAGTTCGCGTCGATCACCACCGGCTACACGCGCAGCCGTCTCGTCGTGGACGGCTCCGGCTGCCGGATCGAGATCGCCGCCGAGCCGGCCGTCGAAGTACGGCCGCTCGCGGCCGAGATCATGCTCACCCTCGTGCACCGGTTCCCGGCGTGGCTCGTCGCGCAGCGGATCCCGCTCTCGGGGCTGGAGCTGCCTTTCCCCGAGCCCCACTACAGCGCCGAATACGCGCCGATCTTCGGCAGGACGCCGTCCTTCGACGCTCCCGTGGCGTCGATCTCCTTCGACGCCCGCCTTCTCGCCGCCCCCGTCGTGCGGGAGGAGCGGGAACTGCTGCACTACCTCCGCCGGTCGCCGACCGATCTGATCCACCAGCGCGACTACGGCACGACGACCGCCGACCGGGTGCGCAATGTCCTCGAACGCGGCGACATGAGCAACTGGGCGCGCGCCGACGACGTGGCCGCCCGGCTGTCGATCAGCGCCCAGCACATGCGCCGCCTCCTGCGGCAGGAGGGCACCACGTTCCACGAGATCCGGGAGGAGCTCCTCCGCGACATCGCCGTCGCCAGCCTGCAGCGCGGCAGGGAGTCCATCGACGAGATCTCCCACCGGCTCGGGTTCTCCGAGCCCAGCGCGTTCCGGCGTGCCTTCACGCGCTGGGTCGGCAGCCCACCGGGCGAGTACCGCGACCGGCACGCCCTCACGGCGAGGGGCTGAGCCGGGAGCGCCGCCGGTGGACCGAGACGCCGATCGCGGCGACCGTGCCGGCCAGGCACAGCCAGGCGAAGGCGTCGCCGACCACGCGGTAGACGGTGGTGGTCCCGCGCGTGGGCACGTCGGAGAACACCACGTGCCGGTCCGCGCCCCCGTAGTCGTGCGCGGCGAGGACCCGGCCCTGCGGGTCGAAGGCTCCCGACACGCCGAACTCGCCCTGCCGGATCATCGCGTACCCGTTCTCGATCGAGCGCAGGTTCGCCTTCTGGCTGTGCACCAGGCCGATCTCCGCCCAGTCGCGGGCGGGCACGATCATGATGTCCGCGTCCACGCGCATCAACTCGGGGAAGTCGGCGTCGAAGCAGATCACCGTGGCCAGCCGCCCGTAGGGCGTCCGGGTGACGGGCACGACGCCGTCGCCGGGTGGGTACGCCTCCAGCCCGGGGATGGGGTGGGCCTTGTTGTAGACCCAGACCTGCCTGCCGGTGGGGTCGAACATGTACGTGCGGTTGGCGGCGTACGGGGCCCGTGGCAGGAAGAGGGACACGGCGGCCTGGAGGTAGACGCCGTTCTCGCGGGCGACGGCGGCCACCTGGCTCAGGAAGGCCCGCTCGTCGGCGGCCAGGACGCCGGCCGCCTGCTCGGACCACATCACGATCTCCGCGCCCGCCTGCGCCGCCTCCCGCGTCCTGGCCAGCAGATTGGCGTTGACCTTGCCGAAGGCGGCCCGCACGGCCGCCTGGTCCTGTCCCGCCACCTTCTGGGGGGTGGAGTCCTCGCCGATCACGCCGCGCAGCTCCCGGGTGACCGAGGTGTCCGGGCTGATGCCCGCAGCCCGTACGGTGTCGCCGTCCGGTGCGAAGAACGCGAGCCGCGCCCCGCCCGCCAGCAGCAGGAGCAGGAGCACGGCGGCGAAGGAGCCCACCACGGTGCGCGCCCCGCGCCTGTTCTCCCGGTGCTCCCAGACCCTGTTGTCCCAGATGTGGTTCGCCACCGTGGCGAACCAGCCGATGAGAAAGCCCACGCCGTAGGGACCGGTCACCGACACGACCTGGAGCAGGGCCAGGCTGTCATGCTGGGTCGCGGCCGGCACGCCGAACGCGGTGCCGAACGGGCTGATGACCGTCATGAGGAACTCGCAGGCCGCCAGCGCCGCCGGGAACAGCAGCAGGGCCGTGGCCGTGCCCACCGCCGGCGTGACGAGCCGGTCCACGACGTACGGCACGACGGTCAGGGTGCCCAGCGCGATGACCCCCAGGACGGTGATCGCCGTCATCGGCACGGCGGTCTCGACCATCCAGAACACCCCCGCCAGAGCGGACGCCACCCACACCATCAGCAGGCCGTTGAGTGCCGGGCCGGTCCGGGCGAACCTCAGGAGGAATACGGGGGACAGCCAGGCCGCCACCGCGACGTCGAAGCGGCCGTGGACGGCGAGGAGCCACAGCAGCGTCCCCGCCGCCAGCCAGGCCCAGCGCCACCGAACCCGGGCCGCCGGTGGCCCCCCGGGGGGCACGTCGCCCGTCCCGCTTCGCCGGACATCCTGATCTGTGTGCATCTGATCCTCCACTGCCGTCGGAGCCTTCGCCCGATGACCGCGCGGCCGCATCACTCCGCGCCGACGGAGGACACAGACGGAGGGCGTCGGCTCGGCGCCGGTGGGGTGCTGGTGGGATGCCGACGGAGGGGCGCCGGAGAGGGCAGGCGGGCGGACGAGAGCGGGCGTGGGATGACGCTAACCGGCGTGCCCGCCCGGGGGCTGTGACCGGAGCTCTCCTCTTCCATGACCGAGCCGATCGAGATCGGCCCGGCCGCCACCGCGCGCACCGGCGGCGCCCGGGGGTCAGGGCTCGTCGGCGAACTTCACCGTCACCTTCGCGAACCCGAGCGACTTCAGCAGCCCCTCCAGCATGGCCTTGGTGTTGGCGTCGGCCCTGGACCGCAGGTCGCTGGAGGTGGCCGCCTCGGCGATCTTCTTCTCCGCGAGCACGTACAGCTCCCGCTGGTCCCCCGGAGAGGACGACAGAAAGTCGGACACCCGGTCGAGCAGCCCGCGCTGCTGCGCGAAGACGTAGGAGCGCCGGTTGTCGAGGTTCGGCTTCTCGAGCTGCGCGCGCGGCAGGCGGACGGTGACCTCGGTACGGTCGGCGTTGACCGTCACAGCGCCGGCGGCCAGCGCCGAGAAGTCGACGTAGGCGTCCACCGAGCCGGCGCCCACGAACAGGGTGCGGGTGCCCTTGACGGCGTCGGGCAGGAAGTTGGCGTCCTTCTCCAGATCGACGACGACCTGGAAGTTGCCCGTCGCCGCCTCGAACCGGCTCAGGTCCTTGATCGACTGCAACAGCACGGGCTGGCTGCGGTCGATGGGCTGCTCGCCGAACGGATCGAGCCAGCTCCACGCCAGCCGCCCGCCCACCACGAGCAGCACCGCGAGCACCAGGACGCCCGCGACATATCGCCACCTGCGGCGCCGCCCCGGGGTGACCGTGGGGGGCGCCGTTCGGGAAGTCGTCATGTCATGGACCTACCCGGCCAGCGATGATCATTGCCAGCGTTTTGGTGACATCTCCGGCCCCCAGCTCGGTGAGGGCTTGTCGCTCGGGCCCGGATAGACCGGGTAGACCTGCGGCGTGGTGGAGGCCGTCGCGGCCAGGGGAGCGGCCGGCGTCCCTGCCGGGAGCCCGGCCAGGGCCTCCGCGGGACCGCCGCCGAAGTGGGTGCTCGACAGCTTGCACGACTGGAAGTCGCTGAAGAACATGCGCAGCCAGTCGCGCCGCTGGTGCTCGCTCAGCCCCGAGAACCAGGCCGCGGCGTACTGGTGCTCCGGCAGCGGCCCGCCGGGCAGCGGCTCGCCGCGCAGCCAGGCCATCACGATGTCGCGGTAGCCGTCGGCGGGGATGCCGGGGCACTTGGCCGCGAGCGACTCGACGTACTCGTAGGACGCCTCGTCGGCGAACCCCGCGGACAGGTCGCGCACGTGGATCGGCGCGAGGCCCGCGGACGGCCTGAGCTCGTCCTCCAGCGGGCGCTGCTCCACCCGGGTGAACGCCGCCGGCGTGCCCGCCAGCCTTGAGGCGATCTTGGTGAACGAGGCCCCCACCTCGGTGAGGCCCGCCCGCATGCCCGGATGGAGGCAGACCGTGATCGGCCACTCCTGGCAGGCGTAGGCGATGTCCTGCGCCGCCGCCGGCTTCGGCTCGGCCAGCAGCCGCGCCACCCCCGCGCCCGCGGCCAGCACGGCCAGCAGCGCGAACGCGAGCACCAGCGCCTGCCTGGTGACCATCGCCGTCCAGCCCAGCAGCAGCGCCGTGGTGACGCCGAGCAGCCAGATCGTCTGGTCGAAGAACGCCGCCGCGCTCAGCCCCTGGAACAGGTCGTACGGCTCACCCGTGCCCGGCGCCAGCCGGTCGGCCCAGGTCTCGCCGTCGGCCAGCCAGCTGAACAGCCCGTAGCAGCCCAGCCCGGCCAGCGGCGGCGTGACAGCCCGGGGCGCGAGCCAGCCCGCGACCCACCCGATCACCGAGTACAGGGCCAGCCCCGCCATGCCCACGCCCAGCCCGGGCAGGCTCAGCCGTCCCGCCTGCTCGGTGAGCACGGTCTTCACGGCCAGCACCAGCACGGTCGCGGCGAACGAGCCCAGCACGACCACGACGATGGCCAGCGGCGCCTTGAGCGCCCGCCACGCGTTCAGCGGCCGGCCGCGCAGCGCCCGGCGCTTGCGCAGCGCCACCCACGCGGCGAAGGCGGCGGCCACGGGCCCCGTCAGCCGGAGCGAGCCGATGACCGCGGCCACGATGTTCTCCCAGGCGTCCACGCCAGGAATCAGGACGCTCCACGCCGCGACCAGGCCGAGCGCGAGCAGCACGGCGACCGTGACGGCCGCGCTCTGCTTCAGCTCCTCACGTGAAACGCCCGCGTGCTCACGCACGCGTCTTCCCGTTCAAGTTCATCAAGCACCCCCGTGCCCCCTTGGCGAAAGCGGAAGAAAACAGTCCGGGCAGGTCCCCACCGCCGGTGGACTTGGGATCCGCGTCACCATTCGATGCGAGAACCATAACTGAGCGTGATGATTGACGTCCGGATTCTTGGCCAAGCAGTGAATCTGATAGCTCAGAGTAACCAGGCCAAATGGGACGAGTAGCGCGCTACCGTAGCGCTGTGTCTCAGCCGAAGCCGCTCAATCTGCCGTTCGACCCCATCGAACGCGCCGCGCAGACCTGGCGTGTTCAATTCGGACCCTCTTCCGCCATGGCCGCCGTCACTTCGATCATGAGAGCGCACCAGATACTGCTCTCGCAACTTGACTCGCTCCTCAAGCCCTACGACTTGACCTTCGCGAGGTACGAGGCCCTGGTGCTCTTGACCTTCAGCAGGACGGGCGCGCTGCCGCTGTGGAAGATCGGAGAGCGTCTCATGGTCCACCCGACCAGCGTCACGAACACGGTTGACCGGCTGGAGAGGTCGGGATTGGTGAGCCGGATGCGCAACCCGCGAGACGGGCGCGGCGTGCTCGCGGAGATCACCGACGCGGGCCGCGACGTCGTACGGCGGGCGACGGCCGACCTGATGGCGGCGGACTTCGGGCTCTCGATGTACGGCGAGGACGACCAGCGGCGCATGTTCGACCAGCTCCGCACGCTGCGGGTGGCGGCGGGCGACTTCGGCGGGTGACGCGGGGGCGGCCCCGCCCGGTGGCTTCGCGGTTCCCGCGAATGCGGCAAGATGAGGAGCATGGCGGACTTCTCAAGGCCCGGGTCGCTCTACGGAGCGATCGACCTGGGCGCGCGTAAGCAGGCTCTGGAGGCGCAGGCCCGGCGCGAGGCCGCGGGGCCCCAGGCGGCGTCGGCCGGCTCGGCCGGCTCGGTCGTCGACGTGACCGAGGAGACCTTCACGACCGACGTCGTCGACCGCTCGATGACCGTGCCCGTCGTGCTCGACCTGTGGTCGCCGCGGGCCCCCGGCAGCGCCCAGCTCAGCCCGGTGCTGGAGAAGGTCGTCGGCGGCCTGGGCGGCAGGGCCGTCCTCGCCAGGGTCAACGTCGACGCCAGCCCGCAGATCGCCCAGGCGCTGCGCGTGCAGGCGGTGCCGACGGTGCTGGCCATCTTCCAGGGGCAGGCCGTCACCGGCTTCCAGCAGGTGCTGCCCGAGCAGGAGGTGCGCCGCTGGCTCGACGAGCTGATGGGCGCGGTCGAGCAGTTCTACCAGGCCAACCCCGACGCCCGGCCCGCCCCGGCGGGTGACGAGGAGGCGCCCGCACCGCCTCCGGCCGACCCCGACCTGGCGGCGGCGGAGCAGGCCATCGAGAAGGGCGACCTCGACGAGGCGGCCGCCGCCTACGAGCGGCTGCTGGCCCGCTCGCCCGGCGACGAGGACGCCAAGATGGGGCTGGCGGGCGTCAACCTCATCAAGCGCACCGAGGGCGTCGACCCCGCCGAGGTGCAGCGCCGCATGGCGGACCCCTCCGACATGGACGCCCAGCTGCTCGCCGCCGACCTGGAGATGCTGTCGGGCGCGGTGGACGAGGCGTTCGACCGGATCATCGGCGTGGTCAAGCGCACCTCGGGCGACGACCGTGACCAGGCCAGACGCCACCTGCTCGGGCTGTTCGAGGCGCTGCCCTCCGACGATCCCTCTCTGGCCAGAGCACGCAGAGCCCTGGCGAGCGCGCTGTTCTGACCCGGAGGCTCTAACCTGGAGCTATGCGGGTCGTCACGATCTCGGCGACGTACGGCACGGCCGGGAGTCACATCGGCCCGGCAGTGGCCGAGCGGCTTGGCGTGCCCTTCGTCGACCGCGCCATCCCCAGCGCCGTCTCCCAGGAGCTCGGCTGCACCCTGGAGGAGGCGCTGGTCCACGACGACAGGGCCGAACACGGCCTCGGCAGGATCCTGTCCAGCGCGATGCGGCTGCCGACGGTCACCTTCGGAGGCGTGGACATGTACGTCCCCGGCGCGATGCCCCTCGCGCCGGAGGAGTTCGTCCGCCGTACCGAACGCATACTCAAGGAGACGGCCCGTACCCAGGGCGGCGTCTTCCTCGGCCGGGCGGGGGCCATCGTGCTCGCCGACCATCCCGGCGCGCTGCACGTCAGGCTCGACGCCCCGCTGAACCGGCGGGTGCGGCAGACCGCGACCTTCGGCGAGATCAGCGAGCGCGCGGCCCGCAAGATCATCGAGGACGCCGACCGGGCCCGCACCGCCTACGTGCGCCACTTCTACCGGGCCGACTGCACCGACGCCTGCCTGTATCATCTGGTGATCGACAGTACGACCATCCCCGTGCCCACCTGCGTGGACTTGGTGGTCGCCGCAGCCGAGGCGCTGGACTGAACCGGTTCCCCCTACCATGGGAGGACTTCCTGGTCAGGCCCGAAGGAGCGATTGACGTGGCGACCGTCCCCAGTGTGTCGTACTCCATCACCGTGCGGCTCGAGGTGCCCGCCGGCGGCAAGGCCGTCAGCCAGCTCACCCACGCCGTAGAGTCGGCGGGGGGCGTGGTCACGGCCCTCGACGTCACCAACGCGGGCCACGAGAAGCTCCGCATCGACGTCACCTGCGCCGCCAGGGACACCGACCACGCCCAGGCCATCGTCGACCAGCTCGAGGCCGTCGAGGGCGTCGTCATCCACAAGGTCTCCGACCGCACCTTCCTCATGCACCTCGGCGGCAAGATCGAGATGGTGTCGAAGGTGCCGCTGCGCAACCGCGACGAGCTGTCCATGGCCTACACCCCCGGCGTCGCCCGGGTGTCGATGGCGATCGCCCGCAACAAGGAGGACGCGCGGCGGCTGACCATCAAGCGCAACACGGTCGCCGTGGTCACCGACGGCTCGGCGGTGCTCGGCCTCGGCAACATCGGCCCGGAGGCGGCGCTGCCGGTGATGGAGGGCAAGGCGGCGTTGTTCAAACGCTTCGCGGGCATCGACGCCTGGCCCATCTGCCTCGACACGCAGGACGTCGACGAGATCGTCCGCACGGTCCAGCTCGTCGCGCCCGGCTTCGGCGGCATCAACCTGGAGGACATCTCCGCGCCGCGCTGCTTCGAGGTGGAGCGGCGGCTGCGCGAGCTGCTCGACATCCCGGTCTTCCATGACGACCAGCACGGCACCGCCATCTGCGTGCTCGCCGCCCTCACCAACGCGCTGCGCGTGGTGCGCAAGTCCCTGGAGGACGTGAAGATCACCATGGCGGGGGCGGGCGCGGCCGGCAACGCGGTGCTGCGCCTGCTGATCGCCGCGGGCGCACGCAACGTGGTGGTCTGCGACTACCTCGGCGCCGTCCACAAGGGCCGTGACGACCTCGACGCGTCGCTGCAGTGGATCGCCGACCACACCAACGCCGAAGGCTACGCGGGCGACCTGCGCGGCGCGGTCAAGGACGCCGACGTGTTCGTGGGCGTCTCCGCGCCCGGCATCCTGACGGGCGACGACGTGGCCACGATGGCCCCGGACGCGGTGGTGTTCGCGCTGGCCAACCCCGAGCCCGAGGTCTCGCCCGACGACGCCCGCGAGCACGCCGCCGTGGTGGCCACCGGCCGCTCCGACTACCCCAACCAGATCAACAACGTGCTGGCCTTCCCCGGCGTGTTCCGCGGCCTCCTGGACGCCCAGGCGACGGAGGTCAGCCAGCAGATGCTGCTGGCCGCCGCCAGGGCCCTCGCCGCCGTCGTCTCGCCCGAGGAGCTCGGCCCCAACTACATCATCCCCAGCGTCTTCCACCCCGACGTGGCCACCGCCGTCGCCGCCGCCGTCCGCGAGTCCGCCGGCGGACGCGCCCGCGGCTTCACGGAGGCGTGACGACCCTTCGAAGACCGGCTTTTACGGCACGGCCAACGAGGGCCCACTCGCCGCACGGGGCTGAGCGCCTCCAGGGAGACGCCCGCTGACCCGCGTGTGGCGGGCCGCCGTCACGGCGCTTCGTGGGCCGTGCCCTCCGTTTCACGGCGTTTTCGCCTAGAGGCTGCTTCCTGGGTCGAATGGGTGCCTGGGTTGTCAGTCAACGTGCGGCCCCGCACCCGCCAGGTAGTCGTTGAGCTGTCGCCATTGGGTCGGGTGAATATCGAGCGTGCGGAGAGCCTCGGGCTCGACCCACCGCACGTCGCTAGCCTCGTCGTTGGCACCCGGCGCGCCTCCTACCGGGCGAGCGATGAGCATCACTTCGTACTCCTGGCGGATCTCCCCATCGGTGTAGGCGACGATGTGAGCGGGGTCCGAGTAGATGCCGAGTATGCCCACCGGCTCGACGCGAACGCCGGTCTCCTCCTCGGTCTCACGAACGGCGCACTGTGAGGGTGTCTCGCCGATCTCCATCTTTCCCATGGGCAACGCCCACTGTCCCGTATCGCGTCTGCGTTGCAGAAGGATGCGGCCCGCCTCGTCCACGGTGACTGTGCCGCATGCCGGTACCAGACCAAGGCTGCGCCTCGGCCCACACGCGCTCGAATGACGTCATGTAGTGGTCGGCGATCACCCCTCCGTCGAGTCGGCGAAAGTGAAAGGTCGGGTTGGCTGAAGCTGGCTCCCCGTACGCGTGAGGGTTCGCCAAGATGTCGTCGTCATAGCGGAACAGAGACGCGTACAACGTGATGGCGTGCAACCTGATCTCGCAGTTGTCGAGGTCAGGTAGAGCCTTGTAGTAGGTGAGGGACGAACGGATCTTGGCTGCCAAGGTCCCGCCAAGTCCCTCCTCACGATCTCGGATCTCGACGGCCTGTGCGGCCGGGTCGCCGAAGCAGAGGCGAACGGACACACCGCGTTCGGCGGCGGCAGCCAGCATGACCAAGACGTCTAAGCGTTCCTGCGCTTCGACCATGAGCCGTAGCCACAGCTCGCGGGGCACGCTGGCTCGATCGGGGAAGACCTCCACCAACTCGGATCGGCTCGCGCGACTCTTCTGTGGCTGGCTGCTTTCCAGGACGTCAGGCCATAGATATGTTTCGTCGGCACTGAGCTTCTTGGCCGCCGCCCACCGATGGCGACGATGCGGGACCCTGCCCGTGTTGATCCACCGTTCCACGGTCTTGGGCTCCACCCCGCAGACCTCCGCGAGGTCCTCCATCGCAACGCCGTGTCGCAACATCGCCGTTCGCAAACGTTCGTTCACGACTCTAGTGGACGTGACGCCCCAGGACGTTTCAAGGCCCTTGCGGGACGTTTCTTGATCTCCCAAGACGTTCCGGAGGTGTGCGGATGAGTCCGCAGGGGACAGTGCCCACGCTGCGCCAGTGGATGCCCTTGGCGGTCTGGACGAATGGAGATCGTTTCTGGTGGCAGGTCGGCCGCGCCGGCTCACATGGGCTACCCAGGTGTGCCTGGCATCCGGCCACCGACCCCGAACGGGCAGCCCGACGAATCGCCCTCCGGTATGCGGACCTTCGTGCCACACACCCGCTGTCCGAGCCGATCGCCGGGGAGCCATCCTGACTGTGACCCTGCGTGATGTGATCAGCGCATTCCCCGATTGGAAGATCCAGGAGGCTGCCGGGGGCTCTCGAATGTACGGTGCGGGGCCAACCTGGGCGAGTTGCACAAGCACCTGGAGGCCGAGTCTGCGAGGCCTGGCCTGATCTTCGTGACCAAGCCCTGAATTACATGCTCGTGCAGAGGAGTGCAGCGTCAGGGCGCTACGAGGGCAAAACGTGACATCCCTGGACCGGGGGAGCGAGATGGGTACTTGACCCCTCATCATGGAGGTATGGCGGAAGCGATCTACGTCGGCGGTCTGTTGGTGGCCACGCCGCTACTCGATGACCCCAACTTCCGGCGTAGTGTCGTCCTGATCCTCGAACACGACAACGACGGTGGCACCCTCGGTGTGGTGCTCAACCGGCCGAGCGAGATCTCCGTGACGCAGGTGCTCCCCGTGTGGGACCCGCTGGTCACCGGGCCGTCGGTGCTGTTCCAGGGCGGGCCCGTGCAGACCGACAGCGCGCTGGCGCTCGCGGCCGTCCCGAGCGGCGAGGAGCCGCTGGGCTGGCGCAGGCTGCACGCGGGCACGCCGGCGGTGTCGCGGCTCGGCACCGTGGACCTCGACGCGCCGCCCGAGATCCTGCAGGGCGAGATCTCCCAGATGCGGATCTTCGCCGGTTACGCGGGCTGGACGGCGGGGCAGCTGGAGAGCGAGATCGCCGAGGGGGCGTGGTACGTGGTCGACTCGGAGGCGGGCGACACCTTCCACGCCGAGCCCGGCTCGCTCTGGCGCCACGTGCTGCGGCGGCAGCCGGGCGAGCTGGCCTTCGTCGCGAACTGCCCGGACGATCCCACGCAGAACTAGCAGAACCAGCAGAACTCGCAGAACCGGCGGAACTCGGCGTGGCTCCCGGCCGGACGGCGGGGGCCGTGTCGCGTCGTGGGAAAGCGTTCGCGGGGGAGGTCGGCGGCGGGGCATAGACTCTGTGAGATGAGCACGAAGATCCTCCCCGAGCAGGAGACGACGCCTCGGACGTCGCACGGCGACGGCGATCACGAGCGGTTCGCGCACTACGCGGACAAGCACAAGATCACCGAGAGCATGGTGACCGGCACGCCGATCCGCGCCCTGTGCGGCAAGGTCTGGGTGCCGAGCCGTGACCCGAAGAAATATCCCGTCTGCCCCGAGTGCAAGGAGATCTACGAAGGTCTGCCACCGGGCGGCGGTGACGGGGGCGACGGCAACCAGTGAGTGTTGATGCCATGTGATCCTCGCCCGGAGGGCTACGGTCTGTAGTCAGACCTGACCAGACCGTCACGGGGGATTGCATGGCCCGGCGCGCGACCGCCGTCTCGTTGGCATGCCTGCTCGCGGCCGGGCTCACGCCGCCGCTCCACCTCGACGCCGTCGCGCTCGCGGCCTCCCGCTGCGCGCCACCGGCCGGGCACGCCCACGGGGCCCTGCG
>NZ_QNFZ01000142.1 GCF_003313395.1 Nonomuraea lactucae | reverse complement strand
TTGACGCCGATCCAGCATTGGTTCGTCGGTCAGGACATCGCTGATCGTGATCATTGGAACTGGTCGGGCATGTTCGAACTCGCGCCTGGGGCCGATGCCTCGGCGTTGGCGCGCGCGGTGGATGCTGTGGTGGCGCATCATGACGCGCTGCGGATCCGGTTCGCCTATGACCCTGCCCAGCGGGCGTGGGTGCAGCACAATGCCCCGGCTGAGGAGGGCGACGTCTTCTCGGTCGTGGATGCGGTCGGGATGGTTGAGGCCCAGGTCGCCGAGCGGATGACGCTCGCGCAGACGTCGTTGAGCTTGGCCGATGGGCCGTTGATCAAGGTGGTCTACTTCGATCGGGGCGAGGAGCCGGGCTGGCTGGGGATCACGGTTCATCACCTGGTGATGGACGGGGTGTCGTGGAACGTCCTGCTGGAGGACCTCGACAGCGCTTACCGGGGTGAGCGGCTGCCTGCCAAGACGACGTCCTTCCAGCAGTGGGCCGAGAAGCTCCAGACCTACGCCACCTCCGACAAGGCACGAGCGCAGCTGCCGTACTGGACGGAACAGGTCGAGTCCGGCTTCGCCGTGCCGGTCGACGAGCCGGGCGGTGCCAACACCGAGGCTGATCAACGATGTGCTGCTGGCCGGGCTGTTGCAGGCGCTGGGTGAGTGGGCGGGCACCGATGCGGTGACGATCGACCTGGAGAGCCACGGCCGGGAGGCGGTGGCCGAAGACGTCGACGTTTCACGGACAGTTGGCTGGTTCACCTCCATCTTCCCGGTCAGGCTCGCCGCCCCCGACCTCGCCGACTCGGCCACCGTGCTGAAGTCGGTCAAGGAGCAGTTGCGCGGTAGTCCTGATCGTGGTGTGGGTTATGGGGCGCTGCGTTATCTGACGGGCCAGCTGGGTCAGGTGGCGAGTCCGCAGGTGCTGTTCAACTACGGTGGTGCGTTCGATGCCGTCGGGGATGGCGAGGTGGGGTTGCTGGTTCGGGAGTTGTCTCCTGAGCTGTATGGCCCGAGTGAGGGCCAGGAGCAGACTCGGTCGCATCTGTTGCAGGTGGAGGTGTCGCAGACCGCTGATGGTGGGATGGCGTTCGAGTGGTATTTCTCCGCGAACGTGCACCGGCCGGAGACGATCGAGCGGGTTGCTGCGGCCTATGTGCGGGCGTTGCGGGCGTTGGTGGAGCATTGTCTGTTGCCGGGGGCGGGTGGGTTCACGCCGTCGGATTTCG
>NZ_QNFZ01000128.1 GCF_003313395.1 Nonomuraea lactucae | reverse complement strand
GTCGGCGCGCGGCGCTGGCTCGGCCTTGACCGTGGGGGTGGAGACGCCGGGACGCGCGGGCGGCGCCGCGGACGCGGCGGGACGGCTCTGCGGGCGCGGCGTCTGCTTCTCCACCGGCGGCGGCACGTCGTCGAAGCCCGCGGCGATGACGGTGACCCGCACCTCGTCGCCCAGGGCGTCGTCGATGACCGTGCCGAAGATGATGTTGGCGTCGGGCGCCGCCGCCATGGACACCAGCTGGGCCGCCTCGTTGATCTCGAACAGGCCGAGGTCGGAGCCGCCGGCGATCGACAGCAGCACCCCGTGGGCGCCGTCGATGCTCGCCTCCAGCAACGGGCTGGAGACGGCCATCTCGGCCGCCGCGACCGAGCGGTCGTCGCCGCGCGCGTGGCCGATGCCCATGAGGGCCGAACCCGCGCCGGACATGACCGACTTGACGTCGGCGAAGTCGAGGTTGATCAGGCCGGGCGTGGTGATCAGGTCGGTGATGCCCTGCACACCGGACAGCAGCACCTGATCCGCCGCCTTGAAGGCGTCGAGCACGCTCACCTGCCGGTCGGAGATCGACAGCAGCCGGTCGTTCGGGATCACGATGAGGGTGTCGACCTCATCGCGCAGCGTCTCGATGCCCGCCTCGGCCTGCATGGCCCGGCGGCGGCCCTCGAAGCTGAACGGCCGGGTGACCACGCCTATGGTGAGCGCGCCGAGGGAGCGGGCGATGTTGGCCACGACGGGCGCGCCGCCGGTGCCGGTGCCGCCGCCTTCGCCCGCCGTGACGAAGACCATGTCGGCCCCCTTGAGGACCTCCTCGATCTCCTCACGGTGGTCCTCGGCCGCCTTGCGCCCGACATCGGGGTTGGCTCCCGCGCCCAGTCCGCGCGTGAGCTCACGGCCCACGTCGAGTTTGACGTCGGCGTCACTCATCAGCAGCGCCTGGGCGTCGGTGTTTATCGCGATGAACTCGACGCCCTTGAGTCCCTCCTCGATCATCCGGTTGACGGCGTTGACTCCGCCGCCGCCGATGCCGACGACCTTGATGACCGCGAGGTAGTTCTGCGGTGCTGCCACGACGAGGGGCCTTTCCGCTCGTGTACTTGCCATTTCGGTGCGGAAGTCTCCGCGTTTCTCACTTCGGTAAGTCTCAACCTCAAGTTGAGATTCAGATTTATGTCAACCTGAGGATTGATACGGACAGTAGGAGTTGGCCTCCGGGCGGGTCAACTAACCGCGCCGCAAGCACGTCCGGCGTGTCGCGGGCTGTCCGTTTCGCTCTGTGGTCATGCCTGGTCGGGGCACTCCTCCGCCGTACGACCTCGTACAGGCTCTCATGCCGTCGCCCCCACGTCCGACAGGCTCGGCCGCGCGTCTCACGCCCCGAGCGCGGGCGCCGGGCGCCTGTCGGCCGGGCCCGAGGCGCGGGCGGCGTCCATGATCATCGGAGGGTCACCACGTCCGGAGAGCTCACGTCGTAGACCTCGCCCCTGCGCCGGAGCAGGGTCGTCAGGATGCGGCCCTTCTCCTCGCCCCGGTCGGCGCCGCCCCAGACGACGGTACGGCCGTCGGACAGCTTGAACGACACCCCTTCGGCCGTGGTGGCCCGGACCTGCCTCACCCGGCCGATGAGCGTGTCGGGCAGGTCCTGGATCACCTGGAGCGCCGCCATGGTCGCCGGATCGCCCGCCGCCGGCCGGTCCACGACGAGGACGGGCAGCAGGGGCGGCGTGACGTCCTTGATCTCGATGACCACGCCGGTCTTGTCGACGACCGCGGCCTTGCCCCCCACCGGGAGGGCGGCGACCGGCTCCCGCTCGGCCACCTCGATCCTCAGCGTGCCGGGCCAGACCCGTTCGGCCTTGGCGGTGGCGAGCTGCCGGATGCCCAGCACCCGGGCCTCCACGCCGGCGAGGTCCACCGTGGCCAGCGGGTGCAGGGAGGCCACCCCGGCCTGCTGCCTGATGCGATCCGTGGGGACTGTGAGATTTCCCACGATCTCGATCGAGCGGACGCCGAGCACGGGCGAGAAGAACACCAGCCAGGCCGCGATGCCCACCACGGCGGCGGTGAGCAGCACCTGCAACGCCGTCCGCGCCTTCATCGCTCCCCCGGGTCCGTCCTGCTCGTGGCACCGAACATACGCCGCATCCGTCGCTCATCGCCCGAGGCGCGCCCGGAGCGCGAAAGGGGGCGGCGTGTGTCCGGCCTCGGACACACTTTGCTACATGATCGCCCGAGCTCAGCTCGGGCGATCACTGTTTTCCGGGCGGGTTCATAGGTCAGGTGCAGTCCGAGCTGCCCGTACACATCGGTTGCCGGCTTGCCGCGGAAGACGTGCTGCAGCGGGATGCGATCGGTGCGCAGAGCGACCGTGCACTGGCCGGGCAGACCGTCAGCTCCATCACCATGCTCGGCATCTACGCCGGCGTCGCACACGCCGCCCGTGACATCGCCGTCGGTGCGGCCGCGCGCCGATCGACCGCGCCGCCGGCGGCTGTGCGGGCCCTTGTCTCCGACATCGAGACCAACCTCTACACGCTTCGTGCCACGGCCGCGGCGGCGCTCGCCAATGCCGATGAGCTCAACGACGACCTCACCGGTGACCTGGACGAGCGCGGCAGGCGAATGATGGTGCCGTTCCAGTGCGCGAAGCTGGCGGTGAACTGGCTGGCGCAGTCGGTGGTCAACGACTGCTTGACCGTCGTCGGCGGCGCCGCCTACGGGGCGGCGCACCCGCTGTCGCGACTTTACCGCGACGTGCGCGCCGGATGGTTCATGCAGCCGTACACCTGGGCACGGGTGGACGGCCGGACTGCTCGGCGACGAGCCTGTGCGGCAGGTGGCCGAAGGATCTCACAGCCCATGTCCGGCTCGGCTGGGGCCTCAGGTCCGGGGGGCCTGAGGCCCGAGGCGTTTTGGCCGGTCAGCCGATGTTTCCTCCTCTGTTGAGCCAGGCACGTACGGAGCCGCCGTCGTAGATCACGACGTAGTCGGCCTTGCCGTCGCCGCTGATGTCGCGGAACGTCGACTTGTCACCGGGGTATCCGGTCTCGTTGACGAAGTTGAGGTAGGGGGTGAAGCCGCCGGCCCCGCCTCCGCCGTTGTTGATGTAGGCGTGCACGGCTCCGGTGCTGCCGACCATCAGGTAGTCGGCCTTGCGGTCGCCGTTGACGTCGGCGAGCCGCAGCTTGCTGCGGCTGCCGTAGGAGACGCCGGGCGCCCAGTTCAGCCGCTCGACCCAGTGGATGCTGCCTCCAGCGCCATCGTTGACATAGGTGTTGATGTAGGCGTGGACGGAGCCGTCGTCGCCGACCCGCAGATAGTCGTCGCGGCCGTCGCCGTCGACGTCGGCGAAGCGGATCGCCGCACCGGTGGCGCCGCTGACCCCCGGGGCGACGATGCCCGCCGACGTCATGCGGTCCGGCAGGTTGTACCAGGCCGACACCGCTCCGGTATTCCACAGCACCAGGTAGTCGTCGCGACCGTCACCGTTGAGGTCGGCGAAGCGTACCTTGTCACCAGTGCCCTCGTTGACCATCGAGGGGATGTCGCGGTAGGGGACCCACACCGGTTGGCCGGGCTCGCCGACGGTGTTGCGTGCGATCTGCACTGATCCGTCCTGGTAGACCACCGCGTAGTCGCCGCGGTCGTCGCCGTCGAAGTCGGCGATGTCGGTGCGGGACACCGGTGTCCCCGACCCATCGACTATGGTGCCGCCGACGGCGATCACGCCCAGAGGGTTCCAGCCGGGTCCGGCCTTGCTGTCGTCGGGCTGGTCGCCGGTGACGCACACCTGGCCGGTGCCGGCCACCGGGGCCTTGAGCCAGCCGCGGCCATCGGCCCTCAGCAGTCCCACGTAGAAGGCGTCGCCCATCTTGCGGTAGCCCGAGTCGCCGGGGTGGGCCGGCTGGGCCAGGTCGGCGGTGGTCACCGCGCTCATGTCGACCAGCAGCACATGCTTGCCCTGAGCCTGGTACTGATCGACGATGCCGGGGAGTTGGGCGTTGAAGGCGTCGATCTTGGGCTGCATGCCATCCTTGGTCGCGGGGACCAAGGTCGCGAGCAGCACCGTCGCCTCGGGCGCGTCTCCCAGGATCTGGTCGATCAACCGGACCAGGCGCGACGGTGCGCGTGCCAGGTCGAAGTCCTGGTTGATGTCGTTGGTGCCGGCGTGCAGCGTCACGACATTGGGCCGGTACGAGGGCACAGCGCAGTCTGCGGCGTCCGTCATGATCGTGTCGATCCGCCACCCGGGATGCCCCTCGTGGTCCGGGTCGGCGAAGGAGCCCGCCTGCTGCGTGCCGACGAAGTTCGCCGAACGCCCACTATCGGTCAGGTGGGTCCAGAGCTCGTCGCGGTACCCGGTGTTGTCGCTACTGCCCACGCCGTAGGTGATCGAGTCGCCCAGGGGCATGAGGCGCGCCGCCGGGTCGGGATCGACCTTGAGGCCTGCCTTACGGGCCACCTCCCTGATCTTCGGCCAGACGGCTTCGCTCCACTCCCCGAACTTCCTCCTAACCCAGTTACACACAGCCGAGCCTGTGTCGCCCAACCAACCGGCGAAGGTCGTCGCCCAGCCAGCGATTTTCTGGCCGAGCTTCTTGAGCAGGGCGGGGAAGATCTCCTTCAGGAACGTCATCAGGCCCAGTTCCCACCAAACGGTAAAGGCGGCGCTCATGAAGGCCACTGCGAGCCCCTGGACGAAAACCGTCTCATCCATTTCTTTGCCCTTGAGCTTGGCGTACACCACCCACCCGACGAACCCTGTGAAGAAAGACATGACGGAGGGGCAAAGAACCGCGAGAAGCCCCTCGCTCACGGCGCCGGCAGCCGTGTAGCACAGCGTGTAGGCGACAGCCCCCGCGGCGAGGCCGGCCGCGGTGGCGACAGCCGCCTTCCAGATGTCGGCCCACGACCACCAGGACGCCTGCACCTCTGAGGAGGGGATGACGATGACCAACCCACCGCTCGCCGTCACCTGTACCGTGCCGTCGAACACCACCTGAGCCGGGTCCGTGTTGTGCTCATTGGCCTCGGCGTAGAGGGGATACGGATTGAAGACCGCACTTTGATCTACAACGTCCTTGATCGCTTCGCTCAGGGGTTTGGGGGAGTCGTTGATCTCCTCGATCGCCAGACGCATGCGGTCCGGGCTGACTCCGTCGACGGGGAAGTTGAAAACCACGTCTTCGTCGGCGGCCACCAGCGAGGCGTCGGCGACCTTCGCCTGCGCGCCGCACATGAGGCTCATACGCATCGTCCCCGCACCGGTCGCGGGCATGTTCAGGGACTTCATGGTGCTACTGGGCAGACCGCAGACGGACTGTGCCTGTACGGGGACGGCATAGGCCGTCACGGGCAGGATGGCGACCAGTGCGACGGTCATAATACGAATCAGTAGGGGGAGGGGTTTCGCGTAGCGGGCTCTGCGGCTCACTAGAACTCACTTCTGTCGCAGGGGGTGTGACTCGATCCCGTGTTTCGGGATGGCCGGCGATGAACACGTCTTACGGGTGGGGATGCCAACCCAGCGCTCTAGGTTTTGTCTGTTTCTCGGGCTGATGATCGTTGACGAGACATCCCCGGTTCGGATCCCGCCGCCAGACTGCCGAGCAGTGCCAGGGCGTCCGCGGAAGGGCTTCCCGGCGCGGCGTGGTAGATCAGCAGGTGCTGACCCGGCTCGTTGACCACCGAAAACGACTCGTAGTCGAGGGTGAGCTCGCCGACGTCGGGATGACAGAAGCGGGTGGTGGACGTAGCCTCCTTGCAGCGGACCTCATGCCGCGGCCAGAGGCGGCGGAAGGCCGAACTCTTGAGGGACAACTCGCCGACCAGTTCGGTCAGTCGCGGGTGGTCGAGGTCAGCGCCGGCGGCGGCCCTGAGCGCGCTCGCGATGGCACGTGCCGCGCGGTCCCAGTCCGGGTAGAAGCTCGGCGCGATGGGATCCAGGAAGACGGCACGGGCCAAGTTGTCACGGTAACGAAGAGGCCGGTGCAGCGCGTCGGCCAGCGGGTTGGAGGCCAGGACGTCATGCCAGCGCCCGACCACCTGTGCCGGCTGGCCGGTCCAGGACATCAGCAATCGGAAGAGGTTGGGCGTGACCCGTTCCGGCCTCGGGATCGAGTGGGGCCGCGGCGGCGGCCCGGCCAGTTGGTGGAGCAGACGGATCGCGTCAGGTTCCAGAGCCAGCGCTTTGGCCAGCGCGTCGAGCACCTGAGCCGACGGTGACCTCTCCCGGCCCTGTTCCAGTCGCACGTAGTAGTAGGTGCTGATCCCGGCCAGCGATGCCACCTCCTCCCGACGCAGGCCGGGCGTGCGCCGCAGCCCGACACCACGGGGCAGCCCCGCGTCCTCAGGAGACAAGGCGGCACGACGCGCCCGCAGGAACTCACCCAAGCCGTTCACAGGCGTGGATCGTATGGGGGTCATATTGCGGCCAGGGAGGCCGAGAAACTACCAGGCAGACCGCGGCGGCCCGTCGGCCGGCCACGTGCTCGGCCGTGATCGTGCGGTGGTCGCCCCGTGGCCGGGGCCAGGCGGTCAGCCATCCGTGTGCGGTGAGGGGGCCACACGCGCTCCTGACTCGCATCAGACCTGGCATGCCGCTGCCCGTTGGAGGGGCGGGCTCTGACGAGGTCGGGCAGGCGCTCGAGCTCGGCTTCCGCGACTACCTGCCCAAGGGGCGCCAGCATCGACGGCGCCCCCTCGCAGGCTCCGCGCCTCATGCGACAGGTTGCCGAGGGGCGCCGTCCGCTGGTATCACGCGGCGGGCCAGGTTCAGGACGATCGGCTCGGGGAATCGTTTGGAGACCACGCGGGCGAAGAAGGCGTTGGCCTTCCCGTCGACGACGGAGGTCTTCCGGGTTGGGAGTGCTTTGAACGCGGTGGCGACGACCTGTTCGGGTGTTCTCATTCCGGCGATGGCCGGGATCTTCTTGCCTGCCGTCATGGGAGTGTCGGTGGGCCCCGGGCACAGGGCCAGCACCCGCACGCCGGTGCCCGCGGTCTCGGCGCTGACCGCTTGGGTGAACGACAGGACGAATGCCTTGCTCGCCGAGTAGGCCGCCATGTAGGGGGCGGGCTGGAAGGCTCCGTTGCTCGAGACGTTGATGATCGTCCCGTGCCCGCGGGAGATCATGCCGGGAAGGAACCGGATGGTGATGCCCAGCACAGCCCGCACGTTGAGGTCCACCAGCGCCGCCATCTGCCCCGGGTCCGAAGCGGCGACCCGCCCTCGATGGCCGACCCCGGCGTTGTTGACCAGGAAGTCGATGGGCGTTCCCAGGTCGGTGACGTACTGGAAGAGCCGCTCCGCGGCCTCCCGCTCGGCTAGATCGAGCCGCGGCGTGGCCACGTCGACGGTGAACCTCGACCGCAGCGAGGTGGCCAGTTCCTCCAGTTTCCCCGCCGAACGCGCGACGAGGACGAGGTTTGCGCCGCGCTTGGCCAGCTCGGTCGCGAAGGCGGCGCCGATGCCGGTCGAAGCGCCGGTTACCAGGGCTGTCCGGCCCTCGAGCCGTAGTGAGTCATGCATGCGATCTCCTCATAGTGCTTGAGCTATTCAACTATATGCTTGAGCAGCTCAATGAAATTGTCAAGGGAAGGGAGATAGACTCGTCGCATGGGACGCACGCTGGCACCGCGGCAGATGTCCTCGGCCGACCTGCTCAGCCGACTGGTACAGGTCGCCGGCACCGCCCAGGCGCAGATCGCCCCCGCCCTGGCCGGATTCGGCCTGGCGGAATCACTGGCCGGTGTGCTGTGGGCGCTCAACCCCGAGCAGACACCGGTTCCCATGCGTGAACTCGCCCGGCGGCTGCACTGCGATCCTTCCAACGTCACTCTGATGAGCACCAAGCTGGAGCAGGCCGGCCTGGTCGAACGGCGGGGCGCACCCCACCGATGGGCGGATCCGCGTCCTGGCGCTGAGCAACGACAACTGTCCGCACTCCTGGCGAAGATCCAGGCCGCCTCAGCCGATTGACGGCTTCCCCACGGCCGCCGCCGGTCGTCCCCCTGCACCGCGCGCCGTCTGCTGAGGATTTGGCCGGGACCTGCTCCCGCACCCGCCCGCGCGAGCTGCTCGCACAGGCGGGTGAGTGCGCATACGCGGCGCGGCGGCGACTTCCGAGCGCCGAGCGGGGTTCAGGGAATCAGCAGGGTCTTGCCGAGCGCTGTCCGCGCGCCGATGGCGGCATGCGCGTCGGCGGCCCGCTCCAGCGGGAACCTCTGACCGATGGCCGGCCGCAGCCGCCCCGCGGCGCCGTCGGCCAGCGCCTGCACCGACATCTCCTGCATGACGGCGGGCGAGGGGAACGCCGCGCCCATCGGCACCAGGGTGACCTGCCGCGTGGCCGCCTCCTGCTCGGAGACCTGGGTCATCGTGCCGCTGCCCGCGCCGAACGCGATGAACCGCCCTCCCGGTGCGACCAGTTCGAAGCTGGCGCGCCCGATGGCGCCGCCGATCGCCTCACACGCGACGGCCACTCCACTCCCGCCGGTCGCCTCCCGGACGCGGTCCTGCCAGCCGGGCCGGGTGTAGTCGATCGCGACCTCGGCGCCTCGCTCGGTGGCCAGGTCGAGCTTGGCCGCCGAACTCGCGGTCGCCACCACCCGCGCACCGGCCTGCTTGACGACCTGGATCAGCAGGCTGCCGACCCCGCCGCCCGCGGCCCCGATCAGCACCCATTCCCCCGGCTTGGGCGCCACGGCCCGGGCGATACCCAGCGCCGTACGCCCGTCGTTCAGCAGTGCCACCGCCTCCTCGAAGCCCAGCCCATCCGGAATCGGGATCACCATGGCCGCGTCGACCGCGACCTTCTGCGCATAACCGCCCGACCCGCCGGTCGTGGTGGCCACCTGCCTTCCGACCAGCGCAGGGTCGGCACCAGGTCCCGCCGCCACGACAGTGCCCGCCACGCCGTTGCCCTGGATGGGAACGCGAAATCCGCGGAGGGTAACCACAGCGATCGACCGGGCGGCGCCCCGCTTTCCGCGGAGCCGTCGGTGCGGAGTCGAGAAGCGAGTCCCTGTTGAGCAGCCGTCCCCGATTTCGTCTCAGCCGTCATCCATGCTCTTGGAGGCGCCGTATCTGGCCTCCATTGTGACAACGGCCTCCTCCACGGCGTGTGCCATCGCGGCTTCGCTGGGAGACCAGGTCATGAGCAGCATCCGTGGCCAGAAGACATAGTTCGCGATCATGCCGAGGAACTGCGTGGCCGCCAGCTCCGGATCGTCCAGCCGGACGGTTCCGGCCTTGCCCTCGGCTTCGAGGTATCGGCGGACCGCATCGAAGAACGGCTCTTTGCCGAGCTTGAACTGGGTCTCGCCCAGTTCGGGGAAGCGTGGCGCCTCGGCGATGACGATGCGGAACAGGGCCACCATGCCAGGACGGGTGAGGAGCGCGGCGTACCTGCTGCCGATCGCCCTCAGCCCGGCCCGCAGATCGCCCGGCTCCGGAGTGAGGTCACGCTCGTCCTCGACCTTCCAGTAGTCGGTCACGATCGCGTCGAACAGCGCCGCCTTGGTCGGAAACTGCTTGAACAGGGTCGCCTTCGAGACGTCGGCCACCTCGGCGATCTTCGCTAGTGACGTCCCGTCGTATCCGGAGTGCAGGAACAGCCCGGTCGCGGCCTCGATGATGGCCGTCCGCTTCTGCTCGGCCAAGCGGCGGTGATAGCTCGAGGGCTCAGTGGTCACGGTGCCATTATGCCCGATCAAGTCCTCTAAGGCGAGCCACTTGACTCACCATCAATCCCCTCCTACTGTTTGCGAGGTGAGTCACGTAACTCACCTCAGTCTTCGGGAAAGGACGCGTCATGGGACGCTTTGACAACCAGACCGTGCTCGTCACCGGCGGTACCGGCGGAATGGGCTCAAGCCACATCCAGGCCTACCACCGCGAGGGCGCCAACGTCGTCATCGGAGACGTCGCCAACGACATCGGCCGTGACCTGGCATCGAGGCTTGGCGAACGGGCTCTCTTCGTCCACCTGGACGTCACCAACGAGGACGACTGGGCCGACGCGGTGGATGCGACCGCAAGCCGCTTCGGTCCGATCTCGATCCTCGTCAACAACGCGGGGATCCAGAACCCCGCCGCCCCCATCGAGCACACCGAGCGACGCACGTGGGAGCGCGTGTTCGCCGTCAACATCACCGGCCAGTTCCTCGGCATCAAAGCCGTCGCGCCGTCCATGCGACAGGGCGGTGGCGGGGTGATCGTCAACATCGCCTCCACCATGGCCCACGGCGGAACCCCGTTCTACGCCCCTTACGTCGCCAGCAAGTGGGCGGTGCGCGGTCTCACCAAGAGTGCCGCTCTGGAACTGGGCCGCGACAACATCCGGGTCAACTCGATCCACCCCGGCGTGGTCTCCACACCGCTGATCAACGAGCCCACGGTGGCGGGCCAGGCACCGATCATCGACTTCTACTCACCCGAGCCCTTCGCCATCCCGCGGCTCGCCGAGCCCGAGGAGATCTCCAAGCTCCTGCTCTTCGTCACCTCCGCGGACGCGTCGTTCGCCACCGGCTCGGAGTTCGTCCTCGACGGTGGGCTGATGCTCGGTCCCGCGCTCCAGCCCGATCTCGCCGTCGCCGCCGACTGACCAGGAGAGCGCCGCAGCAAGGGGTCTCAGCATGAACACCGATACAAGAAGCATGGTCAGGATCACCGTCAACGGGAAAGTGCACGAGCAGCAGATCGACCACCGCAGCACTCTGCTCGACCTGCTCCGGGAGACGCTGCGCCTCACCGGCACGAAGAAGGGGTGCGACCACGGGCAGTGCGGCGCCTGCACAGTCCTGGTGGACGGTCAGCGAGTCCTGAGCTGCCTCAAACTCGTGGTGACGCTCGACGACGCGTCGGTCGTCACCATAGAGGGCCTCGACACAGATGGCGTGCATCCGCTTCAGGAAGCGTTCGTCGCCCGTGACGCCCTCCAGTGCGGGTACTGCACTCCCGGCCAGGTCTGCTCGGCGATCGGAGCGATGGACGAGGCCCGCCGCGGCTGGCCCAGCCTGGTGACGCCGGACCTGGCGAATGCCGAGGTGGAGCTCTCCACCCTCAGCCGGGAAGAGATCCGCGAGCGGATGAGCGGCAACCTGTGCCGGTGTGGCGCCTATCCCAGCATCGTCGACGCCATCGAGGACGTCGCACGGCAGGACGCGAACGGAACGGTCTGATGAAACCTCTCTCCTACGCTCGCCCGCGGACGCAGGCCGAGGCGGCCGCCCTCGTCCGGCGATCGCCGGACGCTGTGTTCATCGCGGGAGGCACCAACCTGACCGACCTCATGAAGCTCGACGTCGTGACTCCCGACCTGCTTGTCGACGTTCAGGACCTGGACCTGACCGAGCTCACCCATCACGAATGGGGGACGGTGGTCGGCGCCGGTGTGACGAACGCCGGTCTGGCCGGCGACATCGGGATCCGCCGACGCTACCCTCTGGTGTCCGAGGCGATCCTGGCCGGTGCTTCGGGCCAGATCCGCAACGCCGCCAGCATCGCCGGCAATCTGTTGCAGCGCACCCGATGCGGCTATTTCCAGGACGTGACCAAGCCCTGCAACAAACGCTCGCCCGGTTCGGGTTGCCCGGCGATCGCTGGAGCGCACCGCGAGCTCGGCGTCCTCGGGACGTCGGAGCACTGCGTCGCGACGCACCCCAGTGACATGGCGGTCGCCCTGGCGGCCCTCGACGCCGTGGTCCGCGTCCGCAGGGCCACCGGCAGCGTGTCCGCCTTGACCCTGGACGAGCTGTACCGGCTCCCCGGGGACCGGCCCGACCGGGATACCACCCTCGAGCCGGGCGACCTCGTCACCGCCGTCGAACTGCCCGCGCCGACGGGAGCACCCTCGAGGTACCGCAAGGTCCGGGACCGCACGTCCTTCGCCTTCGCCCTGGTAAGCGTGGCCGCCATGCTCAAGGTCGAGGACGGGGTCGCCGTCGACGTCCGGCTCGCCTACGGCGGCGTCGCCCCTCGTCCCTGGCGTGCGCGTACGGCCGAGGCCGCCCTGCTGGGCGAGCGCCCGACCGACTCGTTGATCACGCAGGCCCTCCAGGCCGAGTTCGCAACCGCCCGGCCGCTCCCGGACAACGCGTTCAAGATCAACCTTGCGGCCTCGCTCACCCGCGCGGTGGTACGAGACCTGGCACCGGCACAGAAGGCGGGACGATGACCTCGACCAACCAAGCGGTGACGCGGCTGGATGGACCCGACAAGGTCACCGGCAGAGCCCGCTACGCCGTCGAGTACGGCGCGAACGACGTCGCCTATGCCTGGCCGGTCCAGGCGACGTGCGCACGCGGCCGGCTCGACCGGGCCGAGACCGATGCCGCCCTGGCCGTGCCCGGTGTGCTCGACGTGCTGACCCACGAGAACGTCCTCCGGCTGCATGCCGACGGCGAGATCTCGCCAGCGCATATGGGCGCGCTCCCCGACCTTCTGCTGCTGCAGTCGAAGGACCTGGTCTTCCGGGGCCAACTCGTGGCGGCGGTGATCGCCGAGACTCCTGAGGCCGCCCGGGAAGGAGCCGCGGCGGTGGTCGTGGTGACCGAGGCCGAGCACGCGCGGCTCGAACTCACCGTGGGAGACGACGAGGCGATCGTCCCCGACATCACCAATGACCTCAGCCCCGGTCACGTGGCACGTGGGGACGCCGACCGCGACTTCGCGGACGCGCCGGTGCGGTTGGACACGACCTACTCCACGGCGGCGAACTTCGCGATGCCCATGGAGCCGCACGCCGCCATGGCGACGTGGGACGGCGACCGGTTGACGGTGCACGCCTCGGACCAGGGTCCACCATGGACGGCCATGACGCTTGCCGGTCTTCTGGGCCTCCCGCCTTCGAACGTCGAAGTGGTGGCCGAGTACGTGGGGGGCGGGTTCGGGTCCAAGGCCGCTCCAAGACCGCCGATCATGCTGGCGGTGCTCGCCGCCCGGCTGGTCGGCCGTCCGGTGAAGGTGGCCCTCAACCGTCAGCAGTCCACCAGCCTGACGACCTACCGGGGCCCTTCGCGCCAGCGAATACGGATCGGTGCGGGCACGGACGGACGGATCTCGTCGGTGATCCACGAAACGACCGGGCAGACGTCGCGACTCACCACGTACGCCGACCAGACGGTCAGCGCCACACGCCTGATGTATCGCGCCGAGCACTGTCGCACCACCACCAACGTCCTGCCGCTCGACGTCCCCACCCCGGCGTGGGTCCGGGCACCCGGGGAGGCTCCGGGCATGTTCGCGCTGGAGTCCGCCATGGACGAGCTGGCCGTACAGCTCGGAATGGACCCGATCGAGCTGCGAGTGCTCAACGAGCCCGAGACCGATCCCGAGTCGGGGCTGCCCTTCACCAGTCGGAACCTCGTGTCGTGTCTGCGGATCGGCGCGGAGCGGTTCGGCTGGTCTGACCGCCGCCCCGAGCCTGGGGCGACATCCGACGGACGCTGGCGGTTGGGCATGGGAGTGGCGGCGGCGACATATCCCCACTACCTCTTCCCCTCGACGGCCACGGCGCGCGTCGACAGCGCTCACCGATACACCGTGCGGATCGGCGCCGCCGACATCGGTACGGGTGCGCGCACCGCGCTCCACCAGATCGCCGCCGATGCCCTCAAGGTGCCGATGTCCGATGTACGGATCGAGTTGGGACGCGCGTCGCACGGTTCGGCCCCGTTCGCGGGCGGCTCGATGGGAACCGCGTCGTGGGGGGCGGCCATCGAGTCCGCGTGCCGCGAGCTGCGACGGAGGATCTCGGCGGGGGGCGGGATTCCCGACGAGGGGCTCGAAGCCGGCGCCGAAACCCTCGAGGTCATGACGCCCTCCAACTTCTCGCGGCACGCCTACGGTGCCCACTTCGCGGCTGTGCGGGTCGACCGGGACACCGGGGAGGTCCAGGTCGACCGCATGCTCGGGGTGTTCGCGACCGGCCGGATCATCAACCCGCTCACGGCGAAATCGCAGGCGGTCGGGGCGATGATCATGGGGATGGGAATGGCGCTGATGGAAGCCGCGGAGCCGGACACCCGGTTCGGCGGGTTCGTCACCCAGGACCTCGCCGGCTACCACGTGCCCGCCCACGCCGACGTACGTGACATCGACGCCATGTTCCTGACCGAGGAGGATCCCAACCTCGGGCCCATCGCCGGCAGAGGGGTGGGCGAGATCGGCATCGTCGGCACCGCCGCGGCCATCACGAACGCCATCCACAACGCGACGGGCATTCGTATCAAGGATCTCCCGGTGCGCGCCGAGAACCTGCTGCTCCGGGTCGCGGTCAAGGCCGGAGAGAGATGATTGTTCACGACTCGGTACGCAGGGCCATCGAGATCACTCCCGCCTCGTCGGCGCGGGACAGAACCATCGACATCACAACGATCGGGCGCCGCACAGGGCTTGAGCGTCGCATCGAGATCTGGTTCTACCGGGCCCTCGGCAGGACCTACCTGAGTGGGCTGCCCTCACGCCCCAGTTGGTACCTGAACCTGCTCGCGAACCCTGAGTTCACCTTCCACCTGAAGAACGGCGTGCGGGCGGACCTCCGGGCGAAGGCCACGCCCATCACCGACGAGGCGGAACGACGCCGGATCTTCACCGAGATCGTCGCCGACCTCAATCAGCCGAGCAACCCCGGCCAGATCGATCAGCCCACCCACGTGGAGGACTGGGTGCGGGGAAGCCGGCTGATGGAGGTCACCTTCCTCGACTGACCAGACCAAGGACTCGATGATGACCCCGGAGAAGGTCCGCGATCGGCGGACATTGGCGCTGCTCGCGACAAGCGCGGCGGCGTTCGCGATGCTGCAGACGATCATTAGCCCGGTCCTGCCCACGATCCAGCAGCACTTCGGCACCACCCAGGACACCCTGTCCTGGGTACTCATCGCCTACCTGCTCGCCGCGGCCGTCGCCACACCCATCCTGGGCAAGATCGGGGACCTGGTCGGCAAGGACCGGGCGCTTCGCATCGCTCTCGGCACACTCGCCCTCGGCTGCCTGGTCGCCGCCCTGGCCCCGAATGTCACCGTGCTGCTCGTCGGCCGAGTCCTACAGGGCTGCGGCGGCGCTGTCTTCCCGCTGTCCTTCGGGATCGTACGCGACGAGTTCCCACCGAACCGTGTCCCCACGGCCATCGGCATCCTGTCCGGCGTGCTGGGGCTCGGCGGCGGCCTCGGCACCGTGCTCGCCGGCCCGTTGGTCGATCTGGTCGGCTGGCGTTCGCTGTTCTGGTTGCCCATGCTGCTCGTGGTGGCGGTGGCGGCGCTCAGCACCCGGGTCGTCACGCCGTCGCCGGTCCGCTCCGGCGGACGCGTCAACTGGCTCGCGGCCACCATGCTCTCCGCGTGGCTCGTCGCGCTGCTGCTCCCCCTGAGCATGGGCGCGAGGTGGGGCTGGTCCTCCCCCGCCACCGTCGGCCTGTTCGCCGCCGCGGTGGTGGCCGCCGCGGCGTGGGCGGTCATCGAAACCCGTACGGACAACCCGGTGATCGACATACGGATGATGCGGCGGCGGGGAGTGTGGGCCCCCAACCTCATCGCGTTCCTGCTCGGCGCGGGGATGTTCGGGGTGCTGGGATTCTTGCCCCAGCTCATGCGGACCCCGCCCGCGGGCGGCTACGGGTTCGGTGCTTCGGTCACCGTCGCGGGACTGCTCCTGGCTCCGATGCCGATCCTGCAGGCGACGACGAGCCCGGTCAGCGGCGCGCTGGCCCCGTGGCTGGGGTTGAAAGCGCAGTTGGCCGCCGGGTCCGCCCTGCTCGCCCTTTCGAGCGCCGGCTTCGCGCTGTTCCACGACTCCCCCTGGAAGGTCGCCACGGGCGCCGGCGTGTTCGGCATCGGGCTCGGCATGGCCTACGCGACGCTGACCAGCGTCATCGTGCAGGCGGTACCGGCCACCCAGACCGGCACCGTGAGTGGCGTGAACGCCAACATCCGCACCGTCGGCGGCGCCGTGGGCACCGCGCTGGTCACCGCCATAGTCACCGCGAGTCCGCAGGCGACCGGCTACCCGAGGGAGAGCGGCTTCGTCGACGGCTTCCTGACCCTCGCGCTGATGTGCGCGGCGGCGATGTTGCTCTGCCTGCTGATACCCGCGTCCCCGTGGCGCTCGACCGGCGCGCCCGACACCACGGGCACCGAGGCGCTCCAGCCGGGTGGCCTCGGCGGGGAAACGCCACGGTCGGCCGGGACTCGCCAGTCTCACCGCCGGCCCGCGAAAGCACCGCCACGCCACCGTGCTCGCAGACCAGGCATCCCGCCCCGTACGGACAAGGACCGATGCCGGTGATCGGCACGGGACATCACCGACTCGCCGCCGCCTGAGACGTCGGGGCGGCTCATGGGCGAGCTGTACGGCCCGCGACCTGAGGAGTTCGCGTCACGTAGAAAACAACTACACCAAACGGCCGTGAACTCTGTCATATGCGCGGACACCGCTCTCCGCAGGTCACCGGCTTCACGGGTCACCGTCTTCACGGATCGCCGCACGGCCGATGCCGCGCCGCGGCGAGGAGATACCCGTCGCGCAGGCCGTCCGTCAGCGTCCGCGAGTCGTGCGCCGTGGGCGGCGGAGGCGAGCGCCGCCCACGTGGCGCGCGCCTTCGCGTCCTCCATGCCCCGGAGCAGCTCGACGGACTCCGTCACCGTCCGGGCGTCCCTCAGCCATTCCCAGTAGCACGGAAGATCGGGCCCGACCAGCGGCAACGCGGCGGTGGCGGCCTCCAGCGTGGCGAGCCCGAACGTCTCGTGCTTGGACGGCAGGAAGAACACGTCGGCCGCCACGCAGTACTCGAAGACCTTCTCCCTCGGCACCAGACCCGTGAACGTCACGTTGTCCGTGGCGTTGGCCCGCAGACGCGTCAGGTCGTGCCGGGCGTCGGAGAGCATGCCGAACTGCATTCCGCCCACCCACACGAATCTCAGATGCGGCAGGCTCCGCGCACAGGAGACGAATTCCTCGACGCCTTTTCTCGGCTGTATCTGCCCCACGCCGAGGACGACCAGACGGTGGTCCCATCCCAACGCGTGCCGCAGGTCGTCGCGCCGGTCCGCCAGCGATCGGATGCGCTGCTCGTCGATGGCGTTGCTCATCTGGAGGATCGGGCCTCGCACGCCCAGCTACTCGAGCTCCGCCTCAACTCCCTGCTTGGTGAGTGCCTTACGGCACCGCGCCAGGTGCTCCTTGAACGTGCGGCTGAACCGCTCTATGACCTACGAGTTGTCGCATCGGAGATCAACGGCGTGGGCTCATATCCAACCGAGCAGCTTCGCGAGCGGCTGACGATCGAGTGCGGCACGTACGGGGTCGCGGGCGTGTGGACCGACAACCGCCGCAAGATGACCGGGTTCGGCAAGCTCAAGACGCTCTTGCAGCGCGGGCAGCTCGTGCTGCCGCGCGTCCTGTGCTGGTGCTGGTCTCGGCTGGTCGGCTCGGTATGACCTTGAGCTACAACTGACGCAGCACCTGCATGGCATTCCTCTCGATGCGCGAAAGATCGCGGAGAATGACGCGGGCCTGCTCGAGATGCCCCACGTCGCCGCTCTTTCCAGCTTTGGTGATCAAGGTGGCCACGTCCGTACAGCGTGTGACCGGCGCGGAGGTTGCTGGCGTCGATCAGCTGGATGCATTCGCCGCCCGAACAGCAGGTTCGGCTGCCGCTTCGGCACAGGAACTGCTCGATCAAGGCCAGCAACTCGGCATCGTCAGCGATCTGACCCGCCAGCATGTCATAGGTCGCGGAATTGCCACGCGCGCACCCGTATGTGGGTATCGCATGTATCCCGATGCCCCTTGCATGCCGAGAGTTCAAGTCCCCCCGGGGACACCGGCGCCCCGGGGAGGTCAGCGGGCGGAGAGCTCGGCCAGGATCTGGGGACCCAGCTCGGTGATGTCGCCCGCCCCCATGGTCAGCACGATATCGCCGGGCCGCGCCCGGGAGGCCGCCAGCGCCGGCACCGTGGACCGATCGGGCGCGTAGGCCACCCGCTCGGCGGGCAGGGGCACCCGGCCGGCCACCATGGCCCCGGACACCCCCGGCTCCGGGTCCTCCCTGGCCCCGTAGACGTCGAGCACGATCGCCTCGTCGGCCAGGGCCAGCGCCGAGCCGAAGTCGTCGGCGAAGAACCTGGTGCGCGAGTAGAGGTGCGGCTGGAAGATCGCGATGACCCGCCCGCTGCCCGAGTAGGAGGCGACCACGTCGCGCGCGGCCCGCAGGTCGGCGGCCAGCTCGGTGGGATGGTGGGCGTAGCTGTCGTAGACGGCGACCCCGCCCGCCTCGCCCTTGGCCTCGAAGCGCCGCTTGGCCCCCGTGAAGGCCGCCAGACCGTCCCTGATCTCCTCGAACGGGAGCCCCAGCTCCTCGGCCACGGCGATCACCGCGGTGGCGTTGAGCGCGTTGTGCGCCCCCGGAACGGCCAGCCGGACGTTTCCCCGCCCCTCGACGGTGAACGTGGTGCCGAAGCCGTCGGGCCGCACGCCGGTCACCCGGACCTCGCCCGAGGCGCCGTAGGTGCGTACGCGGATGCCGCGCGCCCGCGCGATCTCGGCCACCTCGGCGGCGCCGGGGTCATCGGCGCAGACGACGAGCACCGACCCGATCCGCTCGGTGAAGCGGGCGAAGCTGTCGTAGACGGCCCGCGGGTCGCCGTAGTTGTCGAGGTGGTCGGCCTCGACGTTGGTGACCACGGCGATGTCGGGCGCGAGCATGAGGAACGACCCGTCGCTCTCGTCGGCCTCGGCCACGAACACCTCTCCGGACCCCTCGTCAGCGCCCAGCCCGGTGGTGACGAGCTGGCCGCCCACGCAGTAGGAGGGGTCGGCCCCGCACTTCTGCAGGGCCACGGTCAGCATCGAGGTGGTCGTCGTCTTGCCGTGGGTGCCCGCGACGGCCACGGCTGTGCGGCCGGCCATCACGGACGCGAGCGCGGCGGCCCGGGGGATCACCCGCAGCCCCTGTTTGAGGGCCTCGCCCAGCTCGGGGTTGGAGTCGCGGATCGCGGTGGACACCACCACGGTGTCGACGTCCTTGATGTGGGAGGCCGCGTGGCCGATGTGCACGATCGCGCCCAGCCGGCGCAGCTCGCTCACCAGGTCGCTGCCGCGCGCGTCGCTGCCGGAGACGCGCACGCCCCGCTTGAGCAGGATGCGGGCGATGCCCGACATTCCGGCGCCGCCGATGCCGATGAAGTGCACGCGCCCCAGGTCCGCGACGGACACGGGATCTACCAGCTTGACGAGACTCATCGGGCTATCTCCAAGACTTTCTTTGCCAGCATGATATCGGCGTCCTTGCGCCCCAGCCTGGCGGCGGCTTCCGACATGACGGCGACCCGCTCGGGGTCGTGCAGGATGGGCAGCACGTGGTGGATGATCCAATCGGGTGACAGCTCGGCGTCGTCGACCACGAGACCGCCGCCGACCGCGACGATGCGCTCGGCGTTGACACGCTGCTCGCCGTTGCCCTGCGACAGCGGCACGTACGCGCCCGGCAGCCCGACCGCGGTCATCTCGGCGCAGGTGAGCGCGCCGCTTCGGCACAGCGCCAGGTCGGCCGCCGCGTAGGCGAGGTCCATGCGGTCGATGTACGGCAGCAGGACGTACTGGGGGTCGCCGGGCGGCGGCTCCCGATCGGCGGCGTTGTCCGGGCCGAGCACGTGGAGCACCTGCACGCCGGCGGCGCGCAGCGCGGGCGCGGCGGCGAGCGCGGCCAGGTTGATCGCCCTGGACCCCCGCGAGCCGCCGAAGACCAGCAGGGTCGGCCGGTCGCTCTCCAGGCCGAACCAGGATCGTGCCCGGTCACCGGTGGACAGCCGGTCGAGCGAGACGATCTCACGGCGCAGCGGGGTGCCGATGTAGGCGCCCTTGAGCGCCGAGTCGGGGAAGCCGGTGAAGACGTGGTCGGTGAGCCTGGCCCCCAGCCGGTTGGCCAGGCCGGGGCGCGGGTTGGCCTCGTGGACGACGATCGGCACGCCCCGGCGCTTGGCCGCGAGGTAGGCGGGGGTGGCGACGTAGCCGCCGAACCCGACCAGGACGTCGGCGGAGACCCGGTCGAGGATCCCGGCGCACGCGTTGACCGCCACGGCGAGCCGGCCCGGCATGGTGAGCAGTTGCGGGGTCATGGTCCTGGGCAGCGGCACCGCGGGCACCAGCTCCAGGTCGTAGCCCCTGGCGGGGACCAGCCGCGTCTCGAGCCCGCGCTCGGTGCCGACGCACGTGATGCCGATGCCCGGGTCGAGCTGGCGCAGCGCGTCGGCCAGGGCGAGTGCCGGCTCGATGTGGCCGGCCGTCCCCCCACCGGCGAGGACCACCCTCATGTGCACTCCCTAACGTCTCGCTCTGCCTCTGGTCATTCCCGCCAGGCCAAGCCAGCTTAGGGCCCGTGTGGCCGGTCCGGGGCCGCGAGCGGCCAGAGCTTCGCGAGCACCCGGTTCCCTCTTGGCGAACGACAGCAGCATGCCGAGCGCGGCCAGGGTCGGCAGCAGCGCCGATCCGCCGTAGGAGACCAGGGGGAGCGGGATGCCGGTGATGGGCAGCACGCCGAGCACGGCGCCCATGTTGACGATGGCCTGCCCGGCGATCCAGGCCACGATGGCCGCGGCCGCGAGTCGTACGAAGGCGTCGTTGACCCGGGAGGCGACCCGCAGCCCCGCGTAGCCGAGCAGGCCGAACAGCGCCACCACGACCAGCGTGCCCATGAGGCCGAGCTCCTCGCCGAGGATGGCGAAGATGAAGTCGCTCTCGCCGTGGGGCAGCCAGCTCCACTTGGCCCGGCTGCTGCCCAGGCCGAGGCCGAACCAGCCGCCCGAGCCCATGGCGATCTGCCCCTGCACGGCCTGGTAGCCCGCGCCCTGCGCGTCGGCCCAGGGGTCGAGGAACGCGCCGATGCGCGCCATGCGGTACGGCTCGACGCGGATCATGATCATCGCGGCCAGCACGGCGAGCGCCAGGATGCCGCCGAACAGCTTCAGCGGGGCGCCCACCACCCACAGCAGCGCCAGGAAGATCATGAAGAGCACGAGGGTGGTGCCCAGGTCGCGGCCGAGCATGACCATGACGGCCAGGATGGCGGTGCCGGGCATCAGCGGGATCAGCATGTGCCGCCACTCGATGCGACCCTGCCGCGCCCGCCGGGCCAGCAGGTCGGCGCCCCACAGGGCGAGGCCGAGCTTGGCCGGCTCGGACGGCTGGACGGTCAGCGGGCCGAGGTAGATCCACCGCTGGGCGCCCAGCTCCGAGGAGCCGATGAACAGCACCATGACCAGCGCGATGATCGACAGCGCCATGAGCGGGTAGCCGGCCCAGCGGAAGAACTTGTACGGCACGCGGGCGCACGCCCACATGACCGGCAGGCCGATGGCGGCCGACAGCGACTGCTTGATGAACCACGTGAACGGGTTGCCGGTCTTCTGCATCGCCTCGATGCTCGACGCGGACAGCACCATCATCAGCCCGAGCGCGAGCAGCAGCGCGCTGCACCCGATGATCAGGTAGTAGGTGGTCAGCGGCTTGCCCAGCAGCTCGCGGAGCGCGCCCAGCTGCTCGCGGGCCCATCCCGCCGGCCCTTCGACCGGGCTCCGCCGGGGGCCTTCGCCGGTGGTCCGCCGCCTGGGGCCTTCCTCGGTGGTCCTCTGCTTGGGGCCTTCCTCGGTGGTCGCGCTCACGTCGCCGCCTTCAGCTCGCGTACGGCTCGCGCGAAGGCCTCCCCTCGGGCGGGGTATCCGGCGAACATGTCGAGCGACGCGCCCGCCGGGGAGAGCAGCACGGTGTCCCCCGGCGAGGCCAGGCGGGCGGCTTCGGAGACGACTCGGTTCATCGCTCCAGTGTCTTGGTCGGCGATGTCGACGACGGGGACATTCGGGGCGTGTCGCGCGAGTGCTTCGGCGATCGCAGCCCGGTCGGCCCCGAGCAGCACCGCCGCTCGCAGCCGCGGCGCGGCGCCGCGCACCAGCTCGTCGACGTCGGCCCCCTTGAGCTGGCCGCCCGCGACCCACACGACCGACGGGTAGGCCGACAGGGCCGCGGCGGCGGCGTGGGGGTTGGTGGCCTTGGAGTCGTCGACGTAGTCGACCTCGCCGATCCGCTCGACGTGGGCCAGGCGGTGCGGGTCGGGGATGAAGTCGCGCAGCCCCCGCCGTACGGCGGCGGCGGGCACGCCCAGGGTGCGGGCGAGCGCGGCGGCGGCGAGCGCGTTGGCCACGTTGTGCGGGGC